>NZ_BAAAFX010000016.1:0-27109 GCF_039523755.1 Tatumella terrea | reverse complement strand
GTCACCGACGGGCAGGCGACGTCCTCGGCCACCCTGAGCTTCAGTCCGATCAATACCCCGCCGGTGGCTGCCGATGATACGGCAACCGCGCAGGAAAATACCCCGGTCAGCGGCAATGTGCTGACCAACGACACCGATAAAGACGGCGACAGCCTGACGGTGACGCAGTTTACGGTCGACGGTCAGACGGTGGCTGCGGGGCAGACTGCCACCCTCAGCGGCGTCGGTACCCTGACCATCGGCAGTAAGGGTGATTACACCTTTACCCCGGTGACCGGTTATACCGGGGCGGTACCGTCCGCGACCTATATCGTCACCGACGGGCAGGCGACGTCCTCGGCCACCCTGAGCTTCAGCCCGATCAATACGCCGCCGGTGGCCAATGATGACAGTGCGGTGGCAAAAGAAAACACCGCGGTCAGCGGTAATGTGCTGAGCAACGACACCGATAAAGACGGCGACACCCTGACGGTGACGCAGTTTACGGTCAACGGTCAGACGGTGGCTGCGGGACAGACCGCCACGATCAGCGGTGTCGGCACCCTGACCATCGGCAGTAAGGGTGATTACACCTTTACCCCGGTGAGCGGTTATACCGGGGCGGTACCGTCCGCGACCTATATCGTCACCGACGGGCAGGCGACGTCCTCGGCCACCCTGAGCTTCAGTCCGATCAATACCCCGCCGGTGGCCAATGATGACAGTGCGGTGGCAAAAGAAAACACCGCGGTCAGCGGTAATGTGCTGAGCAACGACACCGATAAAGACGGCGATACCCTGACGGTGACGCAGTTCACGGTCAACGGGCAGACGGTGGCTGCGGGGCAGACCGCCACCCTCAGCGGTGTCGGCACCCTGACCATCGGCAGTAAGGGTGATTACACCTTTACCCCGGTGAGCGGTTATACCGGGGCGGTACCGTCCGCCAGCTATACCATTACCGACGGGCAGGCGACGTCCTCGGCCACCCTGAGCTTCAGTCCGATCAATACCCCGCCGTTGGCCAATGATGACAGTGCGGTGGCAAAAGAAAACACCGCGGTCAGCGGTAATGTGCTGACCAACGACACCGATAAAGACGGCGATACCCTGACGGTGACGCAGTTCACGGTCAACGGGCAGACGGTGGCTGCGGGGCAGACCGCCACGATCAGCGGTGTCGGCACCCTGACCATCGGCAGTAAGGGTGATTACACCTTTACCCCGGTGACCGGTTATACCGGGGCGGTACCGTCCGCGACCTATATCGTCACCGACGGGCAGGCGACGTCCTCGGCCACCCTGAGCTTCAGTCCGATCAATACCCCGCCGGTGGCCAATGATGACAGTGCGGTGGCAAAAGAAAACACCGCGGTCAGCGGTAATGTGCTGAGCAACGACACCGATAAAGACGGCGACACCCTGACGGTGACGCAGTTTACGGTCAACGGGCAGACGGTGGCTGCGGGACAGACCGCCACGATCAGCGGTGTCGGCACCCTGACCATCGGCAGTAAGGGTGATTACACCTTTACCCCGGTGAGCGGTTATACCGGCGCGGTACCGTCCGCCAGCTATACCATTACCGACGGGCAGGCGACGTCCTCGGCCACCCTGAGCTTCAGCGCGATCAATACGCCGCCGGTGGCAACCGATGATATCGCATACCCTGAAAAAAACACCGCGGTGAGCGGTAATGTGCTGAGTAACGACACGGATAAGGACGGTGACACCCTGACGGTGACGCAGTTCACGGTTGACGGGCAGGTAGTGAGCGCAGGACAGACCGCCACCCTCAGCGGTGTCGGCACCCTGACCATCGGCAGTAAGGGTGATTACACCTTTACCCCGGTGAGCGGCTATACCGGGGCGGTACCGGCAGCGACCTATACCATCACCGATGGCCAGGCGACGGCAACTGCGGTTCTGCACTTTACCGATATTGCGACAGGTTCAAATACGTCGCCGGTAGCTGAAGATGATCATGCGGTCACGAAAGCGGATACGGCAGTCAGCGGAAATGTACTGGATAATGACACGGATAAGGACGGTGACACTCTGACGGTGACCGGGTTCTCGGTGGACGGTCATACGCTGAAAGCCGGTGAAACCGCGACGCTCAGCGGTGTCGGCACCCTGACCATTAGCAGTAACGGGACATATACCTTCACCCCGGTAACCGGTTACACCGGCCCGGTGCCGTCCGCGACTTATACCATTACCGACGGGCAGGCGACATCCTCAGCGATACTGAGCTTCAGCGCGATTAATACGCCACCGGTGGCGATAGCGGACCATGCAGTGACCGATGGCGACACGCCAGTGAGCGGCAATGTGCTGAGCAATGACACCGATAAAGACGGTGACACCCTGACGGTAACGCAGTTCACCGTGGACGGTCAGACGGTGAAAGCCGGTGAAACCGCGACCATCAGCGGCGTGGGTAGCCTGAAAATCGGTAGTGATGGTGCCTATACGTTTACGCCGGTGGCGGGCTATACAGGAGCCGTCCCGACGGCGACTTATACCATCACCGATGGTCAGGCAACGGCATCTGCAACCCTGAGCTTCAGTGCCACCAGGACTCCGCCAGTGGCTGCTGATGATGTTGCTCATCCTGAAAAAAATAGTGTAGTGACCGGCAATGTGCTGACGAATGACACGGATAAAAACGGTGACAGCCTGACAGTAACACAGTTCACTGTGAACAATCAGACCCTGACCGCCGGCGAGAGCGCGACCATCAGTGGTGTGGGCGTGCTCACGATCAATGCTAACGGGTCTTATACGTTTAGCCCGGAAATCGGGTATGCAGGGCCGGTACCGACCGCGACCTATACGATCACCAATGGACAAGGCACCGCCTCGGCCACGTTAAGCTTCACGGACATCATTGATAATGCGCCTGACGCCGTTGATGATCATGCGACAGTACAAAAAAATACCACTCTGAGCGGGAATGCGCTGGGTAACGATAGTGATAAAGATGGTGATGCGTTAATGATCACTGACTTTACAGTTAACAATCAGACGTTTAAGGCTGGTGAGACTGCGACCATCAGCGGTGTAGGTACGCTGACTTTCAGCGCCGGCGGGCAATATATATTCACGCCAGTGAAAGGCTATGTGGGTCCGGTACCGGCAGCGACCTACACGGTATCAGATGGCCAGCTAACGTCACAGGCAACCGTTTATTTCAGTGATATTAAGAATACAGCGCCGACAGCGGTAAATGACCACGCGACCACAGTTGAAAATACCCCGGTCAGTGGCAATGTACTCAGCAATGACACGGATAAAGACGGTGACAGCCTGACAGTGACACAGTTTACTGTTGCAGGGCAGACGGTGACCGCGGGACAAACCGCCACGATCAGTGGTGTGGGTACCCTGACCATCGGCAGTGACGGGGCGTACACCTTTACGCCGGTGAGCGGTTATACCGGCCCGGTGCCGTCCGCGACTTATACCATCACCGACGGGCAGGCGACGTCCTCGGCAATACTAAGCTTTAGCACGATCAACACCCCGCCGGTGGCCAATAATGACAGTGCGGTGGCGAAAGAAAACACCGCGGTCAGCGGCAATGTATTGAGCAACGACACGGATAAGGATGGTGACAGCCTGACGGTGACGCAGTTCACCGTAGACGGCCAGACGGTGACCGCAGGACAGACCGTCACGATCAGCGGTGTCGGCACTCTGACCATCAGCAGTGACGGGACGTACACCTTCACCCCGCTGACCGGTTATACAGGGGCGGTGCCATCTGCGACCTATACCATCACCGACGGGCAGGCGACGTCCTCGGCGACGCTGAGCTTCAGTTCGATCAACTCGCCGCCGGTTGCGGAAAATGATACCGCGACCCCGGAGAAAAATAGTACAACGACAGGGAATGTACTGACCAACGACAGCGATAAAGATCACGATACGCTGACTGTCACGAATTTCACGGTGGACGGGCAGACGGCGACCGCGGGACAGACCGCCACGATCAGTGGCGTGGGCACCCTGACCATTGGCAGTGATGGTGCTTATAGCTTTACGCCAGTGACCGGTTACACCGGGCCGGTACCGTCAGCCACTTATACAATAACCGACGGGCAGGCGACAGCGTCCGCGACACTGAGTTTCAGTAATATCGTCAATACGCCGCCGTCGCCTCAGGATGACACCATCAGCGTGCAGGAAAATACGCCTGCGACGGGTAATGTGCTGAGTAATGATTCTGATAAAGATGGTGATACGCTGACGGTGACACAGTTCACTATCGATGGTCAGACTCTGAAAGCCGGCGAAACGGCGACACTGGACGGCGTAGGTACCCTGACTATCGGCAGTGATGGTGCCTATACCTTTACCCCGGCCACCGGTTATACCGGAGCTGTGCCGTCAGCAACTTACACCGTTACCGATGGCCAGGCAGAGGCAACGGCTACGCTGACTATTCAGGATATTACTCAAACGCATACCAATACGCCGCCGGTGGCCAATGATGACAGTGCGGTGGCGAAAGAAAATACCGCGGTGAGCGGCAATGTGCTGAGCAATGACACGGATACAGACGGTGACACCCTGACGGTGACGCAGTTCACGGTGGACGGACAGACGCTGGCCGCGGGACAGACTGCGACCCTAAGCGGTGTCGGCACCCTGACCATCGGCAGTGACGGGACTTATACCTTCACACCTGTCACCGGCTATACCGGTGCTGTGCCTTCTGCCAGCTATACGATCACCGACGGGCAGGCGACAGCCTCCGCGACACTGAGTTTCAGTGCCATCAATACACCGCCGGTAGCCAATAATGACACGGCAACCGCGAAAGAAAACACGGCGGTCAGTGGTAATGTGCTGAGTAATGACACCGATAAAGACGGTGATACTCTGACGGTGACCGGATTCACCGTGGACGGGCAGACACTGACAGCAGGCGAGACCGCCACCCTCAGCGGTGTGGGTACCCTGACGATTAGCAGCGATGGGGCATATACCTTTACGCCGGTCACCGGCTATACCGGACCGGTGCCGTCAGCCACCTATACCATTACCGACGGCCAGGCAATCGCCTCGGCGGTATTAAGCTTTACGGCTATTAATACGCCACCGGTGGCTGTTAACGATTATGTCACGGTGGATAAGGATTCACCGGTCAGTGGTAATGTGCTGAGCAATGATACGGATAAAGACGGTGATACGCTGAGTGTGACGCAGTTCTCTGTGGACGGCCAGACATTGAAAGCGGGGGAGACCGCAACACTCAGCGGTGTGGGTACCCTGACCATTAGCAGCGACGGTGCGTATACCTTTACGCCGGTCAGTGGCTACGTTGGAGCGATACCTGCAGCGACTTATACCATATCTGATGGTCAGTCGACGGCAGAAGCCTCAGTGATCTTTGATCATGCGCCGGTCATTGAAATTACGCAGTCCACAGAAGTGACTTACACCCCCGGGACTGATATCAGTGGTTTTAACTCATCATCCTGGCAAAACAACTGGACCAGCGCCGGCTGGAAAGGTGTGTGGCCGAGCTATGACAGTACTAATCACCTGGTGAATCTGAGCGCGGATGGGGGGTCATATACCGGCACGATGAATGCTACGACGACATTCAACACGAATGATGTTCTGGATCTGACGGTTGGCTGGAATAATGGCTGGTCAGGGACGGACGATGGTAGCTCTGCCGTGCTTTCATTCTCCTATGGAACGCAGACCTTATTTTCGATTACCACACCAGGTAAGTCGACCACGGGAACAACGCCCGGAACAGAGTATGCCGATGCGGAGAAATATGCCTATATCACGCTCTCTGAGGGGATAGAAGTCTCACTGGATGGCGGGAAAACCTGGCTGGATGGCTCGACGGCGATCCCGTTTGAAACCTGGCGTTTGTATCAGAAAGATCAAACGGTCACCGACAGTGATCTTTCCCATATTCTGGTGAAAGGGATGCAGACAGGAGTCAGTGATCATCTGGTCCTGAACTGGGATGCCCCCGGCAGCCCTGCGGATGACTTTCAGATTTCCGGAGTCAGTGTTTCTCAGGTGACCGAAACGACTTCTGACAGTGATAGCCATACCCTGACTTATGATCCTTCCACGTCTTCAGGTACGGATAGCACTAGTTCACAACTGGCGGTATTGCC
This sequence comes from Tatumella terrea, assembly GCF_039523755.1. Taxonomy (NCBI): domain Bacteria; kingdom Pseudomonadati; phylum Pseudomonadota; class Gammaproteobacteria; order Enterobacterales; family Erwiniaceae; genus Tatumella; species Tatumella terrea. Next base: position 20,975 of record NZ_BAAAFX010000016.1, on the reverse strand, counting down.
TAATATCAGTGTCAGCGACAGTGACGGAGATGACACTATTCAGTCTGCCACGATAACGTTGTCCGGAAAAAGTGGTGACCAGCTGTGGATTAATGGAATGGACGCGACGACTCACACAGCAGGCAAAGCGTCTTATTCACTGACGTCGGATGGCGATGGTACTCTGACATTAACCCTCAAGGCAGGAACCAGTGGATCATTAAGCAGCAGTGACTGGAATAGTTTACTGGAGGGTCTGCGCTTCGGTACGACGGGAGATTCAGGGACCCGGCAGTTAACGGTGACGGTGAATGATGGGCAGTTAGACAGTAATACCGAAACCGTTGACATCAATGTGACGGGCGCTGCGTCGTCGGGCGATCTGCCGGGTTACAGTGCGGACACGCAGACGACCACGACAGATGCTTTGCTGAGTACCTATTCTCTGGAAAATGTCAGTGATCTGGCGTCGGCGTCAGATACATCGTCTACGACAGAGACGTTACCGGCCTTGCAGTCTCTGTTAAGTACCGGTTCGACAACCACGTCATCGACCGGGACGTCAGCATCTTCCACGACAGGTTCATCGTCGTCGGCAACCGACAGCCTGCATACGACCAGTGAAACATCGTCTGCATTGCTGGCCAAAGAGGATGAATTATCCTCGAATAATAATACGGTTTAATTTTCAGCCGCCCCCTCCGGTGTTATGCCGGAGGGGATATTGACGACTCTGGTGAGTCGTTCAGAGACAGTTGAACATGTCGTTTGATGCAGGTTAGTGAATACTCTCAAGATGAGTAACAGTATGAATAGTAAATCAGATCCGGAATATACGGACGAGCCTTCCCAGAAATCTCAGTCGCAACTGATCGATGGATGGGTCGATGCGCTGGAGTATGTTTCAATCCATTTTCAGTTGAGTGTTTCCCCTGAAAACCTGAGAGTGAAAGCTCGCTGGATAACGGGCCTCTGTGATGAAAAAGAACTCAGGAAACTGGCTCAGCATAGTGGCTTAAAAATGCGGTTTATTGAGCCAGATCTGACCGTCATTAATAGCTGGCGTTTACCTGTAGTACTTGAATTGACCGATGGGCAGGTCGCTGTCATTACAGGGGTCAAATCGGACCAGATGACACTGATATTCAGTGGTGATCAGGGGACTGAAACCGTTACTGAAATAGGTGCCTTACAGGCTTCAGTCAGGCGTCTTGCCATCCTGCGGCCTATGGATATCCCCGCCGATGCACGGATAGACAGTTATCTGGAGCCGGTTAAGAAACACTGGATCAGAGATATTGTATTTTCGGATAAAAAATCCTACGGTTACATTTTCCTGGCATCGATTATTACCAACCTGATGGCGTTGGGAGGGGTACTCTTCTCAATGCAGGTCTACGACCGGGTGATCCCGGCGCAGTCAGAGCCTACGCTGTATGTCTTATTTGGCGGTGTATTGTTATCGATAGTGTTTGCGTGGGTTATGCGCAGCGCAAGGACCAGGATCACCGATTTATTAGGGAAGAAAGCAGACCTCAGGATCTCAGACAGGGTTTTTGACCATGCCCTCCGTATCCGAAGCAGTGCCCGTCCCCAGTCGACCGGTGCATTTATCTCCCAATTAAAAGAGCTTGAATCCGTCAGAGACATGATGACGTCGACCACCATTGCTGCGGTCGCCGATCTTCCGTTCTTTATTCTCTTCTCTCTGGTGTTCTGGTCAATTGCCGGGTGGCTGGTGGTGGTTCCTTTATTAGCCTTTGTTGCGCTGCTGCTGCCTGGCATCTTATTACAACCCAAGCTTCGGGAACTGGTACGTGCCGGCATGAGAGAATCTTCATTACGCAATGCGATGCTGGTAGAGACGGTACAAGGAATGGAGGATATAAAAATTCTTCAGGCTGAGCCGCGCTTTCTGAATAAATGGAATTATTATAATGCGGTCAATGCCGATGCAGGGCTGAAGCTTAGGGATTTACTCAGCAAATTAAACAACTGGATCCAGACCGTACAGGGCAGCACGTTTGCCGTTGTGGTGTTTTTAGGTGCTCCCCATGTCATCTCCGGTCAGATGACGACCGGTGTACTGGTTGCCGGTTCGATATTATCCAGCAGAATGTTAGCGCCATTATCGGGCATTGCCCAGTTACTGAATCGCTGGCAACAGGCAAAAATGGGCAGTGCGGCATTGGATAAACTGATGAAGATGCCGATAGATAACCCGGAGAACTCGACCAGGGTCAGCCGTCCTTCTCTGAGTGGTAACTATGAAATTCGTGAAGCGATCTTCGGTTATCTTCCGGGGAGTCCGGTATTAAATGTCGCTAAGCTGGATATCCGGCAGGGCGAACGAATTGCTCTTTTAGGGCGAAATGGTGCAGGGAAATCAACATTACTGCAGGTCCTGGCGGGGTTAATCGAACCTTTCTCAGGAAAAGTGATCCTGGATGGGGTGACTTTGTCACATCTCGACCCGGCGGATGTTCGTCGTGATGTGAGTTTTCTGACACAAAATGCCCGATTATTTTATGGAACGATCCGTGAAAACCTTTTACTGGGCTACCCTCAGGGCACCGATGCTGAACTGATTGCGGCATTAAAAGCCGCCGGTGCGTGGGAGTTTATTTCCCATTTACAGGATGGCTGGGATCACGTCGTGGCAGAAGGGGGAGGGGGATTATCGGGAGGCCAGAAGCAATCACTGTTATTGGCCCGTTTATTGCTCCGTAACCCCTCAACATTGTTACTGGATGAACCGACAGCCTCACTGGATGAGATCGCAGAAAAGAAAGTGATGCAGCAGTTAAAAGCGATGTCCGGTAGCAGTACATTGATTATTGCAACTCATCGTCCGGCGGTATTGCAGATAGTAGACAGAATTCTCGTGATTGATAACGGAAAAATAGTGCTGGATGGACCCCGGGATCAGGTTCTTAGCCGGTTAAGCGGTACGCCCACGTCTGCAGCAGGGGAGAAAAAATGAAATTATTCCGTTTTCGCTCCGTAGCAGAAGAAACATCGGATGACGCTTTTTCTGAAGTATCGGCGACCTCATCAGTCCGTATGATTATCACTATTACGTTGTTCCTGTTGCTTTTTTTTATCTGGGCCTGGTTTTGTAAGGTCGATGAAGTCTCTAATGGTCCCGGGCAGGTGATCCCTACGCTCAGGGATCAGAAAATTCAATCCCGCGATGGCGGCGTATTAACGGATCTCTATGTTCATGAAGGAGAAATTGTTGATAAGGGCAGCATTCTTGCGCAATTAGATCCTACACAAGGTGAATCTTCCCTTGAAGAGTCAGCCGCCCGCTACAGGGCTGCATTAGCTGCCGGTGCGCGTTTACGGGCCGAAGCGACCGGGGCCGATCATCCGGTTTTTCCTACAGAGTTAAATGAATACCCGCAATTGATACAGTCCGAAACAGCGCTGTTTAATGCCAGACGTAAGAATCTGGCGGATACTCTGTCGTCACTGAATAACTCGCTGAGTTATCTGACTAAACAAATCAATATTACCCGTTCTTTACTGAACAGCGGCGCCGCCAGTCAGGTAGATTTACTGAAAGAAGAACGCGACCGTGCTGATTTGCAGCTCAGAATATCGGATGCTCAGACCGGTTATCAGGTGAAAACGCAGGAAGAACTCGCGAAAGCGGATGCCGAGGTCAGAGCGCTTCAACCGGTGGTTGCCGGGCGTCAGGCCAGCGTGAATAAACTGACATTGCGTGCACCTGTGCGCGGGATCATTAAATCTCTGGATGTCACGACTATCGGCGGCGTTATCCCACCCAATGGCACGTTGATGAGTATGGTGCCTCTTGATGATCAGCTTCTGGTGGAGGCCAGAATTTCTCCCAGAGATATTGCCTTTATTCGCCCGGGACTGGAAGCAAAAGTCAAAGTCACTGCCTATGACTATTCGATTTATGGCGGGTTAAAGGGGAAAGTAGTGACCATCTCTCCGGATACCATTCGTGACGAAGTGAAACCTGAAAATATCTATTATCGGGTATTTGTTCTGACGGATTCCGATGCTTTAGTGAATGCAAAAGGGAAACATTTCCCGATTGTTCCCGGTATGGTGACTTCAACGGATATTAAAACGGGAAGCAGAACCATTTGGGACTACCTGACAAAACCGCTGAATAAAGTGAATGAAGCTCTGCATGAGCGCTAATCTGACGATACCAGGAAGATAATAATGAAAAACGTTATGCGATTACCCGCAGGAGCCCTGTGCTTCTCATTCGGACTACTTTTAAGCGGATGTGCGAACCTCTGGCATGATAACCCTGTTGATAACCGCTCTAACCCGGATCACTACAGTTATCATGATGTCAGTAAACGCCCCACCCGGCTGGATGAAAAATTTGTTCGTCAGGGAACTCAGCAGCAATTATCAGCGGTCGGTGCTCTCCGGCCGGAGATGACCCGTGAGCAAGTCACCGCTTTATTAGGTAAACCCCTTTATCAGGACGATAGCGGGACACAGTGGGAATATGATATTAACCTGCAGTTACCGCAGTCAGAAAATCATATTATCTGCCAGTACAAAGTGATTTTTGACAGTATCACTCAGCGTGTGAAAACCGGGGTATGGCGTCGTCAGCAATGTCTGGATCTGGCGAAAAACGTTGCCTCAACAAAAGAAACTGCACCGCCATCCAAAAATACGCTATTCGCAGGCGCCCGTTAAATGCCATCGCCAGCCGGAGCTTAATTCGCTCCGGCCGCGACAGAAAAGGCCTGTTTTTTCGGACGGGTTGATTTCTGTCACGCAAATTTACCGCCTCTGGCGTACAATCTTCAGCATAATTCACTGTAGCTTATTGAGGTTAATATGTCGCAATCCGATGTTTTCCATCTGGGGCTGACGAAAGCCGATCTTCAGGGCTCCACATTAGCGATTGTGCCCGGCGATCCTGAACGCGTCAGAAAAATTGCTGAACTGATGGACGAGCCCCGTCAGCTGGCGTCCCACCGTGAATTCACCAGCTGGCTGGCCTTTATCGGGGGCAAACCGGTGGTGGTCTGCTCCACGGGGATTGGCGGGCCTTCCACCTCTATTGCCGTAGAAGAGCTTGCTCAGCTGGGGGTCCGCACCTTTCTGCGCGTCGGAACCACCGGGGCCATCCAGCCTGGCATTAACGTCGGTGATGTCCTGGTGACCACGGCTTCAGTACGACTGGATGGTGCCAGTCTCCACTTTGCACCGCTGGAATATCCGGCCGTGGCGGACTTCACCTGTACGACAGCACTGGTCAATGCGGCCCATGAGTCCGGCGCCACCACCCATATCGGAGTGACTGCATCTTCCGATACCTTCTACCCGGGCCAGGAACGGTACGACACCTATTCCGGCAGAGTCGTGAAGGCTTTCCGTGGTTCTATGGAGGAGTGGCAGTCGATGGGCGTGCTGAACTATGAGATGGAATCGGCCACTCTGCTCACCATGTGTGCCAGTCAGGGATTACGTGCCGGCATGGTTGCCGGGGTTATCGTTAACCGGACACAAAAAGAGATCCCGGATAGCGCCACCATGAAACAGACAGAGAGCCAGGCCGTGAGCATTGTCGTCAGGGCCGCCAAAGCCTTACTCTGACCTCTCCTTTACAGCATCTGCCGGGATTCTCCGGCAGATGTCTCTGGTCGCAGAACAGAAATATCTGGACATCTATACAGTGCCACTCTACCTTTTCTCTGTGAGTCTGAATAACGGGGACGCGGGTGGATACGCAGCTTATCATTTCAATCGCCTTACTGGCCGGAGGCTTAGGCCTGGGCTGGTTAGTCGCGGGATTACGAACAGGTCACCAGCTGGCCGCCAATGATGCCGAATTACGTGTGCGTCAGGAAACGATGGCGCAGCTGTATCAGGACCTGGCTACAGAACAACAACGTCTGCAGGCAAAAGACCAGGAGTTACGACAGGTCTATAGCACACTGAGTGCCCGGCAGGAGCAACTGAACCAGCTGGCTTACTGGCGGGAGCAAAGTGAGCAACTGGCCCTTGAAGTTCGCCATCAGTCAGAAATCAACCGCGTTCAGGAAGCCGAGCTTCGTGAAGCGACGACCCGGTTAGAAGATACCCGGCTGGCGGCAGAGGAAAAGCAGCGGTTACTGCTCAACAGTGAGCAGCGGCTGGCCGCGCAGTTTGAAAACCTGGCGGGGCGGATTTTCGAAAACAGCGGCCGCCGGTTTGATGAACAAAACCGTCAGAGTCTGCAGGGATTACTCACCCCGTTGCGTGAACAGCTGGATGGGTTTCGCCGTCAAATCAACGAAAGTTTCAGTCATGAAGCCCGTGAGCGGCATACGCTTACACATGAAATCCGTCAGTTACAAAAACTCAATAGCGAAATGGCGAAGGAAGCCGTTAACCTGACTCGAGCCCTGAAAGGGGATAACAAAATTCAGGGTAACTGGGGGGAAGTGGTCCTCGGCCGTGTACTGGAAGCCTCCGGTCTGCGGGAAGGTCATGAATACGAAACCCAGGTCAGCATTCAGCGCAGTGACGGACGTTATCAGCCGGATGTGATTGTGCATCTTCCGCAGAAAAAAGATGTCGTGATCGATGCCAAAATGACGCTGGTAGCCTATGAGCGTTACTTTAATGCCGACGATGAGACGGTGCGTGAGCTGGCCTTGCAGGAGCATCTGACCGCGGTACGACAGCATATCCGGTTACTCAGCCGTAAGGACTATCAGCAGTTGCCTGGTGTGCGTTCGCTGGATTATGTACTGATGTTTATTCCCGTCGAACCGGCCTTTCTGCTGGCGATTGACCGGCAACCTGAACTGATCAGCGAAGCCCTGCAGCAAAATATTATGCTGGTCAGTCCGACCACGTTGCTGGTGGCACTGCGTACCATCAGTAATCTCTGGCGTTATGAACACCAGAGCCAGAATGCCCAGCATATTGCGGAAAAAGCGGGGCGGCTGTACGACAAAATGCGATTATTTGTCGATGATATGCAAAGCCTGGGAGCGCATCTTGATAAGGCCCGTGACAGTTATCAGCAATCGATGAAGAAGCTCTCGGAAGGGCGGGGTAATCTGGTCGCGCGGACGGAAGCATTCCGTCATCTGGGCGTGGAAATACGCCGGCCGATCAATCCTAAAGTCACCGAAAAAGCGCTCTCTTTCGAGGCCGGGACGCAGGAAACCGACGGTGATAATGAAACCTCACTGGTCGGCCCGGAGAATACGTGGGACAATGAAGAAAATCCCCGGGGAGTTTCTGAATAGTGGCGCCGTAAGGTGCCCGGCCTTCGGGACTCTGATACACTTCAGACAGTATTGATCACAGAACAGGTAATACCGATGGCAGATGAATCTCAGGAAACAACACATTTTGGTTTTCAGACCGTAGCTAAAAATGAAAAGGCTGAAAAAGTTGCTGACGTGTTCCATTCCGTGGCAGCAAAATATGACCTGATGAACGATTTGATGTCGATGGGCATCCATCGTATCTGGAAGCGTTTTACCATTGATTGCAGTGGCGTACGTCGCGGTCAGCGCGTGCTGGATCTGGCCGGGGGCACGGGTGATCTGACTGCAAAATTTTCCCGTCTGGTCGGTGAAACCGGTCAGGTTGTACTGGCAGACATCAACAGCTCCATGCTGAAAATGGGCCGGGAGAAACTGCGTAATAAAGGCGTTTCCGGCAATGTCAGTTATGTGCAGGCGAATGCAGAAGCGCTGCCTTTCCCTGACAACTATTTCGACTGCATCACCATCTCTTTTGGCCTGCGCAACGTGACCGAAAAAGAGAAGGCACTGGCCTCCATGCTCCGTGTCCTGAAGCCGGGTGGCCGCCTGCTGATCCTTGAGTTTTCCAAACCCCTGCTTGAGCCATTAAGCAAAGCCTACGATGCTTATTCATTCCACCTGTTACCGCGTATTGGCCAGATCGTGGCTGGCGATGCAGACAGCTACCGCTATCTTGCAGAATCTATCCGTATGCATCCGGATCAGGAAACCCTGAAGGGCATGATGAATGATGTCGGTTTCGAAAATACCTCTTATTACAATATGACCGGAGGTATCGTTGCCCTTCATCGCGGATATAAGTTCTGATGTCGATGGCGATGAACCCCATGCTGTTACTGGCGGCAAGCGCTGAGAGCGCACTGAACCGACTCCTTTATCAGGACCGGGGCATGAAAGCGGCACGCCAGCGGCTGAAAGGCAAAGTGCTGACGCTGAAATTCAGTGAATTACCGAAACCGCTGGTACTGGTATTCAGTGAACATCAGCTGGATGTGCTGACCGACTGGCAGGATGAAAGTGACTGTACGGTCTCTCTGGCATTCTCGGTCGTACCGGAATTACGGGACCGTCAGAATCTGACGGCCCTGATTAAGCAGGAACGGCTGGATGTGCAGGGCGATTTGCAGGTCATTCAGCAGTTTTCTGCATTGCTCGATATGGCAGAACTGGATCCCGCGGAATATCTCGCTCCTCTGGTGGGGGATGTGGCTGCGCAGGGGATCAGCCGGGCAGGTCAGCGTGTTTTCTCTTTCCTGCGTAAAGAGATCACCGGTAAACAGCAGCAACTGGGTGAACTACTGACTCAGGAGTGGCAGGCTGCGCCCGGTGCCCTTGAAGTTGCCTGGTTTTGTGAAGAAACTCAGGCTCTGGACAAAAAGCTGGCCCTGCTGGAAGCGCGGCTGGCTCAACGGGAGAAGAAATGACGGTTGGAGAGATTCGGCGACTCTATTTCATTATTCGTGTCTTTTTGTCCTATGGCCTGGATGAACTTATCCCGAAGACACGCCTGACTTTACTGCTACGTTTCTGGCGCCGCTGTGTTTTCTGGATCCCGAATCGTCATCCTGATGAACTGCTGGGTGTGCGCTTACGACTGGCGCTGGAACAACTCGGCCCGGTCTGGATCAAGCTCGGACAGATGCTGTCGACCCGCCGGGACCTCTTTCCGCCGGAAATTGCGGACCAGCTGGCGGCACTGCAGGATAAAGTCCCGCCTTTTGACGGCGCTAAGGCCAAAGCTCAAATCGAAAAATCTCTCGGCGGTCCGGTCGAACAGTGGTTCGATGATTTTGATATCAAACCCCTGGCATCCGCCTCTATCGCCCAGGTACATACGGCCACGCTGAAAGAAAATGGTCAGGACGTGGTGATTAAGGTGATCCGCCCCGATATTCTGCCGGTGATTAAAGCCGATATGCGGCTGATTTACCGTCTGGCACGCTGGGTGCCGCGTCTGCTTCCCGATGGCAGGCGTCTGCGTCCGGTCGAAGTGGTCAGGGATTATGAAAAGACCCTGATTGATGAACTGAACCTGCTGCGTGAAGCGGCGAATGCGATTCAGCTGCGTCGTAATTTCGAAGACAATAACATGCTCTATGTGCCGTTCATCTATTCAGACTATTGCAGCGAGACGATGCTGGTCATGGAACGGATTTACGGGATCCCTATCTCGGACACGAATACTCTGCGGGCGCATGGCGTAAATATGCAACTGCTGGCCGAACGTGGAGTACAGGTCTTCTTTACCCAGGTCTTCCGCGACAGTTTCTTCCATGCAGATATGCACCCGGGGAATATCTTTGTCAGCTATGAGCACCCTGAAGACCCGCAATATATCGGTATCGACTGCGGTATTGTCGGTTCACTGAACAAAGAGGACAAACGGTATCTGGCGGAAAACTTTATCGCATTTTTTAATCGTGATTATCGTCGGGTCGCCGAACTGCACGTAGATTCCGGCTGGGTACCGCCGGATACCAATGTGGAAGATTTTGAGTTTTCCATCCGTACGGTGTGTGAACCTATTTTTGAAAAGCCGTTAGCCGAAATTTCTTTCGGGCATGTATTACTGAATCTGTTTAATACCGCGCGGCGTTTCAATATGGAAGTGCAGCCTCAGCTGGTATTACTGCAGAAAACGCTGCTGTATGTGGAAGGGATAGGTCGTCAGCTTTACCCACAGCTGGACTTATGGAAAACCGCGAAGCCTTTCCTGGAAGAGTGGATTAAGGATCAGATAGGCTTACCGGCGATCTGGCGCGCAGTGAAGTCGAAAGCCCCCTCCTGGGCGGAAAAGCTTCCTGAGCTTCCTGAACTCTTTTATGACGGAATGCGCCATCATAAGTTACTGAAACATAGCGTAGATAAACTGGTCTTTGATATGAAAGAGCAGCGGACACGCCACGGTCAGGCCAGATATTTGCTGGGTATGGGAACGGTCTTTCTTATCTGTGGTACGGCTCTGGCTATTGGCCGTCCGCAATGGGAGTTAGCTTCAGGATTTCTAATTGTTGCAGGTGTGTTAACATGGATTGTCGGCTGGCGAAAAACAAACTGATTGTCAGTCTCATCCTAAACGGGTTAATGTCGTAAGACTGAACTATTTTCATCAGATCCCCTGTAGCGGGTCACGAAATTCAGGAGTTAACATGGGCGGTATTAGTATCGGGCACTTACTCGTTGTTGCAGTGATTGTGGTGCTGTTATTCGGAACCAATAAGTTACGTCATCTTGGCTCAGATTTAGGGTCTTCCATCAAAGGCTTTAAAAAAGCGATGAAAGATGACGACAAGAAAGAGCAGGATGCCGATTTCTCTGCGAAATCCATTACTGATAACCCGCAGACTTCTTCTCAGAAAGAAGAGGCCCGGAAACACAACGACCAGGTATAAACCGTGTTCGATATTGGCTTTAGTGAACTTTTACTGGTGTTCGTGATAGGTCTGATTGTTCTCGGGCCTCAGCGTTTACCCGTGGCGGTTAAAACCGTCGTCGGCTGGATCCGCGCAATGCGTTCTCTGGCCGCAAATGTACAGAATGAACTGGCTCAGGAACTCAAGCTGCAGGAATTGCAGGATAGCCTTAAAAAAGTCGAAGAAGCCGGAAAAGGAACGCTCTCCCCTGAACTGAAGGAGTCTATGGAAGAACTGCGCAAAACGGCAGACTCCATGAAGCGTACTTACCGCGAAGCGACCGATTTAGAGCATGCTGACGATGTGGCGAATGCTAAAGCCACGGCGGCCGCATCCCCTGCGGTGACTCCGCAAGAGACGGTCTCTGAGACGGTACCTTTCGCGACCGAACGACAGAAGGGGCAGTCTGTCTCTTCTCCGGCAGCCGAAAGCTCATCGCCTGCGCAACAGCCTGATCCTTCAGTGGTCCACGCGCCGGTGATGCCGGTGGCAGCGACTCCCGGGCAGGCAACGACGTCATCCGGCAGCATCCCTCCGGCCTCAGAGTCCGGAAAGAGCCCTGCCTCACCGGTAAGCGAAGAACGATAACCATGGATGTACAAGATACTCAGCCGCTGATAAGCCATCTGATTGAGCTACGTAAACGCCTGCTTTACTGTATTTCATCGGTACTGGTGATATTTTTAGTTCTGGTCTATTTCTCTAACGATATTTATCAGTTAGTGGCCGCACCGCTCATCAAACAGATGCCGGTGGGTGCGAGCATGATAGCCACCGATGTTGCATCACCGTTTTTTACGCCGATAAAACTGACGATCATTGTCTCCATCTTTCTGGCCGTCCCGGTGATCCTGTACCAGCTTTGGGCCTTTATCGCGCCAGCGCTGTATCGGCACGAAAGAAAACTGATTATGCCCTTGCTGTTTTCCAGTTCTCTGCTGTTTTATATCGGTGTGGCTTTCGCTTACTTTATCGTGTTCCCGTTAGCCTTTGGCTTTTTTGCTAAAACGGTACCGCATGGCGTCCAGATAGCGACCGACATCAGTAATTACCTGGATTTCGTGATGGCCCTGTTTCTGGCCTTTGGTGTGGCTTTTGAAGTACCGGTGGCTATCGTCTTATTATGCTGGACCGGTATCACTTCTCCGGAGGATTTACGTAAAAAACGGCCCTATATGCTGGTCGGAGCCTTCGTGGTCGGTATGCTTTTAACCCCTCCGGATGTTTTTTCCCAAACTTTGCTCGCTATTCCGATGTACTGCCTGTTTGAAGTCGGCGTATTCTTCTCACGTTACTATGTAGGGAAAGGACGTTGGGATAAGGATAATGATCAGGATACAGAGTCCTGAGATCCCGAACTCAGGTTCCCGTCATGATGGGAAATGTTCACCAAAACCACCCGGCCAGGGTGGTTTAGCTTTTGGGAAATAACATGTTTGATATTGGGGTTAACCTCACCAGCACGCAATTTGCTAAAGACCGTAAACAGGTGGTGACCCGTGCACGCGAAGCCGGCGTCACCGGAATGTTAATCACCGGAACCAACGCGCTGGAGAGTCAGCAGGCGTTGTCGCTGGCCAGACAACATAGCGGTTATTGCTGGTCTACGGCCGGTGTTCATCCGCACCATGCCAGTGAGTGGTCACAGGAAACCGCAGGCACACTACGCAGGCTGGCAAGTCAGCCGGAAGTGGTGGCTATCGGCGAATGCGGTCTCGACTTCAATCGTAACCTTTCCGATCATAATCAGCAGGAATATGCCTTTGAAGCTCAGCTGAGCTTAGCGGCAGAATTGCAGCTCCCGGTTTTTCTGCATTGCCGTGAAGCACATCAGCGTTTTATCGCTATTCTCCGTCCGTGGCTGGATAAACTGCCTGCGTCAGTCGTGCACTGTTTTACCGGTACCGGGCAGGAACTGCAGGAATGTCTGGATGCCGGGTTATCGGTGGGGATCACCGGCTGGGTCTGTGATGAACGTCGTGGTCTGGATCTGAGGGCACTATTACCGATGATTCCGGCAGCGCGTTTACTGCTGGAAACGGACGCTCCGTATCTGCTACCGAGAGACATGCATCCCCGACCGCCTTCCCGGCGTAATGAACCCTGCTTCCTGCCACACATTGTCAGCCAGGTTGCCGGATGGCGTAATGAGGATGCCACGGAACTGGCAAGCCAGGTTAACCGGAATGCCAGACAGTTGTTTGGTCTTAACTGATCAGGTTTTGCGGAACTGACGATTATCGACACTGCGGCTCACCTGCTTATTCAGCAGGTTGAGCAGTAAGACAGAACGGGTTTCGCCTTCCGGCTCCGCAAAAATGGCCCGTAATCCTTCAAATGTCCCTGCGGTAATTTCTACCGCATCTCCCTGCTGAGGCAGGGAAGAGATGACGCTGCTCTGGAAATCCTGTTGCGCCAGACTCTCGATAACCTTTTGCGGTACCGTCGCAGGCAGGGCGCCGAAGCGGACAAAATGACTGACACCGCGGGTGGCGCTGATAGTTGTGGTATGAATAACCTCCGGGGAAAACCGGACAAACAGGTAATTCGGGAAAAGTGGCTCACTCACGGTCGCGGCTTTTCCGCGGAGGGTTTTTTCCACGGTAACCATCGGACTCAGGCAGCTGACGCCCTGACGCTCAAGATGTTCCTGCGCCCGCAACAACTGACCACGCTTGCAAAATAGTAGATACCAGGATTCCATAACTGCTCCCTATAAACAGCCGCAGAGGATAGCAAAACTCTCCCGTGAGGCATAGTTCACAGCATCTGATTCCGCGCCCGGACGCCCCGGTGGGGGGCTGATGATTCTGTTCACCCGCACAGAGAATAGAGATCATAAAAGTATCGCAGCCACCGACGTAAGACAGGTTTATGGCAGCAGACAGGCCGCAGCACATAATAAATCCCGGCATCTTGCAACAATCCCCCCTATAATGGCCAGATTAACTCCGGCAATAAAGTAAAAACCTCATGAAATATCAGGACTTAAGAGACTTCCTGCGACAACTTGAGCAGCGTGGTGAATTAAAACGTATTAGTTATCCGATTGATCCGTTTTTAGAGATGACGGAAATTGCTGACCGTACACTCCGGGCCGGAGGGCCGGCATTGTTGTTTGAAAACCCGAAAGGGTACGACATGCCTGTACTCTGTAATCTGTTTGGTTCCTCTAAACGGGTTGCCCTGGGGATGGGTCAGGAAGAAGTTAGTGCGCTGCGCGATGTCGGAGAGTTACTTGCTTTCCTGAAAGAACCCACACCGCCGAAAGGCTTCCGTGATCTGTTCGAACAGATGCCGCGCTTCAAACAAGTGCTGAATATGCCGACAAAGCGCCTGCGAAGTGCCCCCTGCCAGGATGTGGTTCAGCAGGGAGAGGAGGTCGATTTATCCGCCATCCCGGTCATGACATGCTGGCCGGAAGATGCTGCCCCCCTCATCACCTGGGGCCTGACGGTTACCCGCGGCCCTCACAAAGAACGCCAGAACCTCGGTATTTACCGTATGCAAGTGATTGGTAAAAACCGGGTCATTATGCGCTGGCTTTCTCACCGCGGCGGTGCGCTGGATTTCCAGGAGTGGTGCAAAGAACATCCCGGTGAGCGGTTCCCTGTCTCTGTGGCGCTCGGTGCCGATCCGGCCACCATCCTGGGGGCGGTGACTCCTGTGCCTGACAGTCTTTCTGAGTATGCTTTTGCCGGCCTGTTACGGGGCACCAAAACCGAAGTGGTTAAATGCCTGTCGAATGATCTCGAAGTGCCTGCCACCGCAGAAATTATCCTGGAAGGCTACATTGAGCCCGGTGATATGGCTCCGGAAGGTCCGTACGGTGACCATACCGGATATTATAATGAAGTGGATGATTTCCCGGTGTTTACCATTACGCACATAACAAGGCGGCGTGATGCTATCTATCATTCGACCTACACCGGCCGGCCACCGGATGAACCGGCGGCCCTGGGTGTCGCGCTCAATGAAGTTCTGGTGCCGATATTAATTAAGCAGTTTCCTGAAATCGTCGATTTTTATCTGCCTCCGGAAGGGTGTTCCTACCGTCTGGCGGTGGTGACCATGAAGAAACAATATGCCGGGCATGCAAAACGCGTTATGTTTGGGGTCTGGTCGTTCCTGCGCCAGTTTATGTATACCAAGTTCGTGATCGTTTGCGATGATGACGTAAACGCACGGGACTGGAATGATGTCATCTGGGCGATTACCACACGCATGGATCCCGCCAGGGATACCGTGATTGTCGATAATACGCCGATCGATTATCTGGATTTTGCATCTCCGGTGTCCGGACTGGGTTCCAAAATGGGGCTGGATGCAACGAATAAATGGCCAGGTGAAACAGACCGTGAATGGGGCCGTCCTATCGTTAAAGATCCCAAAATCACGGCGCGGATTGACGAAATCTGGGATGAGTTGGCTATCTTTGCCCCTCAGTCCTCCCGTTAACCGACGACCATTGTCTTTTATCCGATGACCCGACAGAGGGAACGAATGACAACATTAAGCTGTAAAGTTATTTCCGTAGAGAGCATTACCGACACGGTTTATCGGGTCCGGTTAGTACCGGAGACTGAGTTTAGCTTTCGTGCCGGTCAGTATCTGATGGTGGTGATGGACGAGAATGATAAACGTCCTTTTTCGCTGGCATCGACCCCGATGGAAAAAGATATTATTGAACTGCATATCGGCGCTTCAGAGCTGAACCTGTATGCGATGGCTGTCATGGAAAAAATTCGTGACCAGCGGACCATTACGGTCGATATGCCTCACGGTAACGCCGCGCTGCGTGAGGACAGTGATCGTCCGATGATCCTGATCGCCGGGGGCACCGGTTTTTCTTATGCGCGATCTATCCTGCTGACCGCGTTGTCAGAAAACCCGGACCGTGAAATCGCCATTTACTGGGGCGGGCGGGAGCCGCATCATCTGTATGATCTTGAAGAGCTGAATGCCCTGGCGGTTCGTCATCCGAATCTGACGGTCGTACCGGTCGTGGAGCAGCCCGATGCGGACTGGCAGGGCAGAACCGGCACCGTACTGCCTGCGGTTATCCAGGATCATTCGACGCTGAAACCCTACGATATTTATATCGCCGGACGTTTTGAAATGGCAAAAGTGGCCAGAGAACGTTTTTGTGCTGAACGTGAAGCCGTCAGCAGTCAGATTTATGGCGATGCATTTGCCTTTATCTGATCCCTACCGCTCCACCGGGGCGTGATGGTGATCGTCACGCCTCTGCACACCTCGATGCCGGTAATATCCTTGTCGCTATCTGCTCACTGAACCGGTTTACCCATACCCGGATTTCTGCCTGCCATCACCTTCAGGGTGCAGACCGTGTTTATTCCTTTGTCCCTGAACCCTGGTCCGGATGCCCATCTCCCCGGGTGTGTGGTGGCAGGAGTCTTCTATCCGCCATCCAGCCATCATCTTCAGGGTGCAGACCGTGTTTATTCCTCTGTCCCTGAACCCTGGTCCGGATGCCCATCTCCCCGGGTGTAGTGGTGACAGGAGTCTTTTATCCGGCAGGAGTCTTTTATCCGGCAGCCTGCCATCAGCTTCAGCACTGCAGACCGTGTTTATTCTTTTGTCCCTGAACCCTGGTCCGGATGCCCATCTCCCCGGGTGTGTGGTGGCAGGAGTCTTTTATCCGTCATCCTGCCATCACCTTCTGGGTGCAGACCGTGTTTATTCTTTTGTCCCTGAACCCTGATCCGGATGCTTATCTCCCCGGGGGTGTGGTGACAGGGATATTTTGCTGTTTATCTGCCTTACTTCTGAGAGGCGCGCGCCGGCAGGCTGCCTTCCGCGGATATTAATGACCGGCTGTGGCTCACTGAAGTCCATCCCGGGAAAAATGGCGGATCCGGTCGCCGGAACGGTAAAAACGGAATACTGTCCGGACAGTGGCGGGTGCGTTATTCACGGTCAGGCATCCCCCGGCGGTATATCCTCCGAAAGGACATACGCTATCCCGCAATGCTGAAAAAGTGCAGACCGGGTAATCACCGGATAGCGGCCGGGGGGATCTCAGGTTTTTACGTCACCGGAGGCGGGGACGCCATCCCGGGGCGAGCTGTGATAAAATGCGCCAAAATGCTGATACCAACGAGGGTAGAGATGAACTCACTGAATGAATTATATAAAACACACCTGGCGACACTACAGCATCGTGCCCGACAGGTACTTGCCGCGAATCACCTGGATGCCTTATTGATCCATTCCGGCGAATTACTGAGTGTCTTCCTTGATGATCATCACTATCCTTTTAAAACCAATGCACATTTTAAAGCCTGGGTGCCGGTCACTCAGACTCCGAATTGCTGGTTATGGGTCGACGGGGTCAGCAAGCCACGATTGTGGTTCTATTCTCCGGTCGATTACTGGCATAAAACCGATGCATTACCGGAAAGTTTCTGGACCGATGAGATAGACATTATCGCATTAAGGGACAGTCACACTATCGGGCAGCAGTTGCCGGCAGACAGACAGAACGTGGCTTATATCGGGCCGGTCGCAGAGCGTGCAGGACAGTTAGGGATTGCAGAGACAAACGTTAATCCGCAGCCGGTACTGGATTATCTCCATTTTCATCGCAGCTTTAAAACCGATTATGAACTCTGGTGTATGCGCGAAGCTCAGAAAATCGCTGTTGCCGGTCACCGTGCGGCGAAAGAAACATTTTTTGCCGGGCAGAGTGAATTTGAAATTAATGCCGCGTATCTGCTGGCCACAGGGCAGCGGGATACCGATGTTCCTTACGGCAATATCGTTGCATTAAACGGAAATGCGGCCATTCTGCATTACACGCGGCTGGAAAAAGAAGCACCGCAGCAGCCACACAGTTTTCTGCTCGATGCCGGTGCAGAGTTTAACGGTTATGCGGCCGATCTGACCCGCACATATGCGTGGGATAAAAACTCACTGTTTGCCGGGCTGGTCAGCGCGGTGGATAAGCATGAGCAGGAGTTGATCGGTACGTTGCGGGCAGGTGAGAGCTATGTCGGCTATCATCTGCAGATGAATCAGCGTATTGCCAGCATATTGCGTGAGTTCGGCATTGTGACCGGACTGAGTGAAGACGCGCTGGTCAGTGAGAATATTACTCAGGTCTTTATGCCGCATGGCGTCGGTCATCCCTTAGGGCTGCAGGTACATGATGTGGCCGGCTTTATGCAGGATGATAAAGGTACGCATCAGGCCCCTCCGGCACAGTACCCTTGGCTGCGTTGCACCCGTACGCTGAGCGCCGGTATGGTGCTGACCATTGAACCGGGACTCTACTTTATCGAATCGCTATTATCCCCGTGGCGGGAAGGCCGCTATAGTAAGCACTTCAACTGGGAGCTTATTGACCAGCTGAAAGCCTGTGGCGGCATACGTATTGAAGATAATGTGATCATCACCGGCGAAGGGGTTGAGAATATGACCCGTGATCTGAACCTGGCCTGATGGACGCCTATGATATTCCGGCTGCGGATGTCTGCATCACGGAAGAAACCATAAAGAAAAGCCGCTTTATTACTTATCTGGCTCATACTGAAGGCAGTGAAGCAGCACGCTCCTTCGTTCAGCAGATAAGAGATAACCATCCCGATGCCCGGCACCATTGCTGGGCCTGGGTGGCCGGTGCTCCCGATGATTCACAGCAGCTGGGTTTTTCGGATGACGGTGAGCCTTCCGGCACCGCGGGAAAACCCATGCTGGCCCAACTGATGGGGAGCGGGATCGGTGAGGTCACCTGTGTGGTGGTTCGCTATTATGGCGGCATCATGCTGGGGACCGGCGGGCTGGTAAAAGCCTATGGCGGAGGGGTCCGTCAGGGATTACAGGCACTTTCCCGGCGCAGGAAAGTGCCGATGCAGCCATTCACTCTGCGTTGTGATTACGGGCAACTGACAGAGATAGAACGCATGGTTGAACGCTATTCCGGCAAGATTACGCACAGTGAGTATCAGGCCGATGTGGCATTATGCCTGGCATTACCGTACGGCAGCGCCGGTGACTTTGAACAACATCTCTCGGACTTCAGCCGCGGTGCGCTGACGCTTCAGCGGGCAGAATAACCACCTTTATTGAGTTAAGGACAGGCATAATGCATTTTCGTGCCATTACCCGTATTGTGGGTTTATTAATTATTATTTTCTCCGTCACCATGATTGTGCCGGGGCTGGTTGCGCTGATTTATCGGGATGGCGCCGGCAGGGCATTCAGCCAGACGTTTCTTCTGGCGCTGGTGATTGGGTCTCTGCTCTGGTGGCCTAACCGCAAACAGAAAAGTGAATTGAAGCCCCGCGAAGGTTTTCTGATTGTGGTGCTGTTCTGGACCGTACTGGGCAGTGTCGGGGCTATGCCGTTTATTTTCGCCGAGCAACCCCACCTTTCAGTGACTGATGCCTTCTTCGAATCCTTTTCCGGGCTAACCACCACCGGTGCGACGACCCTGGTGGGGCTGGATTCATTACCGAAAGCGATACTCTTTTACCGGCAGATGCTTCAGTGGCTCGGGGGCATGGGGATCATTGTCCTGGCGGTGGCTATTCTGCCTATCCTGGGTGTCGGAGGCATGCAGCTGTATCGTGCTGAGATGCCGGGCCCGCTGAAAGACCATAAGATGCGCCCGAGGATCGCGGAAACAGCGAAAACGCTCTGGCTTATCTACGTCCTGCTGACGGTAGCCTGCGCACTGGCTCTGTGGCTTGCCGGTATGCCGCTGTTTGATGCCATCGGACACAGTTTCTCGACCATCGCCATTGGCGGTTTTTCGACGCACGATGCCAGTATCGGCTTTTACCACAGCTCAACCATTAACAGCATTATTGCGATTTTCCTGCTGATCTCCGGCTGTAATTACGGGCTCCATTTTTCGTTACTGAGTGGCCGCAGCCTGAAAGGGTACTGGCGCGATCCTGAATTCCGGGTCTTTATCGGGGTACAGTTAACGCTGGTGGTGATTGCGACACTGATCCTTTTATTGCATCACACCTATGGCAGCGTATTGCAGACGGTCAATCAGGCTTTCTTCCAGGTTGTCTCCATGGCAACAACCGCCGGCTTTACCACAGACAGTATTTCTCACTGGCCTTCCTTCCTGCCAATCCTGTTACTTTGCTCTGCGTTTATCGGGGGCTGTGCAGGGTCGACCGGGGGCGGACTGAAAGTGATCCGCATTTTGTTACTCTGCAAGCAGGGGTCGAGGGAACTGAAACGTCTGGTACACCCGAATGCGGTGTATACCATCAAGCTTGGGGAGCGTGCGCTGCCGGAACGAATTCTGGAAGCTGTCTGGGGATTCTTCTCTGCGTATGCACTGGTTTTCCTGATCAGTATGCTGGCTATCATTGCTACCGGTGTTGATAATTTCTCTGCCTTTGCGGCAGTCGCGGCAACACTGAATAATCTGGGGCCGGGACTGGGAGTGGTGGCTGATAACTTTGCTTCAATGAATGATACGGCGAAATGGATCCTTATCTCGACCATGCTGTTTGGTCGTCTGGAAGTCTTTACACTATTAGTACTGTTCACCCCGACCTTCTGGCGGGAATGAGTGATGATTAAAGGATAAGAAAGAATGAAGATGCTGATTTTGTTTTCCAGCCGGGATGGACAGACGCGGAAAATTGCGGATTTTGTGGCGAACGAAGCCGGTGAGATTAAAGTCTGCGATGTGGTGGATATCGGCTCAGCTTCCGGAGTTGACTGGCAGGCGTATGATCGGGTGCTGATCGCGGCATCTATTCGTTACGGACATTATGCGCCGGAGGTGAATCGCTTTATCGCCGGCCACTTACCTTTATTGCAGTCCAGGGCCAGTGGATTTATTTCGGTGAATCTGACCGCCCGCAAAGCGGATAAGAATACCCCGGAGACAAATGTCTATACACGGAAGTTTCTGGAGCAGTCACCCTGGACACCGGATCGTTGTCTGGTGGCGGCAGGGGCACTACGTTACCCACGTTATGGCTGGTTAGATAAACAAATGATCCGTTTGATCATGAAGATGACCGGGGGAGAAACGGATACGTCTAAAGAGTATGAGTACACGGACTGGGAGCAACTGGCGGAGTTTGCCCGGGAATTCGTGCGAATAACCGACAAATCGCTCTATAAATAACGCCTTTGGCGGAAAAAACAACACTCAGCAATTTATTTGAAATAAACCCTTGTCAGAAAAAATTATCTCCCTATAATGCGCTCCCACTGACACGGCAAAGCGCGATGCGCAGCGACGTGACAGGGACTGAAGCGATTCGGTCCGGGAGAAAAAATCACGAAATAGTGGTTGACTCCTGAGGTG
>NZ_BAAAFX010000015.1:0-63239 GCF_039523755.1 Tatumella terrea | reverse complement strand
CCGCGCAGCGGCGGGCAGGCTTGTCGCAAGGCTGGGAGTGCAGAGGGCGCGGCCCTGCGCCCTTTGCCCGGTCGCCCCCGGCGGGGCTAAGGCAGCATGCCTTAATATAAAGCGAACGGAATACTCACCATACTGAGATAAAAAACCTCTTCCGGTTTTTCACCGGTCCCATACCGGCGGGGCAAAGGCAGCCTGCCTTAACATAAAGCGAACGGAATATTCACGATCTGACATTAAACAACAGCCAAATTCATTCCCACAGACTGAGAAAAAATCCTCCGGTTTTCTCCGTGCTACAACCCGGTGACTTACCGCGACATCGCACCGCTGAGCGAGCGAATGCGTCCAGGACGAGCCGCAGGGACGCGGCGAGAGGTCACGCTGAGCAGGAGCGAATCGTGACCGGTCCGTCAAGGACAAATGAGTGAGCGAAGGTACCGTGCAGCGGCGGGCAGGCTTGTCGCCAGGCCCGGAGTGCAGAGGGCGCGGCCATGCGCCCTTTGCCCGGTCGCCCCCGGCGGGGCTAAGGCAGCATGCCTTAATATAAAGCGAACGGAATATTCACTGTCCTGAAAAAGCCATCTTCCGGTTTTCCCGGTGCACCCCCCGGACGGTCCGCGAAAAAGTGGCGACCCGGAGTATTCCGGCGTATGTTAATATTCAGAGTTATCAATAAGTCCCGTAACAATACCCGGAATTAACTTAATTTGCGTCTCTTTACCCATAATACCGGATAGCAACAAGAGTGTATTACTATATACTTTAAATACTTAACGGCATCCTCCCTCGGAGAATCTCTTGCGAGTTCAGCGCTCCCTTACCATTAAACAAATGACTACGGTTTCTGCCGTAGCAATATTGGTTGTCTGTATTTTTATTGCGGTGCAATTATTTCATTTTGTTCAGCAACGCATTACAGAATACGCGCAGCAAATGGAAAATATTGCTCACACCATCCGGCAGCCATTGTCGGAGGCGGTGCTGAAAGCCGATATTCCTACGGCAGAGCAGCTTCTGAATACGCTGAAACCCGCAGGTATTCTGGGTCGGGCGGATATTCTTCTTCCCGATAAATTACAGACCCTGCATGTGGACTTTACCGGTACGCAGTCCGTACCGCCGCTGATGGCGCATATCTTCCGTCTGCCGGTCAGGATCTCTGTCCCGCTGTACCCCGCAGAACAGGCCGGGTTGCCGAAACCTCTGGCCTGGCTGGTTCTGGAAGCCGATAACGGCCGGGTCTATCAGTTTGTGATCAGTACGCTGTCTACCATGGTGATCACTTATCTGTTACTGGCTCTGGTACTGTCCGTTACCGTTAGCTGGTTTATTAACCGCCTGATGGTGCATCCGTTACGCAGTATCTGTCAGCAATTGCAGGATAAAAGCGGAAATAACGGGAACAGTACTCACCTGCGGCTGCCGCAGGGGCACAATGATGATGAAATCGGTGTACTGGTCCGTTGTATCAACCAGAATCAGTCATTAATGGCATCCATTAATAATGAAGTCGAACGACTGAACACCCATTTTAAACTGACAGATTTACCCAACCGCACGCTGTTTCTGGCCCTGCTGGACCAGTATCTGCACCAGAAGAAAGCCAGTCAGATCGTGGCGTTGATGGTGGTTCGTATTGAGGTATTACCGGATATACTGACCCCGAAAAATAAAGATACTTTTCAGTTGCTGATGGCACGTAAGCTGCGCCGGGCGATGGGGACGCAGGGTATCCTGTCGCAATTGTCGGACAGTGATTTTGTGATGTTTTATGAACATTCGGCCCAGCCGCTGCAATTAATGCGTCAGGCACAGTTACTGATGGAAGAACTGACGCTGCCGTTAAATCTTCAGGATGTCCCGTTACGACCAGCGGTGAGTATCGGTCTGGCGGTAATGGAGCAGGAACCCTTAAAAGCTGCAGAATTTCTGGAGCGCGGGATTTCGGCGATGACATCGGCCGGTCAGGAAGGTATTAATCAGATCCTGTTTTTTGACCCCGTGTTGGAGGAACGTGCCCGGCTGAGAATGGCACAGTTCCACGACATATTGCAGGGGATTCATAATAAAGAATTTGCGCTCTACCTTCAGCCGCAGGTGAATATGGATACCGGCGCGCTGGCAGGGGCTGAGGCTTTATTGCGTATTCGCCGTGAAAATGGCCAATATGCGCTGCCGGAAGATTTCATTACTACGGCTGAAGATATCGGTGTGATGCCGGAAATCGGGCGCTGGGTCTTTGAAGAGGCTTGCCGCATCCTGAATGTCTGGCAGTCGCACGGCATTACTTTACCCCTGAGCGTGAATACCTCAGCGCTGCAATTACAGGATCCGTCGATGGTCAGCCATCTGCAGAATCTGCTCAGCAGCCTGAACGTTAATCCGGGCAGTTTTGTGCTGGAACTGACGGAGACCGCTAAAATTTCTGATACCGAACGGGCCATGGAACTTCTCCGCCCGATTGAAAAAACCGGGGTATCTGTCGTGCTGGATGACTTTGGTATGGGATATTCGAATCTGCATTATTTGCATCAGTTCCGTTCATTACCGGTCAGACGTCTGAAACTTGATCGCAGCTTTGTTAGTGCCTTGCCTGCAGATGATACAATGGTCCGTATTGTGTCTTCGATAGCCGGCATAATGCAGTTGGATGTTATTGCAGAAGGCGTCGAAACGGTAGAGCAACGGGACTGGCTGATTGACCGTGGTATTCATATTGCGCAGGGCTATCTTTATTCGCCGGCATTACCGGAGCAGGAATTTAACAAACGCTGGCTGGGTTTATCTGACAGCACACCGAAAGGTCGTTAGATTTTCGCACCTCCTGCTGTCGCCGGGGTGGACTGGCGGCCGGCAGAATGTGAGGGTGCCGTTCCCTGATGCTGAGGGCGGGGCAGGCGTCAGCCTCCGGCAGCCGGAAAGTAAATTAAGACATTCTTTGTACAAAAAAGCTGACTAAAGGCAGGAATTGATCCTCTTTCATCAACTTTTTCGATGAATCCCCGCTTTTTCCTTGCCGCTCCTCCGGACTTTTGCATAATAATGCCCGAAATTATTCTGAATATTTTTTTCTGTTGCTGCGTGACATCCTGTTTTTTCTGCGGTCAAAAAAGCGATGATCTATTTAAAACAGGTTCAGCTCTGGCTGAAGACCACGTATCACGATGAATTACCTGTGAAAATAATATTTTCACCATTTGAAATTAGGGGTTCACATGCAGGGCACCAAACTTTTGCACTGGATGGGCGGGATTTTGTTCGCAGCGACCAGTTTTACGTTGCATGCCGAGGCCCTTCAGCCAGATCCTGCCTGGCAGCAAGGGAAACTGAAAAACGGATTCGGCTGGCAGGTACTTTCGACGCCACAGCGTCCGTCAGATGATGTGGAATTACGGCTGGTCGTCGAAAGCGGATCACTGAACGAGAACACATCGCAGACCGGTTACAGCCATCTCCTGACACGTATTGCACTGGTGCATAATACGGCGATCACCCCTGCTCAGCAGCGTGAGATATGGCAGCAGAGTATCAATAAGCAGGGCGCATTACCTCCAGCGATTACGTCATATGATTACACGCAATATAACCTGAGTCTGCCCGCTAACCGGCCAGACCTGATGAAAGATGCGCTGCAATGGCTGGCCGCCACTGCCGGCAATATGTCCATTGACCCGCAGATCGTTAATACCGCAGAGGCAGCCTCAGACCCTACCAGTACCTGGCCTGCGAATCCGGCCTCCGCCTGGTGGCGTTACCGGCTGAAAGGGTCGGCGTTATTAGCCCATGATCCTCAGGTCAGCCCCGTCACGCCGGTTAACCTCCCCGGGCTGAGTGATTTCTACCATCAGTGGTATACCCCGGATGCGATGACGTTATATGTGGTCGGGAATGTAGATAGCCGTGCATTATCCGAACAAATCAGCAAAGCCTTTAGTCCGCTGAAAGGCAGACGCAGCACTCCGGCACCGATGGCCATATTACCGCCACTGACGGGTAGGGCCGTGGGCCTGGCAGACGATGAGCGGGCCACCGACAGGTTGTCACTGATCTGGGATATGCCCTGGTCACCGATTACCGATTCACAGACATTACAGCAGTACTGGCTGGAAGATTTAGCCCGTGAGGTGCTTTACTGGCATCTGCATCCGGCCACCGGAGATAACACCGGGCCAGATGCGGTGTTCGGGCTGGACTGTCGGGTCTATTATCAGCGTGCACAGTGCGGACTGAATATCGATACCTCCGGGGATCATCTGCCAGCGCAACTTGAGCGGGTAGCAAAAGATTTTGTCACATTACGCGACAAAGGCTTGTCTCAGGATGAATTTGATCATCTGATGACCGCGAAACTGGCTGAACTCAACACGTTGTACGCGACTTATGCCAGAACCGGCACCGATATCCTGGTTGCCCAGCGTTTGCGCTCACAGCAAAACTCGGTGGTGGATATTTCTCCGGAACAGTACCAGCGTTTACGGCAGGCATTCTTAGCCGGCCTGACCGCAGACACATTAAACCATCAGCTGCATACCCTGCTTGCTCAGCCCTTTACCATGGTGCTGGTACAGCCGAAAAATGAGCCAGCGATTCCGGTCAATAGTCTGCGGGAAACGTTTGATAATATTGTCACTCCTGACCAGAACGACGTTACCCTTCCGGTCAGTACAGCGACATCTGCGGCTTCTTCCTAGCGGGGGAGCAGTACAGAGTGCTGTGGCGCTGATCAACGACGGATCAGCTACGCCACAGCACTTTGATGATATGGTAACCGAAGCTGGTTTTTACCGGGCCGTAAGGCGTCAGTAGCGGGCAGGAAAATACGGCTTTATCAAATGCCGGAACCATCTGACCACGACGAAATTCACCCAGCTCACCGCCTTTCCTGCCGGAGGGGCAGGTGGAGTGCTGTTTCGCCAGTTGCTGAAAGCTGGCTCCTTTTTGCAGGCGGAGTAATAATTCTCTGGCCTGTGCTTCTTCTTTGACCAGAATATGTAATGCGGCGGCTGTCTTTGCCATATCTCGACTCCCTGAATCTGAGATGTGTATACTTGCCGCCTTATATACCATCCTTTAAGTCACAAACAGAGCGATTTCTTATGCGTTTAAACCCCGGTCAGCAGCATGCCGTCGGGTATGTTACCGGTCCATGTCTGGTGCTGGCGGGCGCCGGTTCTGGCAAAACTCGTGTGATCACCAACAAAATTGCCCACCTCATTCGGGAATGCGGGTATCAGGCCCGGCATATCGCCGCCGTGACCTTTACCAACAAAGCCTCACGGGAAATGAAAGAGCGTGTGGCGCAGACTCTCGGGCGAAAAGAGGCCAGGGGATTATTTATTTCGACCTTCCATACCCTGGGACTGGAAATCATTAAGCGTGAATATGCCGCACTGGGAATGAAATCGAATTTTTCCCTGTTTGATGATCAGGACCAGATGGCGCTGCTGAAAGAGCTGACCCGCCCCTGGCTGGAAGAAGATAAAGCACTACTGCAGCAACTGATCTCGACCATCTCTAACTGGAAAAATGATCTGATTGATCCTGCGGGGGCCGCGGGTCTCGCCCGCGCCGGGCAGGAGGCCATTTTTGCGCACTGTTACCAGTTGTATGATCAGCATTTACGCGCCTGCAACGTGCTGGACTTTGATGACCTGATCCTGTTGCCGACGCTATTGCTGCAGCGTAATGAGCAGGTCAGGGAACGCTGGCAGCAGCGTATCCGCTATCTGCTGGTCGATGAGTATCAGGATACCAATACCAGCCAGTATCAGCTGGTCAAATTACTGGTCGGTTCCCGGGCCCGTTTCACGGTGGTGGGAGACGATGATCAGTCGATTTATTCCTGGCGAGGTGCCAGGCCGCAGAACCTGGTGCTGCTGAAACAGGATTTTCCGGCCCTGGAAGTGATCAAACTGGAACAGAATTACCGCTCTTCGCAGCGGATACTGCGTTCTGCCAATATCCTGATTGCTAATAATCCACATGTGTTTGAAAAGAAACTGTTCTCTGAGCTCGGGGAAGGGAGCCTGCTGAAAGTTATCACCGCCAACAATGAAGATCATGAAGCGGAAAGAGTGACCGGGGAGTTGATTGCTCATCACTTCATTAACAAAACCCATTACCGCGATTATGCCATTCTGTACCGGGGAAACCATCAGTCACGGGTGTTTGAAAAACTACTGATGCAAAACCGTATTCCCTACCGGATTTCCGGCGGGACATCTTTCTTCTCCCGTCCCGAGATCAAAGATATTCTGGCCTACCTGCGGGTATTAACGAATCCGGAAGATGACAGTGCCTTTCTGCGGATTGTGAATACGCCGCGACGTGAAATCGGCCCGGCAACGCTGCAGAAACTGGGCGAGTGGGCCGGCATCCGGAATAAAAGCCTGTTTCATGCCAGTTTTGACCTCGGTCTGGGCGAACGCTTACCGGCCCGCAGCCTGGAACATTTGCAGCGTTTTACCCATTGGCTGAATTCGCTGGTAACGCTCAGTGAACGGGAACCCGTGGCCGCCGTGCGTGACCTGATCCACGGTATTGATTACGAAAGCTGGCTGTATGAAAGCTCTGCCAGCCCGAAGGCCGCCGAAATGCGGATGAAAAACGTGAATACTCTGTTCCGCTGGATGACAGAAATGCTGGAAGGCACGGATCTCGATGAGCCGATGACGCTGACACAGGTGGTCACCCGTTTTACCCTGCGCGATATGATGGAGCGGGGAGAGAGCGATGATGATCAGGACCAGGTGCAACTGATGACCCTGCATGCGTCAAAAGGTCTGGAATTTCCTTATGTGTATCTGGTCGGGATGGAAGAAGGGTTACTGCCACATCAGAGCAGCATCGACGAGCAGAATATCGAAGAAGAACGTCGTCTGGCGTACGTGGGAATTACCCGCGCACAGAAAGAGCTTACCTTCACTCTGTGTCGTGAACGTCGTCAGTATGGAGAACAGATGCGTCCGGAGCCCAGTCGCTTCCTGCTTGAGTTACCGCAGGATGATTTAGTATGGGAGGGGGAACGTAAAAAAATGAGCAGCGAAGAGCGCATGGTCAACAGCCAGAGCCGGGTGGCAGGCTTACGCGCAATGCTTGAGCAGTCTAAAAAGCAAAACGGCTAAGTTTACCGGCCCGGAAGGGCCGGTATTGCCGCTTAGCTCAGGGTCAGTGTCCAGTGGACATAACTCTGATAGTGACATTCCTGTTCCAGAAACTCAGCACGCAGCGGATGGGCTTCCAGCCAGCCTGCGGGCAGCGTCAGGTGCATCTCTTCGTCATCGGCCTGTAACCTGACAGCAGGTAACGTATTGTCACGGCGCCGGCTGGAAAAAATGATCGCCAGTCTCAGTAACCGGCAAATTCGTTCTGCCAGCCGGGGGGGTAAAGCGTTCTGCCGGGCCAGCAGCGCCAGATCAATACTTCCCTGCTGGTTTTCCAGTAACGAAGACAACAGGTTTTTCTGTGCCGGCGTAAAGCCAGGAAGATCGAGCGAGCGGACCAGATACGCCGAATGACGCGGTGCCTGGCGGTGGTCAACACTGAGGCCTATTTCATGAATAGCACAGGCACTCTGCAATAACTCCCGACAGCGGGCATCCAGCTTCCAGCTCTGGCTTACCTGACGGAAAAAAACCTCTGCCAGTTGTTCCACACGCGTGGCCTGTTCGGCATCGATGGAAAAACGGTTCTGGATATTGTGTAAGGTCCGGGTACGGATATCTTTGTCGATAGGCAGGTTCAGCATACCGTAGACCAGCCCTTCACGCAGTGCGCCTCCGGCCAGGGTCATGCTGTCTATCTGCAGTTCACGGAAAATGGCAATCAGGATAGACAAACCGCTGGGGAAAACCAGCGCACGTTCCAGTGTCAGTCCTTCAATTTCCAGCTCTTCAAGTTTACCGCACTGAATAGCCCGCTGTTTCAACTGCAACAGTTTGTTCAGGGTGATCTGTTCATCCATCCCCTGAGCGACCATGATTTCCTGCAGTGCCTGAACCGTTCCTGAAGCGCCTACGCAGATTTTCCAGCCATGCCCGCGTAATGTGGCGGCCACTTCGCGGACTTTTTCCTGTGCCGCGAGCTCTGCACGCTCAAAATTGGCTTTGGTCAGGCAGCGATCGGTAAAGTAACGCTCAAGCCAGGTGACACAGCCCATGGACAGGCTGAACAATGCTGTCGCCTCGGCCCCTGAACCGGTGACCAGTTCGGTACTGCCGCCCCCGATATCGACGACCAGGCGCTGGTCCGGCCCCCCGGTGGTATGGGCGACTCCCTGATAGATAAGGCGGGCTTCTTCTTCGCCGCTGATGACCTCGACAGGGCACCCCAGAATATCCTCTGCCACCGACAGAAACTGCTGTGCATTCGTTGCCAGACGCAGGGTAGCGGTCGCGACCACACGGATCTGGCTGACGGGAATATCCTGCAGTTGTTCTGCAAATAAGCGCAAACATTGCCAGCCCCGGGCCATCGCTTCGTCAGAAAGATGATTTTCCTGACTCAGGCCGGTCGCCAGGCGCACCTTACGTTTGATCCTGGCAACGGTCTGGATGCTGCCGGAAATACCGCGCACCACCAGCATATGAAAACTGTTAGAACCTAAATCAATAGCAGCATAAAGTGATGATGCGCTCTGCATGGCTGACTTAACCTGAACGTTTACGGTTATTGTTGCGTGGAGGCCCGTTTCGACGATTGTTATTACTGCTCCTGCGGCTGTTATTTGCCGGACGGCGTGCCAGCCGTTTAGGGGCAGGTAAATCTGTCAATAAAGCTTCACTGTTATACTTACTGACCGGGATATTGTGGCCAATGTATTCTTCGATGGCCGGCAGATTAAGCGCATATTCTTCACACGCGAGGCTGATAGAATGTCCGCTGGCACCTGCACGCCCGGTCCGGCCTATACGGTGAACGTAATCTTCACGGTCATCCGGCAGGTCGTAGTTAAACACATGTGTCACTTCCGGAATATGTAATCCACGCGCAGCAACATCGGTTGCCACCAGAATATCCAGATTCCCTTTAGTAAAGTCTTCCAGAATACGCAGGCGTTTTTTCTGTGGGACATCACCGGTTAACAGTCCGACACGGTGGCCATCTGCCGCCAGGTGCCCCCAGACATCCTCACAGCGATGTTTGGTATTGGCAAAAATAATGGCGCGATCAGGCCACTCTTCTTCGACCAGTGATTGCAGTAAGCGCATTTTCTCGTCGTTAGACGGGTAGAAAAGCTCTTCTTTTATGCGGTGACCTGTTTTCTGATCAGGTTCAACTTCGACATATTCTGCATTGTTCATGTGTTCAAATGCCAGTTCACGCACACGCCATGACAGGGTCGCGGAAAACAGCATATTCAGTCGCTGAGAAGCCGCAGGCATCCGGCGGAATAACCAGCGAATATCTTTGATAAAGCCCAGATCAAACATCCGATCGGCTTCATCGAGCACCACAACCTGGATAGCGCTCAGGTCGATGTAGTTCTGTTTGGCATAATCAATCAGTCGGCCGGTGGTACCAATCAGGATATCAACACCCTGTTCCAGAACTTTCAGCTGCTTATCGTAACCATCACCGCCATAGGCAAGCCCCAGGCGTAATCCGGTGCTCTGTGCCAGGGGTTCTGCATCGGCATGGATCTGCACCGCGAGTTCGCGGGTCGGAGCCATGATTAATGCCCGTGGCTGATTCACTTTTCGGCCTTCTGCGGCCGGGTGAGAGAGTAAATAATGGAACGTTGACGTCAGAAACGCCATCGTTTTCCCCGTACCGGTTTGCGCCTGACCCGCGATATCACGCCCAGAAAGGGTGTAAGGCAGTGCGAGTGCCTGAATCGGTGTACAGTACTGAAATCCTTTACTATCAAGGGCTTTCACTACCTGAGAGTGCAGCGCGAAGTCGGAAAACTTCTTTTCTGTTAAGTGTGTTTTGCTCATAGTGTGGTAGAATATCAGCTTAATGTCGCTTTACGAAAGCGTATCCAATGAAATAAAGTCAACTTACGTTGATACATTTTACGCCAATTCACCAGGCATAATTTTGTGGAGCAAAACATGAGCAGCGATAAAATTGTTCACTTGACCGATGACAGTTTCGAAACCGACGTCCTGAAAGCGGAAGGTGTGACACTGGTAGACTTCTGGGCTGAATGGTGTGGTCCTTGCAAAATGATCGCGCCAATCCTTGATGAAGTCGCTGAAGAATATCAGGGCAAACTGACGGTTGCTAAGCTGAATATCGATGATAACCCGGGCACAGCGCCTAAATACGGTATTCGTGGTATCCCGACGTTACTGTTATTTAAAAACGGTGAAGTTGCTGCGACCAAGGTCGGGGCATTATCCAAAGGTCAGCTGAAAGAATTCCTGAACGCTAATCTGGGTTAAGATCAAATACAGACGTCGGTGGTGGTTTATTTTTGTGCTGTCACTAGACGTCTGCTTTTTGTCGTGCTAAGTTAATCCTACTGCATTACGCTCTTACCAGTAGTCAGAATCTAAGATTTCCTTTTGTTAAGCCGGTCTGTGTATCCGTCAGAGTGGGTTAGCAATCCGGTGGGTTACCACCACGTCGCATTAAGGCTGTCTCGTCATAGATTGTCTCTGTATATTGATGACTTCATTGTCGGACACCTGGTTAACATATTTCTATTTACAGGTTACAGGCCGGATTTCCTGCCATACCACTCATGACTAACATTTCGAGTAATACCCCGAGTCAAGAACCCATCACTATGAATCTTACCGAATTAAAAAATACGCCGGTTTCTGAGCTGATTACTCTCGGCGAAAATATGGGGTTGGAAAACCTCGCGCGTATGCGCAAACAGGACATTATTTTTGCCATTCTTAAGCAGCATGCGAAAAGTGGTGAAGACATCTTTGGTGATGGTGTTCTGGAAATCCTGCAGGATGGCTTTGGTTTCCTGCGTTCAGCGGACAGCTCTTACCTTGCCGGTCCGGATGATATTTATGTATCGCCGAGCCAGATCCGTCGCTTCAACCTGCGTACGGGTGACACCATCGCCGGGAAAATACGCCCGCCGAAAGAAGGTGAGCGTTACTTTGCCCTGCTGAAAGTCAACGAAGTTAACTACGACAAACCTGAAAACGCCCGCAATAAAATCCTGTTCGAAAACCTTACCCCGCTGCATGCCAACAATCGTCTGCGTATGGAACGTGGTAATGGGTCGACCGAAGATATCACTGCCCGTGTGCTGGACCTGGCATCGCCCATTGGTCGCGGACAGCGTGGTCTGATCGTCGCGCCACCGAAAGCAGGTAAAACCATGTTACTGCAGAACATCGCGCAGAGCATCGCCTACAACTATCCTGATTGTGAGCTGATGGTCCTGCTTATCGATGAACGTCCGGAAGAAGTGACCGAGATGCAGCGTCTGGTGAAAGGTGAAGTCGTTGCGTCGACGTTCGATGAGCCAGCTTCCCGTCACGTTCAGGTCGCAGAAATGGTTATCGAGAAAGCCAAGCGCCTGGTTGAGCACAAGAAAGATGTCATCATCCTGCTGGACTCCATTACCCGTCTGGCCCGTGCCTATAACACCGTGGTCCCGGCGTCCGGTAAAGTCCTGACCGGGGGTGTGGATGCGAATGCATTACACCGTCCGAAACGTTTCTTTGGTGCTGCCCGTAATGTGGAAGAGGGCGGAAGCCTGACCATTATTGCCACCGCACTGGTGGATACCGGCTCTAAAATGGATGAAGTCATCTATGAAGAGTTTAAAGGGACCGGTAATATGGAACTGCATCTGTCGCGTAAAATTGCTGAAAAACGTGTGTTCCCGGCCATTGATTACAACCGCTCGGGAACCCGTAAAGAAGAATTACTGACCACGCCTGAAGAGCTGCAGAAAATGTGGATCCTGCGTAAAATCATCCACCCGATGGGTGAGATTGATGCAATGGAATTCCTGATCAACAAACTCGCGATGACCAAAACAAACGAAGAATTCTTCGATATGATGAAGCGTTCTTAATCGATCGTTTTTTCCGGTCGTAGGAATTTGTTGAAAGTAGTGAAACGCCACGTCTTTACGTGGCGTTTTTATTGAACAGGTTATAGCATTATCAGGGACAGGGAAATTTGTGACGGAGCTACACATGGGGACCACATCTGCGAAGAATGTCGCCGGCAGCACAGAACTCACTCTCTGAATCAAGGTAAAAACGTCAGGAGTTTTTTATCGTAGTGAGAATTCTAACTGAGAGCGTTTAATGTGAATTTACTCGAGATGAGTTCTGAACTCTGTCTGACTTTTCTTTTCTCGCTGGGATTTTTATTTTTCGCCCGCAAGCTGGCGAAAAAAGTGGGACTGGTGGATAGGCCCGATTACCGTAAACGCCATCAGGGAGCGATTCCTCTGGTCGGCGGTATCTCGGTGTTTGCGGGCATTTGTTTTGCCCTGTTGCTGACGAACAGCTATCAGCCACATGCCACACTCTACCTCTGCTGTGCAGGCGTACTGGTGCTGGTGGGGGCGCTGGATGACCGGTTCGATATCAGTGTCAAACTGCGTGCGCTGGTACAGGCAGCCATCGCAATTATGATGATGGCCGGTGCCGACCACTATCTGATAAGTTTTGGCTTTGTCATTGGTCCCATCGAATTAAGCGTCGGGCCGTTCGGTTATCTGCTGACACTCTTTGCCGTCTGGGCGGCGATCAATGCCTTCAATATGGTCGATGGAATCGACGGACTGCTGGGCGGACTGTCGTGCGTCAGCTTTGGTGCATTAGGGATTATTCTTTTTCTGAAAGGGCAACTCAGCATGGCATTCTGGTGCTTTGCGATGATTGCCGCCACTCTGCCTTATACCTTACTCAACCTCGGGCTACTCGGCCGGCGCTATAAAGTATTTATGGGCGATGCCGGCAGTACGATGATTGGTTTCACTATCATCTGGATCCTGCTCGAAGCGACCCAGGGCTCGACCCATGATATCCGGCCGGTCACCGCCCTCTGGATCATCGCCATCCCGTTAATGGATATGGTTGCCATTATGTATCGCCGTTTGCATAAAGGGATGAGTCCGTTTTCTGCAGATCGCCAGCATATCCATCACCTTATCATGCGTGCCGGCTTCAGTTCCCGTCAGGCATTTTTACTGATCACCCTGTCTGCTGCCATACTCGCAGCTATCGGGGTTATCGGTGAATATCTGCCTATCCCCGAATGGGTAATGATGGTGTTATTCCTGGTGGCGTTTTCAGGCTATGGCTATTGCCTGCGGCATGCCTGGCGGGTCGCCAGACTGATCCGGCGGCTGAAACGCCGCTGGCACAACCTGCATAATGATCGTAACGACCGGGATTAACCCGGATTTCCCCGGTAATAAGGACTGACCTGTATGGCTTCTTCTGTTGAAAATGAACTGGATATTGCGTTGTTATTCAGGCGGTTGTGGCGGGGTAAGACACTGATTGCCGGTGTTGCCCTGGCCGGCGTGTTGCTGGCCGCGGGTTATGCACACTGGGCAAGACAGGTCTGGAGTTCAACGGCGATCGTTGACCGGCCGCAACTGAGTCAGTTGGCCGTTTATTACGATCAACGGCAACTGCTGACACTGCTGGAAGGGGACACCTCATCGGCACTGAATGCTTCAGCGGTCTGTGATGAGGTGTATCAGGAGTTTCTGTTACAGCTTTCCTCCTGGGACAGTCGCCGGGATTTCTGGCGTCGTTCGGATTACTTCCGCGACAAAGTGAAGGCGCATCCGAACCGGCAGGCCATGATTCTTGACCGGCTGATAAGCGACATCCGCTTTCAGCCTGCGGATGCAGCCCGTGGAACCCATGATACGGTGATACTGCTGGCTGATAATGCGGCAGCCTCCAGCCATTTACTGAGCGACTATGTCAGTTTTGCCAGCCAGCGGGCGGTCGCTGTGCTGAACAGCAACTTACGGGAAGAATGGCAAAGTCAGTGGCGGGCGAACCAGGTCCGGGCCATGAAATCACCGGCAGACGCAGGACCGATAGCGGCTCCGGCCTCGTCGGTATCACCATCGACACCGATAGGGGCTGAGCCACGGCTATCGGACGATATCCGGACATGGCGCTATTTACGTTCCCCTGAGCCACCCGTCAGCCGGGAAAGCCCGCGTCTGGTGCTGCTGATGGTGATGTGGGGCGTGACCGGTGCGATCGCGGGAGCGATCATTGCGATTAGCCGCCGTCAGGTGACCTGATGGTGGCAGATAAACCGCTCGATCCGAAAGGAGCCGTTGTGAAAGTACTGACTGTTTTCGGCACGCGTCCGGAAGCCATAAAAATGGCCCCCCTGGTCACTGCGCTGGCAGGGGATGCGCAGATTGAATCACGCTTATGCGTGACGGCACAACATCGTGAAATGCTCGACCAGGTTTTACGTTTATTCCGGCTGGCGCCGGATTACGATCTTGATATCATGCGACCCGGCCAGGATCTGACCGCCATCACCTGCCGTATTCTGCAAAGCCTGCAACAGGTACTGGCAGAATTTCGTCCGGATATTGTGCTGGTACATGGAGACACGACCACCACGATGGCCGCCAGTCTGGCTGCGTATTATCAGCGTATTCCGGTCGGCCATATTGAGGCCGGATTGCGTACCGGGGACCTCTTTTCTCCCTGGCCCGAAGAGGGTAACCGCAAAATTGCCGGGCATCTGGCCCGCTTTCATTTTGCGCCGACCGACTGTTCGCGTGAGAACCTGTTGCGGGAAAATATTCCTGCTGAGCGGATCTTTGTGACCGGGAATACGGTCATCGATGCGTTGTTGTCGGTGAGAGCAAAAATTCTCGGGGACAGCACGCTGGAGCAACAACTGGCGGCACGATACCCCTTTCTAAACCCGGAACAACCGATGATACTGGTCACCGGCCATCGCAGAGAGAGCTTTGGTGAGGGGTTTGAGCGGATTTGCAGTGCGCTGGCCGAACTGGCTGTCCGGCATCCGGAGGCTCAGATAGTCTATCCGGTGCACCTTAATCCGAATGTCAGTGCGCCGGTCAGACGTATCCTGCAGGGGATCACCAATATTTTCCTGATAGAGCCGCAGGATTACTTACCTTTTGTCTGGCTGATGAACCGTGCACGGTTGATCCTGACAGATTCCGGCGGGATACAGGAAGAAGCTCCCGCACTGGGCATCCCGGTACTGGTGATGCGTGAGACAACGGAACGTCCTGAAGCGGTTGCGGCAGGCACTGTACGACTGGTCGGTACGGATATTACGAAGATTGTGGAGCAGGCCTCCTTATTATTACAGGATGCTGATCACCGCCAGGCCATGTGCGGGGCGCATAATCCGTATGGCGACGGTACCGCCTGCCAGCAAATTATAAAAATACTAAAACAGCACAGAGTAACGTTATGAGTTTTGGAACGATTTCTGTTGTCGGCCTCGGCTATATCGGCCTGCCTACGGCGGCAGTTTTTGCCTCTGAGAAACAAAAAGTGATTGGGGTTGATGTGAACCCGCGTACCGTTGATATCATCAACCGCGGCCATATCCATATTATCGAACCGGATCTTGATCAGGTGGTGGCCCGGGCGGTGCGTGAAGGCTATTTACGGGCAGCACTGACCCCGGAGCCGGCCGATGCCTTTCTTATCGCCGTGCCGACGCCTTTTGCTGAGGGTCATCAGCCGGATTTACGTTATGTCCGTGCGGCGGCAGAGTCTATTGCCGGTGTGCTGAAGAAAGGCGATCTGGTGATCCTGGAATCCACCTCGCCGGTCGGTACCACGGGTCAGCTTGCCGGATGGCTCGCTGCGCTACGGCCTGACCTGGTCTTTCCGTCGCAAAGTAGATCGCCGGATATTCATGTTGCCTATTGTCCCGAGCGGGTGTTGCCCGGAAAAATCATGACTGAACTGGTTAATAATGACCGGGTCGTGGGGGGAATGACGGAACGCTGTGCCGAACGCGCCTGTGAGCTATATCGTCTGTTTCTGAAGGGGGAATGTGTCACGACCGACGACCGTACCGCAGAAATGTGCAAGCTGACTGAAAACAGTTTCCGCGATGTTAATATTGCCTTTGCTAACGAGCTCTCAATGATTTGTGATGAGCAGCAGATCAATGTCTGGCAACTGATAGCTTTGGCTAACCGTCATCCCCGGGTCAATATTCTGCAACCGGGGCCCGGGGTGGGCGGCCACTGCATCGCCGTTGACCCGTGGTTTATTGTGGCACAAAACCCGCAACAGGCCCGTCTTATCCGTACGGCCCGGGAAGTCAATGACAGTAAGCCACAATGGGTGCTGAATCAGGTAAAACAGCAACTGGCTGATTGCCTGAATGCTACCGGTAAGCGTGCTGCGGACATCCGCATTGCCTGCTTCGGGCTGGCCTTCAAAGCTAATATCGATGATTTACGTGAAAGCCCGGCATTAGATGTTGTCGGGATGATCAGTGACTGGCATCAGGGAGAAGTGCTGGTGGTGGAACCGCACATTGATACGGTTCCGGCGGCGTTAGCGGGTAAAGTGACGCTGACTGACAGCACGAATGCCCTGCAGCACGCCGATATCCTGGTCATGCTGGTGGATCATCAACAGTTCCTGCACATTGATCCCGCGTTGCTCGCGGATCGACGCAGAGTCGATACCCGGGGCATCTGGGGATAAACCTCAACGCAGACAGACAGGGAGTGCAGATGCAAATCAATGGCAGTATTTCTTTTCTCGAATGGGAATCTGAATTTTTTGGCAGCCGGATAGGCCGGTTTACACCCGGTGGCGATCAGACGCTGCCGGTGGAGGTGATGCAGCAATATCACCTGTTACAGGCCAGAGTCAGCGCAGAGGATTACGAAAGTCTCGGAACGCTTAACCGTCTTGGTTTCCGGCTGGCAGAGGGTGAAGCCTCTCTGGTCATGACGCTCAGGCAGACCGCACGCCAGACCGGTGTGCGTATCGCACGGGCGGGACAGATCCCGGAATTACGCCAGGCGGCAGCCAGCGCCTTTCAGCAAAGCCGTTTTCGGGCCCCGTGGTTTAACGAGGATGACTGCCGGCGATTTTACGCCCAATGGATCGAAAATGCTGTGAACGGGACGTTCGATGATCAGTGTCTGGTTGCCTGTAATGCGCAGGGCAAGCCCGAAGGATTCGTTTCAGTCCGTGAAACCGGAGAGCAGGCGCGTATTGGCCTGCTCGCTGTTTTACCTGATGCCCGGGGGAAAGGTGTGGGCCAGCGGTTATTACTGGCCGCGGCCGACTGGGGACGGGTAAGGGGTGTCACACAGCTCCATATTACGACGCAGCTTAGTAACCTGGCAGCAATGCGGCTCTATCTCCGTAGCGGTGCGCGGCTGGAAAATACGGCATATTGGTTATACAGGAAAACAGATGATCCCCTTTAATTCTCCTCCGGTAACAGGCAGTGAACTTGACTATATGCGCTCGGCGATGGAGAGCGGAAAACTGAGCGGCGACGGCGGGTTTACCCGACGCTGCCAGCAATGGATGGAACAGCAGTTCGGGAGCCATAAGGTTCTGCTGACCCCTTCCTGTACGGCTTCGCTGGAAATGGCGGCACTGCTGATTAATATTGTGCCTGGCGACGAAGTTATCATGCCAAGTTATACCTTCGTTTCAACTGCGAATGCGTTTGTCCTGCGCGGCGCACGCATCGTCTTTGTCGATATTCGCCCGGATACTCTTAATATTGACGAAACGCTGATTGAAGCGGCAATCACCGACAAAACCCGGGCGGTAGTGGTAGTGCATTATGCCGGGGTCCCCTGTGAGATGGACCCCATTGTCCGGCTGACCGAAAAACATCAACTCTACCTGATTGAGGATGCCGCTCAGGGAGTCATGTCTGCCTATAAAGGCCGGCCGCTAGGATCTATCGGCCATATCGGGTGTTTCAGTTTTCATGAAACCAAAAATTATACGGCCGGTGGAGAAGGGGGGGCGACGCTGATTAATGATCCTGAACTGATCGCGCGTGCCGAAATTATCCGGGAAAAAGGGACCAACCGGAGTCAGTTTTTCCGCGGGCAGACAGATAAATATACCTGGCGGGATCTGGGGTCCAGCTACCTGATGTCGGATTTACAGGCCGCCTATTTGTGGGCTCAGCTGGAATCTGCTGAGCAGATTAATCAGCGGCGTCTGGCGTTGTGGAATAATTATTACTCTGCCCTGCAACCTCTGGTCAGCCAGGGACGTCTGACATTACCGGTGGTGCCGGAAGGCTGTACCCACAATGCCCATATGTTCGCTATCCGGCTTGAAGATAATGACACCCGGGAAAGACTGATTGCCTGGATGAAAGAAGCCGATATTCTGGCGGTATTTCACTATATTCCGTTGCACAGTTCTCCGGCAGGGGAGCAATTTGGGCGTTTCTACGGGGAAGATCGTTATACCACTTCACAGAGTGAGCGATTGCTGCGGTTGCCACTGTTCTACAATCTGACGGATAACAACCAGAAGACGGTTATCGGCTCACTGATGAGTTTCTTTCGCTGATGTCACTGGCTAAAGCCTCTCTCTGGACGTCGTTATCAACACTGACCAAGATCCTGTGCGGACTGCTGGTCATAAAATTACTGGCGGTCAGTTATGGCCCGTCAGGGATTGGGCTGGCAGGAAACTTCCGGCAACTGATCACCGTTCTGGGAGTGATGGCCGGTGCCGGCATATTTAATGGCGTCACCCGATTCACTGCAGAGTATCAGCAGCAACCGGAGAAACTGCGTGCACTGACGGCCACCTCTTCGGCGATTGTGTCGGGGGCAGTTTTTTTACTGGCTGTTGTCCTTTTACTGGCGGCGGCCCCGATTAGTGACACGCTTTTCGGAAATGACCAGTACAGCCAGGTGATCCGGGTTGTCGCCTTTCTGCAGGCCGGCATCGCCTGGGCAAACCTGCTGCAGGCGCAACTGAAAGGCTTCCGTGATGCCAGGGGCAATGCGCTGGTGGTTGCCGGCGGCAGCCTGCTGGGCGTAGTGGGGTATCTGCTGAGCTGGCTGGCGGGAGGGTATTCCGGGGTGCTGATCGGGCTGGCTCTGGTGCCGGCGGTAACCCTACTCCCGGCAGGCGTCTTACTGAAGGGCAGAACGCCTGTGCAGTGGCACTGGTTTATTCCGCGCTGGCATCCGCAGATGGCTGCGCAATTATTTCGCTATACCTTAATGGCCATGATGACGGCACTGACGTTACCGGTGGCCTGGATTATGATGCGTAACCTGCTGGCGGCGCATGCAGGATGGCAGGACGTGGGGTTATGGCAGGGCGTGAGCAGTATTTCAGATGCCTGGCTGCAGTTTATTACGGCAACTTTCAGTGTCTGGCTATTACCGACACTGGCCCGACTGAGCCGTAAACAGGATGTTGCCAGGGAAATAGGCCGGGCATTACGCTTTGTATTACCGGTCGTCG
The DNA here is from genome assembly GCF_039523755.1 of Tatumella terrea. Taxonomy (NCBI): domain Bacteria; kingdom Pseudomonadati; phylum Pseudomonadota; class Gammaproteobacteria; order Enterobacterales; family Erwiniaceae; genus Tatumella; species Tatumella terrea. Next base: position 43,842 of record NZ_BAAAFX010000015.1, on the reverse strand, counting down.
CGGCTATAGCCATCATGGTCTGGCTGCTGCGTGATGTGGCGATTTGGCTCCTGTTTTCACCGAAGTTCAGTGCAATGCGCGATCTGTTCGTCTGGCAACTGATCGGTGATTTCTTCAAGGTCGGTGCTTACGTCTTCGGTTACCTGGTGATTGCCAGGGCTTCCCTGCGTTTTTATCTTCTTACCGAGGTCAGCCAGTTTATCCTGTTGATGGCCAGTGCCTGCTGGCTGATCCCGGCCCATGGGGTGATCGGCGCCGTACAGGCTTATGCACTGTGTTATATGATTTATTTTGCCCTGTGCGGGGCGGTATTTTTGTGTTGGTATAGAAAATGACGACATTGATCCATCTGCTCGGTGCAGATATCCCCCATCATAACCTGACATTGCTCCGTTTCTTTAATGATCAGCTGGCCACGCAGGTCCCGGTGGCACAGGCACGGAAATTTATGGTGGTCTCTTCTGCCCCGGAGTCACTGGCTGAGTTTACTTCACTGGAACTACAGGTTTTTTCTGATAAAAAAAGCCTCGCACAGGCAGTGGTGAAGCTGGCCGCTGATCGCCGCTACCGCTTTTTCTGTCACGGACAGTTTAATCCCTGGCTATGGCTGGCGTTACTCAGTGGGAAAATTACCCGCCATCAACTGTACTGGCATATCTGGGGGGCCGATCTCTATGAAGATTCCCGTCAGCTTCGTTTCCGGCTGTTTTATCTTCTGCGCCGCAGGGCCAGGAAGCGGGTCGCCGGGGTTTGGGCGACACGGGGAGATATCTGCTATTTTCAGCAACGGGTGCCCTCGGTACCTGCATCACTGCTCTATTTTCCGGCCAGAATGCCGGTGAACGTAAACAGTGACGTCCCTGACGATAACATACCACCGCTGACGATTTTACTGGGTAATTCAGGAGACCCGACCAATCGTCACGCACAGGCACTGGCAGAGATCCATCACCAGTTTGGCGCCAATGTGCGGGTGATGGTGCCAATGGGATATCCGGCCGGTAATCAGCCTTATATCTCGTCTGTAGAGGCGGTCGCTGAGAAATACTTCCCGGACGGGCAGGTCAGTATATTAACGGAAACGATGGATTTCGCGGCGTATCAGAGCATGCTGGATCGTTGTCAGCTGGGTTACTTTATTTTTCAACGTCAACAGGGCATTGGTACTTTGTGTTTATTAATCGAAAAAAATATTCCGTTCGTTGTCAGCCGGGAAAATCCGTTCTGGCGTGATCTGACAGAACAGAAACTGCCCGTCCTTTTCCAGGGGGATACACTGACTTTGCCTGTGATTGATGAAGCCCGCCGGCAGCTGGAAAGCTGTGATAAATCCGCGATTGCTTTCCTTTCTCCGGGATATCTCCAGGGCTGGTATGAGCTGTTACATTCGCTGGACTCCGGGGAGGAAGCATGAGTCTGTTGCAGTTCTCCGGTCTCGCTACCGTTTATCTTTGCTGCCTGACCTTTGTGCTGACACTGACCTGGAAAGAGTTCCGGCGGGTGCGGTTTAATTTTCATCTGTTTTTTTCGCTGCTGTTTTTACTGACATTTTATTTCGGGTTTCCGCTGACCAGCTTGCTGGTATTTTGCTTTCATGCCCCGGTGGTGCCCCCGGAATATCTGTTACAGGCGATACTCTCTGCCACCGGGTTCTATGGTCTCTACTATCTGACATATAAAGTGAAATTGCGCCGGGGAGGGCCATCGGAGGTTCCGGCATTACTGAGAATGAACCGGGTGGAGACACTTATCCTCTGTGGCTTACTGGCATTCATTGCCATTGGCACCGTGGCTGTTTTCTTTATGCATAATGGGTTTTTACTGTTCAGGCTCAGTTCCTACAGCCAGATCTTTTCCAGTAAGGTTTCCGGGGTTGCACTGAAACGGTTTTTCTATTTCTTTATCCCGGCGATGCTTATCGTTTATTTTCTGAAGCCGACACGGAAAAACTGGATGATCTTTCTGGTGTATACCGTGGGCTTCGGGGTGCTGACGTACCTGATTGTCGGCGGTACGCGGGCCAATATCATTATTGCTTTTGCTCTGTTCCTGTTTATCGGTATTACCCGTGGCTGGATTAATCTGGCAATGCTGGCGTCCGCTGGCGTGTTATCGGTGGTCGCGATGTTCTGGCTGGCGTTACGACGTTATAACCTGCAGGTGTCGGGCGATGAAGCGTTCTATACCTTCCTCTATCTGACCCGGGATACCTTCTCGCCGTGGGAAAATCTGGGCTTATTACTGAGTCATTACCACCGGATCGAATTTCAGGGGCTGGCCCCGATGTGGCGTGATTTCTATGTCTTTATTCCTGGCTGGTTATGGCATGACCGACCGGCGACGGTTCTGAATAGTGCTAATTACTTTACCTGGGATGTGCTGCACAATCATTCAGGCCTGGCAATTTCCCCGACCCTGATAGGCTCGCTGGTGGTCATGGGCGGGGCCTGGTTGCTGGCACCCGGTGCGGTAGTGGTCGGGCTGATTATCAAAGGCTTTGATGCGATTTACCGGCAGGCGCAGCAGGAGAAGAACCGCTATACCGCGGCGGTACTGAACAGCTTTTGCTTTGGTGCCATTTTTAACATGATAGTGCTGGCACGTGAGGGGCTGGATGCCTTCGGTTCGCGGATAGTTTTCTTTAGTGTTATTTTTCTTTTTTCGTTACTGGTAGCTAAAACAGTTTTCTGGTTTCTGAAAAGCGCAGGCGTTATCCGTGACCGGATTGTCCGGACAACCGATGCCGCGTTAACTATTAAAAATCAGTAATGGCAGGACAATGAGTGCATGAGTAATTCTTCCGTGAAGCCCCCCTACAATATACGGGGGGTACCTCTGTATGGTTTCAGTTCTCTCAGTGAGTTCACTGATTTTCTGTTACCACCGCAGCATCCCCGGTGCGGGATGCTGGTGGCGATTAATGCAGAAAAAATCCTGACGGCAGAACAAAATCCGCAGGTGCAGCAGATTTTATCGGCGGCGGAATTCAACTATGCAGACGGCATCAGTATTGTCCGTTCGATACGAAAAAAATATCCGGGCAGTAAAGTGACCCGCATTGCCGGTGTCGATCTCTGGTATGCGTTGATGCAGTCCGCGGGTCAGAAATGTATTCCTGTTTTTCTGGTCGGTGGGCAGGCAGAGGTACTGCAGTATACCGGTGATAAACTGCGGCAACAGTGGGCAGTCCCGGTGGCCGGTACACAGGATGGCTATTTTACGGAACAGCAAACAGAGGGTGTGATCCGTGCGATAGCCGACAGCGGCGCAAAGATAGTGACCGTGGCGATGGGTTCCCCCCGTCAGGAACTTTTTATTCGCCGTTGCCGTGAAATTTATCCTGATGCGCTCTATATGGGCGTAGGCGGGACGTATGATGTTTTCAGCGGTCGGGTTAAGCGTGCCCCCCTGATATGGCAGAAAATGGGTCTGGAGTGGCTATACCGGCTGATTAAGCAGCCCTCCCGCTGGCGAAGACAGCTCAGGCTGCTCCGTTATCAAAAGTATCACTGGCTGGGGAAATTGTGATTCAGCAGCAGTATCGCGGTGAATTATTACCCGTTATGCTGAATCTTCGCTCAAACTGTGCATTCAGTAAGCAAATGAATTTTTTTATTTAAAAAGCACTAGACAGGATCACCTCAAACCCGTAATATCCGCATCCGCAACGGCGCTAAGCGCCCGTAGCTCAGCTGGATAGAGCGCTGCCCTCCGGAGGCAGAGGTCTCAGGTTCGAATCCTGTCGGGCGCGCCATTTGGTTTATGCGCAAGAGCTGCGGTGGTTTACCGCGAGAGTAGTAAAGATGTTTTTGGCATCGTTGTAGTAAGAAAGATATGGTGGCTATAGCTCAGTTGGTAGAGCCCTGGATTGTGATTCCAGTTGTCGTGGGTTCGAGTCCCATTAGCCACCCCATTTTTTGCTGGTTATGCGAAGGTGGCGGAATTGGTAGACGCGCTAGCTTCAGGTGTTAGTGTCTTAACGGACGTGAGGGTTCAAGTCCCTCTCTTCGCACCAGGCAAAAAATAAGAGAGAAAGCAGTATTTCGGCGAGTAGCGCAGCTTGGTAGCGCAACTGGTTTGGGACCAGTGGGTCGGAGGTTCGAATCCTCTCTCGCCGACCATATTTGAAGAAACCCGCTCCGGCGGGTTTTTTTACGTCTGGAGTTAACAGGATGAGAACCTCCGAAGGAGGTTTGAGCCGGGCGGAGCGAGACAACGTTGCGTAGCAACGGCCCGAAGGGGAATCATCCTCTCTCGCCGACCATCTTCGAAGAAACCCGCTCCGGCGGGTTTTTTTACGTCTGTAGTTAACAGGATGAAAACCTCCGAAGGAGGTTTGAGCCGGGCGGAGCGAGACAACGTTGCGTAGCAACGGCCCGAAGGGGAATCATCCTCTCTCGCCGACCATATTTGAAGAAACCCGCTCCGGCGGGTTTTTTTACGCCTGTAGAAAGTTTAAGACCCGGGCATTAACACTCCCCGTCAGACACAGATCCTCGCTATCCTCTCACTTATCACTTCGGCCTGTCATTCTACGCTGCATATAGCACTCAGAAATCGTCCATCGGGTCACCAGCACTGTATTTCAGATCAAAACCATGATTCGCTTAATCCCAGATTCCGCACCGTTGCCCTGTCGCCCATGGCGGGGCAACGACTGCCTGCCTGACCATAAGGTGAGCAGAATATTCACCCTGCTGACACGAACAAACTATCCGGTTTTCCGGGGAGCCGGTTCCGCCTGTTATATCTGCCGTCTGGCGGCGGCCACGTTCAGGCCAAAAAACGGCTATCAGCCGTAAGGCAAGGGATTTCATACTGACCCCGTAAATATGGTTTCAGGACATCTAAGGTAGTTCACGTACCGGGTGTTAAGATAAATACCGGTTTACAAGCGGTTATTTTATTTGTACATTGAAATGTACAATGTTGTCGATGGAAGTGTGTAAATGAAAGCTGTCAGTTACAGTGAAGCGCGTCAAAATCTCTCTGCAACAATGATTCAGACTGTTGAAGATAGAGCCCCTATCCTGATCACCCGGCAGAACGGTGAATCATGTGTGTTGATGTCTCTTGAGGAATTCAATTCACTTGAAGAAACCGCTTATTTATTGCGCTCTCCTAAAAATGCCCGCCGACTCATGGATTCAGTCGAGAGCCTGAAAAATGGTAATGGTGTAGAAAGGAATGTTATTGAGTGAAACTGATTTGGTCTGAAGAAGCGTGGGAAGATTATCTTTACTGGCAAAATACGGATAAAAAGACAGTCAGGAAGATCAATGAACTTATCCAGGATGCCAGCAGAACTCCGTTTGAGGGGAAGGGTAAACCAGAGCCACTCAAATATAATCTTACGGGGTTTTGGTCCCGAAGGATAACGGCAGAACATCGATTTGTTTATGCTGTAAGCGATGATTCTCTATTAATAGCATCTTGCCGTTATCATTACTGACTACCCACTTAATCCTTCGTGCGGTATTTTTTCATAAGGTGTCCAAATACCTGCCGCGCTACGGTAATCTCCCCGAAAGACCGCTGTGTTCATATGTAGAATTTTCTCGTCGTCTGGCCCGGGGAGATTTCTATGAAAAATGACGTTTACTGATAGCCGGATTACGGCCACTCTAAAACACGTCAGGGCAGGAACGCCAGTGCCTGGATTGTGGCGCGAATATGGCATGTGCAACGTCAGTTTGTATCAGTGGCATTCACGTTTCGGCGGAATTCCGGCGTAGGCTGTTTCCGGTTTTTTGGTGGCTGATACGGATTTTATCATTGGGTCACCTCTGATTAAGAGTGTACTCACTTATTCGGGTGTCCACTATTGCCAGGTATGCCTGACAATAAAACGAACGGAATACTCACTGTCCTGACCATAGAAACCCACAGACGAACGGCATATTCCAAATCTGAGATAAAAAATAACAACCAGATTCCTTACCCACAGACCTGAGACAAAAATCGCCCCGGTTTTCTCCGGGCCACCAACACGGGTGACTTACCGCGACATCGCACCGCTGAGCGAATGAATATGTCCAGGACGAGCCGCAGGGACGCGGCGAGAGGTCATGCTGAGCAGGAGCGAATCATGACCGGTCCGTCAAGGACAAATGAGTGAGCGAAGGAACCGCGCAGCGGCGGGCAGGCTTGTCGCAAGGCTGGGAGTGCAGAGGGCGCGGCCCTGCGCCCTTTGCCTGGTCGCCCGCGGCGGGGCCCGGACAGCATGCCCGATGATAAAGCGAACGGAATATTCACTGTGCTAAAACTAATAAACCACGAACTGAATATTCCCTGTCTGAGATAAAAAATAACAACCAGATTCCTTACCCACAGACCTGAGAAAAAAAATCCCCCGGTTTTCCCCGGTCCCGCATCCCGGTCGCCCGCGGCGGGGCAAAGGCAGTATGCGTGGCAATAGAGCGAACCGGACAGGCAGGGGCTGAAATAAAAAAGGTGCCTGTTAAAGGCACCTTTGTATATGACGATTTGTTCTGCTACTGCTCCGGGTTTTGTTTCAGAGTCAGTAACAACCCTTCACGTCGCATCCGCGCAGCTTCTTCCGGACGGCGCATCTTGTCATAGCAATCCGCCAGCCAGGCGTAATCAAACGCATCTGTACGCTGTTCCAGCGCCTGACGGAAGGCTTCAGACGCCTGTTGCCATTCGCCCTGACGCATCAGCATCTGCCCCAGTGTACTGTTCAGTAGCGGGGTAGCACCGTGCTGCTTAATCTGCTGGCGCAAGGCTTTTTCCAGCTGTTCAGGCGACGTACTGTTAATGCGTGGCAGAAGCAGGATCAGACGCTCGTCATACTGACGCTTCAGTCCGCTCAGTACAATTTCCTGCGCCGTTGCCGGGTCATTGCACTCAATCAGGTGATTTGCCATCGCGACCTGCAGGGCGGTGTCCTGACGGGTTTTACGGCTCTGATTTCCCCACCACTGCTTAAGCCCTTCGCTGCCTTGTTCCGCCATGGCCTGATTCATCATACCCAGCCAGGCACGTTGCCGGAGATCCTGTAACTGATCGTCATTGATCACCTGTGACTTCTCCATGGAAGGCAGAATATCGAGCAGAGCCCGCCAGGCACCGGTATTCAGATAAGCCTGCTCTGCCAGGCGGAGCACTTCAGGGTGGCGTGGTGCCACTTCCAGCAAACGATCAATGCAGTGACGGGCCGCATGATCCTCTTTACGGGCCAGCAGAATACGGGCACGGGTAATTTCCACCGGGATCTGGTTGTCGCTGCTGACTTCAGCGGCACGCTCCAGGTGCTGATTCGCCCGGATTTCGTCCCCTCGCTGTTGTGCGGCTTCTGCCGCCAGCAGATAGTTGGCTAAAGGATCAGCCGCATGATCGGCATCGCGGGACAGCAGTTTCTCAACCTGCTTATGGTCGCCCTCCGCCAGTTTGATCAGCGCATCACGCGTATGTTGCTGTGCACGGCGACGTTTGCGGCCGGTGAACCAGCCACGGGTACGCTTTCCGGTACGCAGCAGTCGACGCAGCAACCACTCGATGGCCAGGATCACCATCAACGCAACGATCAGGATGATCACCAGTCCGGTCACACTGGTTTCAATATTCCAGTGATCGGTCTGGATCAGTACATATCCCTGGTGACCCGCCAGCAGAGGGCCCAGCACAATCCCTGCCAGTAGCAATAAAAACAGAATCAGGATTTTTAGCATGCTTAATTCCCCTGTTGTACAGAGGGTGCTGAAGGCTGACTTAGCAATCCGCGAACCCGGGTTTGCATCAGTTTATCCAGCAATGGCTGGCTGGAAAGTGCATCCGGCACATCCATCGCAATGTTCTGCTGTTCCAGCGCATCAATCTGTGACAGAAATGCCCTGGTGGCCGGGTCGCTGGTGTCATACCAGGCGCGTACCCAGGAAGACACAGATTCCAGAGATTGTTTATAAATTTCGTTCTGGTGGCGCGGCACCGCCTGCGCAGCAATTAGTAATTTCGAACGGATATTTTCACGCAGATAAATATCCTGATTCGGGGCCAGCAGCGGCTGGGCGGTATTATCGCGACGGCGGATAGTAATAAAATTATCCATAAAGTTGTGCCAGCTTTTCTCCAGATTTTCACGCCATTGAGTCAGAGAACCGGAGAGTTCTTTGCTGTCGGCATCCATCGGATTGCTACTGTCTTCATCATCGGCCAGTCGCAGATTATCGACCCCGTTCGACAACTGATTCAGTTGCAGAATGATACCGTCATAATCCACCTGATTGATGGCAGAAAGGGTACTGATATCATTGGTCAGCGCGCGGCGTATATTCAGTACACTCGGGTCATCCATCTGCGCCAGGCTGCCATCAGCACTCTTTAATAACGCTGCCGCGGTGGTAACATCCTGGTCACTCCAGAGTTTTCTCCCTGCCAGCTTCACCAGATAGTCGGCCTGAGCAATCAGCCAGCTGTTACTGTCATTGCCGGTCAGTGAGGCGACTTTATCACGTAGTGTACTCAGTTCTTTATCGGTGGCTCCCTGCTGCAACCTGGCATCCTGAAGTGCCTGTGTCGCTGAGCTAAGCTGCTGTGACAGCTGCTGCTGGCTGGTCTGGCTTTGCTGTGTCAGATCATTCAGTTGCTTTTCCAGTGACTGCAGAGAACGGGTCGCTGCACCTTGCTGCTGTGTGCTGTACCAGTAACTTCCGCCACCGGCAGCCAGAGCAATGATAATGGCCACAATGGCTAAAGTTGTTCCGCTGTTTTTTGCCGGTGAAGTCTTTTCTGCTGCCGGAGAAAGATTCTCTTCCGGTGGTGTGACTTCAGGCATGGCGGAGGGGTCTTTTTGTTCCGTCATTTTGGCTCATCCCATTGTTTTTTAGTTCAGTATAACGCGCGAAATAACGCGTCGTTATCCGCGCCATCAGCTACCGTTACAGACTGCCAGCCAGCTTCTCCGGCGAGGGTAGCTAAACGTTCACTGACGACAATCAGCCGGCAGTGTAATAACCATTCTCTGCGATCGATGGCAGGAAACAGCTGATATAAAAGTTGCAGCATTTCACCACTGGTCACGACCAGCGTGGTAATACCTTGCCTTCGCCAGCGCACCGCTTCTTCTGCGCCATGATACTGACAGGGGACCCGCTGATAGCATTCGCTGAGTTCAACGACAGCGCCACGCTCTGTGAGCGTTTCTGCCAGCAGCTCCCGGCCGCCATTTCCCCGAAGGATCAGTGCCCGTTTACCGGTGAGATCCTGCAGCGAAGGCAGATTCAGCAGCGTTTCACTGGTACCGGTATCCTGCGGGTAATTCACGTTCTGCAAACAGGCCTGATGTAATGCCAATGCGCTACGCCGACCTATAGCATAATAGTCGACACTAGCGGGCCATGCAGTATTGCTTTGCATAATTACCGGGGCCGCAAAACGGAGCGCCTGGTGTGATACGGCAAACAGCAGGTCATCCCGCGTCAGTGCAGACAGCTTTTGTGGTAATTCAGGCAGGCCCCGGCCGGCAGCATATTCAATTAACGGCAGGCTCCAGGCATGTTTGCCTGCCTGCCGTAATCGGGCCACCAGCGCGGAGGCTGAAGGCTCTGGCCGGGTGACCAGGATGGTCATACCGGCGGATGCCCCTGATAGACATCCCGTAAAATGTCCCCGGCACCCCGTTCCAGCAGTTCTTCCGCCAGCGAAATTCCCAACTGTTGAGCCTGAGAACGGGGGCCACGACGTTCGCCGTGTATAATCCGGCTGCCGTCCGGTGTTCCCACCAGCCCCCGTAACCAGAGTTCGTCGTTCTCCTGAAGAATAGCATAGCTGCCAATCGGTACCTGGCAACCGCCTTCCAGCCGGGTATTCATCGCCCGTTCTGCACGGACACAGGTTTCAGTATCGTGGTGGTTAAGTGCCTGCAGCAGTGAAATCAGTTCAGCATCATCCAGACGGCATTCAATACCGACCGCTCCCTGACCGACCGCAGGCAGAGATACTTCTGCCGGCAGCGTACTGCGGATCCGTGTCTCCAGCCCCAGTCGCTTCAGACCAGCCGCAGCCAGAATAATCGCATCGTATTCCCCGGCATCAAGTTTGGAAAGACGGGTACCGACATTGCCACGTAAAGAGCGGATCACTAAATCCGGGCGGCGTGCACTTAGCTGACACTGACGGCGCAGGCTGGATGTGCCCACGATGGCGCCGGCAGGAAGTTCATCAATGGTCTGATATTTTTCAGACACAAAGGCATCATGCGGGTCTTCGCGGGGACAAATCGTGACCAGGCCGAGACCATCCGGAAATGCGACAGGGACATCTTTCATGGAATGCACCGCCAGATCGGCACGATTTTCCATCATGGCCAGTTCCAGCTCTTTGACAAACAGCCCTTTACCACCCACTTTCGATAACGGGGTATCCAGCAGGACATCACCTTTAGTGACCATCGGGACCAGTTCAACCTGTAAGCCCGGATGGGCGGCCATCAACTGTTCCTGCACATAATGCGCCTGCCAGAGAGCCAGCGGGCTTTGCCTTGTCGCGATACGAATTGTTTTGTCAGACATGTCGTTAACCGTTTTTGTCGTTTGCTAATCATCCTATCATTTAAACGATAAATGTGGCAGGCTTCGGCGATGAAATCCGGACGGTCAGTAATGGTATATGGCCCGTCGCAACCAGGGTTCAGTGGCATCTAATATTAAGATTCCGTGGTGAAAGGTGATAAAATAATCATTGCAGTGACCGTGGGCGGGTCCGGGAGTGGAAATGTTTTTTTTTCATTTCGTACTGTCCCTGCGTCACGAGTATCTTGTTTTATCGGAGTATAAAAGTGCGTAATTACCGGAAATTGCAGGCAAAACGTCTTGTACCTTTATATTGAAACTCTGAAACAGAGACTGGATGCCATTAACCAGCTCAGGGTCGATCGGGCAATGGCAGCGATGGGACCCGCTTTCCGGCAGGTATATAGCTTGCTGCCTGCTTTACTGCACTATCATCATTCTGCGCTGCCGGGATATCAGCTGGGCAACGTACCGCACGGTATCAGTTTTTTTACGCCTGCTGCACATCAGCTGAACCTCCTGAAACGTTTTTCTGACGAACCCTTCCTGCAGCATATCCACCCGCAGGGAGAAGCGCCGATCACCGGGGTGTATTCCATGGGCAGTACGTCCTCGGTGGGGCAGAATAATCATTCCGATCTGGATATCTGGGTCTGCCATCAGTCCTGGCTGGACAGTGACGAAAGACATAAATTACAGAATAAATGCCGCCTGCTGACTCAATGGTGCCAGTCGCTCGGCATCGAAGTCAGCTTTTTCCTGATCGATGAAAACCGTTTCCGGCATAACGAAAGCGGTAATCTGGGCTCCGAGGACTGCGGCAGCACACAGCATATTCTGCTGCTGGATGAATTTTACCGTTCCGCTGTCCGGATGGCGGGCAAACGTATCCTCTGGAATATGGTGCCGGTCTCAGAAGAGGGGCGCTACGATGATTATGTCATGTCTTTGTATGCCGGTGGCGCGCTGACCCCCAATGAATGGCTGGACCTGGGGGGCCTGAGTACGCTTTCGGCCGAAGAGTATTTCGGTGCCAGCCTCTGGCAGCTGTATAAAAGTATCGACTCCCCTTATAAAGCCGTCCTGAAAACCTTACTGCTGGAAGCCTATACCCGCGAATATCCGGATACCCGCCTGCTGGCGATGGATATCAAACAACGACTGCATGACGGTGAAATAGTCAGTTTTGGCCTTGACCCGTATTGCATGATGCTGGAAAAGGCCACGGACTATTTACAGGCGATTGATGATCCGGCCCGGCTGGACCTGGTACGCCGGTGTTTCTACCTGAAAGCCTGTGAAAAGCTGTCGGTGGAACAGCCGCAGGGACGTTCACAATGGCGGCGGGAAATATTAAGTCAGCTGGTAAAAGAATGGGGCTGGGATCAGCAACGGCTGCAGATGCTCGACAGCCGTGACAGCTGGAAGATCGACCAGGTACGCGAAGCGCATAACGAATTACTGGATGCGATGATGCAGAGCTATCGTAACCTGATCCGTTTTGCGCGCCGTAATAATTTAAGTGTGAGTGCCAGCCCGCAGGATATCGGGGTGCTGACCCGTAAATTGTACGCAGCGTTTGAAGTGCTGCCCGGCAAAGTGATCCTGGTCAACCCGCAGATTTCACCGGATCTGAGTGAAGAGAATCTGACGTTTATCCACGTCCCGGAAGGGCGTGCCAATCGCCCTGGCTGGTATCTGTATAATTATGCGCCGCAGATGAATTCCATCATCAGTCATCAGCCGCTGGAATATAACCGCTACCTGATCAAACTGGTGGCATGGAGCTGGTTTAATGGTCTGCTGACCGACAAAACCCGGCTGCATATTAAAGGCAGCGGCGGATGTGATGCCGAAAAACTGCAGGGTCTGGTGGCGGATGTCTCCCATCATTTCCCGCTGCGTGTACCGGCTCCGACCCCGAAAGCGTTATACAGCCCGTGTGAAATTCGTCATCTGGCCATTATGGTGAATCTGGAATATGACCCTACCGCGGCGTTCAGGGATCAGGTCATCCATTTTGATTTCCGTAAGCTGGATGTTTTCAGCTTCGGACAGCAGCAACGCTGCCTGATCGGGAGTATTGACCTGCTGTACCGCAACTCCTGGAATGAAGTGCGTACCCTGCATTTTCACGGAGAGCAGTCGATGATTGATGCGCTCAAAACCATCCTCGGTAAGATGCATCAGGATGCGCTGCCCCCGGACAGCGTTGAGGTCTTTTGTTACAGCCAGCACCTGCGCGGGCTCATCCGTACGCGGGTTCAGCAACTGGTCTCGGAATGCATTGATATCCGTCTCTCCAGCACCCGTCAGGAACCGGGACGCTTTAAGGCTCTGCGGCTGGCAGGAGATACCTGGGGGATTTTCTTCGAGCGGATGAGTGTGTCGGTCCAGAAACTGGAAAACGCGGTAGAGTTTTACGGTGCCATTTCCAACAATAAATTGCATGGCTTATCGATTAAGGTGGAATCGCAGCAAGCGGAATTGCCGGCGGTCGTGAATGGCTATGCCAGTGAAGGGATCATTCAGTTCTTTTTTGAAGACAGCCCGTCTTCCGCCGATTTTAATATTTATATTCTGGATGAGCAGAACAGGGTCGAGGTCTATCGCCATTGTGAAGGCAGTAAGGAAGAACTGGTGCGCGATGTCAGCCGGTTCTATTCGTCCTCGCACGACCGCTTTACCTATGGCTCCGGCTTTATCAATTTTAACCTGCCCCAGTTTTATCAGCTGGTGGCAGAAAGCGGAAAAACCCGGGTGTTACCTTTCCGGTCAGCCTCTCACGATGAAGTGGCTGAACATGTTTCCCCGCAACTGAGCCAGAATATCTTACCGCGGTCAAAAAATTTGTTCTGAACGGAGTCAGCCGGCACAGACATCCTGCCGGCTTGCAGACTCAGAAACTGAATTTTTCGCCGGACTGGGCGGTACACGCCTGCTCCAGCAAGGCCCAGAATTCGGTCCCGCTGCGGTCACAAATCCAGTGTGACGACTGGTAGCTGAAGTGATATCCCCCGGCTTTTGTCGCCAGCCAGACCTGATGCAGTGGTTCCTGACGGTTAATGACAATTTTACTGCCATTTTCAAAGCTCAGCGTCATCACACTGCCGTGGGTTTCGTAATCGATATCGGCATCGCCGTCATGCTCATCCAGGCGCTCTTCGACGCTCAGAAGTAACTGGTCTGCCAGTTGATGAAATTCACTGTCGTTCATTATTGCTCCCCTGTTTTTTGCAAAGTATAGCGCGCTGATATTGTTTGCCAATCCTTGTCGGGTTCCCGGGGAAAGGCTTCTGCATCTGAGAGCGGAATTCAGGGATTTTCTGTTGCTTTTCCTTGTTCAACTGCGATGATAAGTGAATGAGATTAAGCACAGATTGAGTGTAAGCAAAATGAAAAAAATGTTCGGTTGGCTGTTAGTCATAGTGATCCCCGCAGTATTAACAGGATGCGGACTGAAGGGACCACTCTATTTTCCGAAAGATCAGGCCCGTCATCATAAAACCACAACAGTCGTGCCACAGGATACTGACACTTCAGTACCTGCAGGAACTGTAGCACCATAAATCGCAGTGTAACCGGCGGAGCAAACAATGCAGTTTTCAAAAATGCACGGTCTCGGCAATGATTTTATGGTCGTTGACGCAGTCACTCAGAATGTTTTTTTCTCGCCGGAACTGATTCGCCGGCTGTCCGACCGCCATCTGGGCGTAGGGTTTGATCAGTTACTGATCGTTGAGCCGCCTTATGACCCGGAACTGGATTTTCATTATCGCATCTTCAACGCCGATGGCAGTGAAGTCGCACAATGCGGTAACGGCGCCCGCTGTTTTGCCCGTTTTGTCCGGCTGAAAGGGCTGACCAACAAAAAAGATATCCGGGTCAGCACCCACACCGGCAGGATGGTTCTGACCGTCAACAGTGATGAAACCGTGCGGGTGAATATGGGCGAGCCGGATTTTGAACCGGCGAATATTCCTTTTCGCGCCAACAAAGCCGAAAACCTTTATCTGCTGCGGTTAGCTGAGCAGACCCTGATGTTCGGTGCCGTTTCCATGGGCAATCCGCATTGTGTTATTCAGGTGGACAATATTAAAACCGCGGCTGTTGAGGTGCTCGGCCCGCAGATGGAAAGCCATGAGCGCTTTCCTGAACGGGTCAATGTCGGTTTTATGGAAGTGGTTTCCCGTGCTCATATCCGTTTAAGGGTCTATGAGCGGGGAGCCGGAGAAACGCAGGCCTGTGGTAGCGGAGCCTGCGCGGCAGTTGCCAGTGGTATACTTCAGGGATTGCTGGCGGCGAATGTCCGGGTCGATTTACCGGGCGGCAGTTTAACGATCACCTGGGACGGGCCGGGTACCCCGCTGTATATGACGGGCCCGGCAACACATGTTTACGACGGATTTATCCATTTATGAAACCCGATGAAGAACCGGAATTACTGAAAGATATGGCACCTGATGAGCAATCTGTCAGTGACTATTTGTGTCGTAATCCTGATTTCTTTATCCGTAATGCCCGCCAGGTCGAACAGATGCAGGTACCTCATCCGGTGAGGGGGAGTGTTTCGCTGGTGGAATGGCACATGGCGCGCCAGCGTAATCACATTCAGCAACTGGAAGAAGAAATCACCTTGCTGATGGAGCAAGCCACGGCGAATCAGCAGCTTTTCGGGCAGTTATTAGCGTTACAGTCACACCTCGCGGCAGCGGGCAGTCTGCAGGATATGCTTGAACGGTTACACCGCTGGGCCAGAGGTCTCGGGCTGGCAGGGGCTACCGTCCGTCTGTTCAGTGAAAAATGGTTGCTGGGTGCACCGTCGGGGTTTACCGGCCTCGGGCTGTCCCGGCAGGCGTTTGATTCATTGCGGATCCAGCGCTTTGGCCGCCGCCAGCATTATCTTGGCCCGCTGAACGGGCCGGAATTACTCCTGTTATTGCCGGAAGCGAAGGCGATAGGCTCGGTGGCTATGTCGCTGATGGGCGAAGATGAGGACCTCGGTGTGCTTATCTTCAGCAGTCGTGATAAACATCATTACCAGCCGGGAATGGGCACCGAATTACTGCAATATCTGGCCGGAATGCTGCCCGAACTTCTGACCCGATGGGTTTCCCGCCAATGAGTGCCGCCGACCTCGCCGATAGCCTGCAGGCACCTGTCGACCGTTTTCTGCGTTACCTGAAGGTCGAGCGCCAGTTGAGTCCGCTAACGCTGACCAGTTATCAGCGGCAGTTAACGGCGTTGATCCTGCTGATGAAGGAGGCCGGTCTGCAGCAGTGGGCGCAACTGGAGCCTGCCCATGTCCGTGCGCTGGCAGCGAAAAGTCGCCGTAACGGGTTACAGACGACCAGTCTGGCATTACGGTTGTCCGCCTTACGCAGCTTTCTTGACTGGCAGGTCGACCAGGGGGCATTACCGGCTAACCCGGCGAAGGGGATTGCCACGCCGAAAACGTCCCGTCATCTGCCAAAAAATATAGATGTCGATGAAATGGGGCAGTTGCTGGACATCGACCTCAATGACCCGTTATCGGTGCGTGACCGGACCATGCTGGAGGTGATGTACGGCGCCGGATTACGTTTAGCAGAGCTGGTCAACCTGGATTGCCGCCATTTCGATGCGGAGTCCGGGGAAATCCTGGTCACGGGGAAAGGCAGTAAAGAACGGCGATTACCGATAGGGCGCACGGCCTGTGAATGGATGTTACGCTGGCTGCAAATGCGGGAGTTATTTGGTCCGCAGGAGGATGCGGTCTTTCTTTCTCAGCAGGGCAACCGTATCTCCGCGCGTAATGTTCAGAAGCGTTTTGCCGGCTGGGGGGTGAAACAGGGACTCAGCAGCCATATCCATCCGCATAAATTGCGTCATTCGTTTGCCACCCATATGCTGGAGTCCAGCGGCGATTTACGTGCTGTCCAGGAGCTGCTGGGCCATGCGAACCTGTCGACCACCCAGATCTATACTCATCTGGACTTTCAGCATCTGGCTTCGGTGTATGATGCTGCCCATCCGCGGGCGAAACGAGGAAAAAAATAATGCACTTTTACCGACCTCCGGGAAAGATCCGCGCCATGACCTTTGATCTGGATGACACGCTGTACGATAACGGCGATGTGATCCTGACGACGGTCAGAAAAACACATCAGGCGTTACAGCAGTGGCACCCGGCGTTAGCCGGGGTGACGGTCAGTGACTATGAAGCCGCCCGTGATCGGGTCAAACGTGAGGAACCGGAGGCCGTCCACGACGTCACGCTGTGGCGGGAAAAGGCGCTCTTCCGTGTGATGCTGAAGGCCGGGCTGCCGCATGAGACCTGCCATCAGGGGGTATCAGAGGTGATGTCTGTGTTTGCCCGCTGGCGCAGCGACGTGGAGATGCCGGACGCTACCCACCGCACTCTGGGTTATCTGGCGGAACGCATACCGCTGGTAGCGATCACCAACGGGAATGCGGAACCGGAAAAAATGGGCATTGCTGGGTATTTTCGCTTTATTCTGCGTGCCGGACCGGATGGCCGGGCAAAACCGGCGCAGGATATGTATCGGCTGGCGGCAGAACGCCTGCAATTACCGGCGACAGAAATACTGCATATCGGCGATGATCTGACGACCGATGTTGCCGGGGCCATTGCCAATGGCTTTCAGTCCTGCTGGATAAATCCCGGTGACCGTGACCTGATGACAGCCCCGGATGCCCGTCTGTTGCCCCATCTGGAAATTTCGCGGTTGGATTCGCTGATGACGCTGGTATAATGGCTGTAAAAATATACAGTTAAATTTCTCCTCAATTGCGGTGCTTATGGACGTTTCTGATCTGCTCAACAGTTTAAATGATAACCAGCGTGAAGCCGTGGCGGCACCGCGCAGCAATTTGCTGGTGCTGGCGGGTGCCGGTAGTGGTAAAACCCGCGTGCTGGTACACCGGATCGCCTGGTTGCTGACCGTTGAGAACTGTTCTCCCTACTCCATTATGGCGGTGACCTTCACCAACAAAGCGGCGGCAGAGATGCGCCACCGGATTGAACAGGTGCTGGGGACCAGTCAGGGAGGTATGTGGATTGGGACGTTCCATGGCCTGGCCCATCGGTTATTACGCGCCCATCCGCTGGATGCGGGGTTACCTGCCGATTTCCAGATCCTGGACAGCGAAGATCAGTTACGGTTACTGAAACGCCTGATCAAAGCGCTGAATCTGGATGATAAGCAGTGGCCTGCCCGGCAGGCCATGTGGTACATCAACGGTAAAAAAGACGAAGGCCTGCGGCCAAAGCATATCGAAAGTTACGGCAATCCGGTTGAGCAGACCTGGCTGAAAATTTATCAGGCCTATCAGGAAGCCTGTGACCGCGCCGGGCTGGTCGATTTTGCAGAACTGCTGCTCCGCGCCCATGAGTTATGGCTCAATAAGCCGCATATCCTTAACCACTACCGTGAGCGTTTTACCAATCTGCTGGTGGACGAATTCCAGGATACCAATAATATCCAGTATGCCTGGATACGGATGCTGGCAGGTGATACGGGACGAGTCATGATCGTCGGTGATGATGACCAGTCGATTTACGGCTGGCGTGGCGCACAGGTCGAAAATATTCAGCGTTTCCTGAACGACTTCCCGGGCGCACATACCATCCGTCTGGAACAGAATTACCGTTCTACCCGTAACATTCTTAAAGCCGCCAATACGCTGATCGCCAATAATGAAGGGCGTCTGGGGAAAGAACTCTGGACAGAAGACAGCGACGGGGAACCGATTTCGCTGTATTGCGCGTTCAACGAGCTGGATGAATCGCGCTTTGTGGTCGGGCGGATCCGGCACTGGCATGAGCAGGGCGGGGCACTGGCCGATTGCGCCATCCTCTATCGCAGTAACGCCCAATCCCGTGTGCTGGAAGAAGCCCTGCTACAAAGCAGTCTGCCTTACCGGATCTATGGTGGCATGCGCTTCTTCGAACGACAGGAGATCAAGGATTCCCTGGCGTATCTGCGTCTGATCTCTAACCGTAATGACGATGCGGCGTTTGAGCGGGTGGTCAATACTCCGACCCGCGGCATCGGTGACCGGACGCTTGATGTGGTACGTCAGGCAGCCCGCGATCGCCAGCTGACGTTATGGCAATCCTCCCGTGAGTTGCTGACAGAGAAAGTCCTGGCCGGCCGGGCGGCCTCGGCGCTGCAACGTTTTATTGAACTGATCGATTCCCTGTCTCATGAAACCTGCGAACTGCCCTTGCATGTACAGACCGATCGCGTCATTAAAGACTCCGGCCTGTGGATGATGTATGAGCAGGAAAAAGGGGAGAAAGGACAGGCCCGGATAGAAAACCTTGAAGAACTGGTGACGGCGACTCGCCAGTTCAGCTATCAGGATGAAGACCAGGATCTGATGCCGCTGCAGGCCTTTCTGTCGCATGCGGCGCTGGAAGCGGGTGAAGGACAAGCCGACAAATGGCAGGATGCGGTTCAACTGATGACCATGCATGCCGCAAAAGGTCTCGAGTTCAGCCAGGTGTTTATTGTCGGTATGGAAGAAGGCATGTTTCCGAGCCAGATGTCGCTGGAAGAAGGTGACCGGCTTGAAGAAGAACGCCGCCTGGCCTATGTCGGGGTGACGCGTGCGATGCAGAAACTGACCCTGACCTATGCGGAAAGCCGCCGGTTATACGGTAAAGAGGTCTCACATCGTCCTTCACGCTTTATCAGGGAGATCCCGGAAGAATGTGTCGAAGAGGTGCGGTTACGGGCCAGTGTCAGCCGTCCGGTCAGTCATCAGCGGATGGGTGCCCCGGTCACCAGCAATGACAGCGGTTATAGCCTGGGTCAGCGGGTAAAACATGCCAAATTTGGTGAAGGAACTATTATTAATCTGGAAGGCAGCGGTGATCATTGCCGGCTGCAAATCGCTTTTCAGGGACAAGGCGTGAAATGGCTGGTGGCCGCGTATGCCAGACTGGAAAGTGTCTGATCGACGGGACTAACCTTGACGATTTTTTCATCCCGTCGTAACATGCGCGCACTATTATTATTAAGAGGACAATGCCTTGGACACGCCCAGTCGCTGCTGGCAAACAGACCTGAATAACAGGCTACCCCGCTAAGGCAACCTCATACCGGTAGCCGTAGCGGTTACCGGTGACCCTCTGTAACTCACCGTCATTTGCGCCAGCATTGATTTATCACATTTGTGGTTTCTGTGTTCGGGCACCAGCTGTGCCGATCATCGGTTATCTGCGGTCTACAGCCTTGTCTCATCCTGTCAGAAATGGGGAGTACGTACTGCTATGCTGAGTGCATTTAAACTGGAAGAAAATCGTCTGAGCCGTATGGAAATGGAGAGCGGGAATACGTCTCTTGCACCGTCGGTCTGGATCGATCTGATTGAACCTGATGAACAGGAACGTGATTACGTTCAGGAAGAGCTGGGACAGAGTCTGGCGACCCGTCCTGAGCTGGAAGACATCGAAGCCTCAGCGCGTTTTTTTGAAGACGAAGATGGCCTGCATATCCACTCCTTCTTCTTTTTTGAAGATGCCGATGATCATGCGGGTAATGCGACAGTGGCCTTTACTATCCGTGATGACCGTCTTTTTACTCTGCGTGAGCGTGAGTTACCGGCATTCCGTCTCTATCGTATGCGTGCGCGCAACCAGACTCTGATCGATGGTAATGCGTTTGAACTGCTGCTGGATCTGTTCGAGACCAAAATCGAGCAACTGGCGGATGAAATCGAGAATATCTACACCGCGCTGGAAAAGTTAAGCCGCGTGATTATGGAAGGCCAGCAGGGTGAAGAGTACGACGAGGCACTTTCACGACTGGCTGAACTGGAAGATATTGGCTGGAAGGTCCGCTTATGTCTGATGGATACACAGCGGGCGCTGAACTTCCTGGTGCGTAAAGCCCGTCTGCCGGCAAATCAGCTGGAACAGGCCCGTGAAATTCTGCGCGATATCGATTCACTGTTACCTCATAATGAATCGCTGTTCCAGAAAGTAAACTTTCTGATGCAGGCCGCGATGGGTTTCATCAGTATCGAACAGAACCGTATCATCAAGATCTTCTCGGTCGTTTCGGTAGTGTTCCTGCCTCCGACACTGGTTGCATCAAGCTATGGGATGAACTTTGAGTTTATGCCGGAACTGAAATGGACATTCGGGTATCCGGGTGCCGTTTTACTGATGATCCTGGCGGCACTGGCCCCTTACCTTTACTTCAAACGTCGTAACTGGCTGTAAGTCAGCCGGCGAAACAGGCAGCCCGGGGCTGCCTGTTTACTTTTCAGCAGTTTAACCACGATGGGTCAGGTAATGCTGCATTTCTTCTGCGGGTACCATTCCGCCGCCGGTTCCCCAGATGAGATGTGTCGCATTCTGTAACGGGAGATCGGCAAACGTTTCGATGATCCGCGCAACGCCCGGCGCCCCCGCCAGCGCGGAAGGCTCCAGTTGCAGGTCTTCCGTGGCATCCAGTAACTGTAATAATTCGAACAGTTCTTTATCCGGCACCGTATAGCACCCGTCGATCATCCTTGCCATGGAACGCCCCACAAAACCTGAAGGACGACCAACCGCCAGTCCGTCTGCCGCCGTACGATTACTGATCCCAAAGTCGGCTACCGATAATGCGTCATGCAGCCCGGTATATAACCCCATCAGCATACAGGGGGACTCCGTCGGCTCGGCAAAGAAGCAATGGACATGATCACCGAAGGCCAGTTTCAGACCGAAAGCGATCCCGCCCGGCCCACCGCCAACTCCGCAGGGCAGATAGACGCATAGCGGATGCTCAGCATCGACCGGGATATTCTTCTCCGCCAGTTGGGCTTTGAGTCTTTCACCGGCCACGGCATAGCCCAGGAACAGGTTCCTGGAGTTTTCATCATCGATGAAGTAGCAATGCTCATCTTGCTCTGCCTGCTGACGCCCCTGTTCAACCGCCTGACCATAATCCCCCGCATACTCCACGACGTTAACGCCGTGGCTGCGCAGTTTATCTTTCTTCCATTGCCGCGCATCGGCGGACATGTGCACGGTGGTGTCGAAGCCCAGCCCCGACGCGGCAATACCGATAGATAAGCCCAGATTACCGGTACTGCCGACGGCGATCCGGTGGCGACGGAACAGGTCCCGGCAGGAGTCGCTGGCGAGGATGCGGTAATCATCGGTCAGTGATACTGCACCGTGGCGGAGAGCCAGTTGCTCGGCATGGAACAACACTTCATAAATTCCGCCTCTGGCTTTCACGGACCCGGAGATCGGTAAATGGCTGTCTTTCTTCAGCCATAAACGCGGTTGCCAGGGTAAGGTATAACGCCCGGTTAATGCGGCAGAAAATGCCGGGACTTCCTGTAATTCTGACTCAATGATCCCCCGGGTGGCAGCGACTTCAGGGAAAAGTTCAGCCAGAAGGGGGGCAAAGCGCTGCAGACGTGCGCTGGCCTCACTGACATCGGCCGCGGTCAGACGGATATCGCCCAGGGCCTCGCTGAACGGTGCAAGCCCCGGGTTACGCCAGCACACCGGCACGGTAGCCAGTAAGGATGACATCAGCGGATAGTCGTGCTGCCACGTGTCGATACTTTTTCCATAAACAATCATCTGTCTTTTTATCTCCTGAAAACCGGGCGTCAGACTGCTGACGCCCCTTCCATGGCCGTACGATGCTCCGCGGCGGATAACGGCGGATGGGTGACCGGTGTCCACAGGTCGACCTGGCCTGATTTCAGCGCCTGCAGATCAGGCAGAGGACGGCACAGATCCTCTGTGGTTTCACAATACGCTTCCAGCGCCCGGGCCGCCAGCATCAGCTCCAGATCACCCCGGAATTTACCGATCACCTGCATACCGAAAGGCATGTTTTTATGGTCCACTCCCATCGGCATCGAGAGCGCCGGATTCGTCGCTAAGGTGACCACATAGGTCAGTGCCAGCCAGCGGTAGTAATTATCCAGAGGGACACCGTTCACTGAGTCCAGATACGGTTGCTGCCAGGGAAAAGCGGACACCGGAGTGACCGGAGAAAGGATCAGGTCATATTTCTCAAACTGTGTCTGAAAATGGCGGAAAATCCGTGTCTGTTCCGCATTCCCCCGGACGCAATCCTTTAATGACATTTTCGCGCCCAGTTCATAGTTAGCCCGGGGGTTCGGCCCCAGAGAGTCAGGGTCTTTTTCATAGGCGGACTGCAGGCTGGCGACGAAGGCTTCGGCACGCAGGACATCGAAACAGGCATGCCCGTTTTCCATGCGAAACTCCGCTTCTTCGCAACTGGCGAACAGGCCTTTCAGGCGGCTGATTTTCTGACGGAAGACCTGACGGATCGAGTTATCAACATCACAGATCCCGAAGTCCTCGGTATAGCCTACCCGCAGTCCGGCCAGGGCCGTGGGGGACATATCGGTGATACTCTGCGGCATGGTGAACGGATAACTGAGCGGATCGTTGCCAGCCAGCCCGGCAGTGGCTGCCAGCTGCAGCCAGGTATCAGCCACATTTCTGCCCATCGGACCGACCACGGAGATCGGCGTCCATCCCAGCAGTTTACGCTCACTGGGGACCAGGCCCGGTGACGGGCGCAGACCCACGATACCGCATTTGGCCGCCGGAATACGTAAGGAGCCCCCGGTATCTGAACCACTGCACAGAGGCACCATGCTGGCTGCCAGGGCGGCGGCGGATCCTCCGGAAGAGCCTCCGGCATTCAGTTCAGGATTGAAGGGGTTACCGGTCGCTCCCCAGACCGCATTGCGGGTATTCGCCCCGGCACCCATTTCCGGGACATTGGTTTTCCCGACCACAATGGCGCCGGCCTGGCGTAAACGGTGAACCAGTTCATTATCTCTGGCGGGAACATTCGCCCGATATAATGGTGAACCATAGGTGGTCAGTAACCCTTCGGTCTCTTCCAGGTCCTTAATCCCGATGGGTAACCCGCGTAAAATCCCGCCCGGCTCCCCCCGCAAGATTGCCTGTTCGGCGAGGCGGGCTTCTTTTCTCGCCCGGTCGAAGGAAGTGGCGCAAAAAGCATTAATTTTCGGGTTCAGTTCCCCGATCCGGGTAATGCAGGACTCAAGAACCTCGCAGGGAGAGACTTCGCGCGTTTCGATCAGTTGCTTCAGTTCTGTTGCACTTAAATCGGCTAACTCGTCAGGATAAGACATGGCCGGGTTCTCCTGTGTCAGGGATGTCAGTCAGCTATCGCTCCGGCATAAGACGGGATAACTGTGTGGAATGTCAGGTCATTTCAATGGGGGAACAATGGCCTCACTGATAAAATCAATAAACTGTTCTGTGACCGGAGAGACGTGGTGGCTCGCCAGTGTCTGAATTTCGATAGAGCGGTCATTTTCTTTCAGTTCCGGCACATTCAGGGCGACGAGCCTGCCGGCGCTGAGGTGATGGCGGACAAAGACTTCCCCTCCGAACGTGACCGCGGATCCGGTGACAGCAAACTGCGCCAGGGTATCCAGGTTATCGGAGTCCAGCACGCTGTGGTAACTCAGCCCCTGACGGCTGCAGTAAATATCCAGCAGCTGACGCAAGGTGGTATTGATCCCCGGCAGGGCCAGAGGGACCTCTGCCAGATCGCGTAATGAGACTTCGTGGCGTTGTGCCAATAGGTGATCGGGTGAGACCAGCGCGAGCAGTGGGGCAGGCTGACTGTAGAGGACTTTGATGTCCCGGGTGGCTCCCAGACTGAAACTGAAGCCAATATCCACTTCACCTTCGCGCACCCTGCGGGTGACTTCACGTGCCGGGGCGACCTGCAGCTGAAATGTACAGTCCGGCCGGCGCTTGCGGAACCCGGCGATCCCCGCGGGCATAAAATGTGAGGCAAAACCGTGCGTGCAGGCAATTTTTATCCTCGACGCCGACACCTGGCGGAGTGACTGGATCTCGTTGGTGACCTGCACCGCATCCAGCAACGTCCGGCGGGCATAAGCGGCCAGTAATTCCCCGGCCGGTGTCAGAGTGACTCCCCGTGCCTGTCGTTCAAATAATGCAGTTTCCAGGGCGTTTTCCAGTCGCCTGATCTGCCGGCTGACGGCAGAGGGAACAACATGCATTCGTGTGGCAGCTTCGCTGATAGAACCGCAGTTAACCACCTGCATAAAGTACAGAACGGCGGTTTCGCTAAGAATTCGGGCATTCATGAGTGAAACATCTCCTGGCTGACGTCACAGCAGTGTAGCGGAACTCTTATCCCGATCTGCAAATAATCGTTCTGCTCTCCGTCACTCAGGCTTTACGGGCTTGTGCCAGTGGCAGGTCACGGCTTTTGGTCGTGCTGAACGTCAGGCTGACCAGTACCGCAACCGCGATGGAGGCCAGCAGGAACAGGAACGCCGACGGGTAACTGTGGGTCACCGAAATAATCAACCCGATAGCCAGCGGCGAGACAAATCCGGCGGCTTGTCCGCCAAAGTTAATGATGCCGATACCGGTCCCGACGAGTCGCTGTGCCAGTATTTTTGCCGGCAGAGCAAAAGCCACGGAGAAAACAAACGATTTGAAGAAATAGGCGATGGTCTGATACACCATGACTTCGGTGGTGGTATGCGCCTGATACATCCCGTAGACAAAGACACCGGTCAGCAGACAGCTCAGGATCAGCATCACTTTCTCTTTCCCTTCAAACCAGCGGGTCATGACCCAGCCACCGAGTGCTGAAGCGACACTGGCTGCGATAAAAGGCAGGGGCAGTAAAAAACCGACGGTTTTTAAATCCAGGCCACGGGCTTTCATCAGGTAGATGGGCATCCAGGCATCCAGCCCTTTATTGACCATGCTCAGACAGAACCAGATCAGCATGATTTTCCACAGAAACGGCATACGCATCAGTTCGCCGATCCCTTGCCGGGTGATCTTCTGCCGCTTTTCTGTGCTGTCGCCGCCGGTACGGGGGATAAACAGTCCGTAGAACAGTGCGAAAATAATCCCGGCGATGCCGATACTGAAAAAGGCGTCACGCCAGCCTAACCCAAGAATTAATGGCGCAATGATCAGCGGAGCAACAAAGCTGCCGACATAGTTGGATGAAATCAGCAGGCCGGTCATTTTCGGACGGGCGGTCCGTGGGTACAGTTCGGCAATCCCTTTCATGGCGGAAGACGGATATCCCCCTTCCCCGAGGCCAAACAGAAAGCGGATCACCAGCAGTGATGTCAGCGACCAGGCAAAACCGGTGAGTACCGTAAACAGGGACCAGAGGCCGATAGAAATAATAATGACGAACTTACTGCCAAACCTATCAGACAGCCATCCGCCCGGGATCTGCATGACGGTGTACCCGAGGTAAAACACGCTGAGTACAATCCCCAGTTCCGCCGGCCCCATATGAAAGTCTTTACCGATATGTACCAGTGAAAGGGATATTGCACTGCGGTCAACATAGGAAATCATAAAGCCGAGGTAAAGCAGGATAAAAGCAAACGTCGGGTGATTGAGCACTTTTCCGGTCTTCATCAGTATTTCCCCAGTGGTGAACACAGTTGATTCAGGCATGTTCTGTTGCCTGCCGCAGAGCAACAAGTGATTAATACTGACAACTGGGGTGACGGAAAATCATAGCACCAGCCTTGTGCGGACGCGCCTTCAGAGGGCAGTCTGCAGGCCAGAAGAACCGTTAGTGATGACCGCCCATGGTGCACCGCAGGTGCCTGGCTGAGAGTCGCGGGCCGCGGGGACGAAAGCAGAGTTTTTTCTTATGGGGAGGGGAAAATGCAGAAATCACCGCCGTCCGGGCTGCCGGCGGACGGCGACCCGGACGGCGGAAAGATTAATACTGAGAGTCGACAATCACCTCTTCCCCCAGGTCCCCGGCGTCAGGCAGGGGCTGATACGATGAGTTGGCGGCACGTAAAACGCGGATACCCCTGGCCCCGGCGTCACGGGCAGCGGTAATATCGCTGTCGGCATCCCCGTAGAAGATCCGGATGTTTTTTTGTTTAATCCAGCTCACTTTGGTGTTTTGTCCCGCACGGAAGCCACTGAAGATAACCTTATTCATGGCATTGTCGGGAATACCGAAGTCCTGCCGGATAGTCCGGCTGACGGTCTCGGTTTTGGTCGGGGTCCGGGCCGTAATAAAATAAATATGATCGCCACGCTTCAGGTGCATGGCGATCAGTTGTCTGGCCACCTGTTTCGGAATACTGAAGTCATCCCAGCCATTATTCATTTTCTGCCAGAACTGCGGATTATTCAGGTAAGCATCGCTACCCGGAGAAAACATCTGTTGCCCGCGATAAAAACCGGGAGTCGAATAGAGCAGGGTATCATCAATATCAAAACCGACGGCAATCGGAGGTTGTCCGCGCAGACTGTTTTCAATTTGCGGGACAGACACCCAGTGAACCGGTTGCTGGTGAGCGAGTTGAGCGACATTGACGCCCTGATACAGTGGAGGCTGGGGAGCGTCTTTGGCGTGCGCAAAAGGGCCGGTGATGACCAGTGAAAAAACACTCAGTGCCAGCAAACGTTTAACGGTATTCATTAACAGAGATCCTGATATTGTTAAATTCATCAATGAGATGGATATCTCTGATACCATTTTGTCCGGCGGACTGTAAAATATTTTTTCCTGATTTTATGACGGGGATCTTCAGCCATGTTTCTGTGTTAACCGACCAGATAAGAGGCCGTCGCAGTGGCAATATACTCCTGATCCTGATTATGTAACTCTACCCGGCTGACGGCTATTTTGTTGCCGCCACGCAGCAGTTGTGCGGTCGCGGTAAAGATGTCGCCCCGGCCCGGACGCAGGTAATCGACGCGTAAATCGATTGTCCCCATCCTTGAAAGACGTTGCCTGAGCTCTTCTTCGCTGATCATGTCCTGCCGGGTCAGTGCGTAGTTGACGCACACCAGGCCTGCGGCAACATCCAGCACCGACGCAATGACGCCGCCATGCACTATTTTTTGCAGGGCATTACCGGTCAGTGACGGTCTGTTCGGCAAAATCAGGGTCGCCTGCTGATCGTCCAGGTGCTGTAGTGTCAGTCCCAGCGCCTGATTAAAAGGCATGCTGTTGACGAAAATTTCACTCACCAGCAAACGCGCCTGGTGTTGAGTCAGATAGCGAAGAGACATGTTTTACCTGCGGCTTGAAATTCATCTGAGCAGTTTTGCATTAATTCACATATTATGCTGTTCCTGTACACCTTTCCAGGTGAAGATTTGTGGCCTTTTTTGCGGGTTTTTATCTGTGATAGCGCCATGTTTGTTGTTTTTGACGTTAGGGTGAAGTGTATGCGTTTATGTTATTTATGGGCGGTGGTCGCTCTGTTATTCCCTGTACTGGTGCAGGCCGATGAGGCGACCATCAGTGATGTTCATGACAGTTCGGCGGTACGTGGCAGTATCATCGCGAATTTGCTCGAAAAACATGATAATGCATTTTTACTGTATCCGTATGAGAGCAATTATGTGATCTATACCGATACCAGTAATATGAATACTTCTGCGATCTCCAGCTATAGCTGGGCAGATAAAGCGAAAAAAGATGAATTAAAATTCCAGCTGAGCCTGGCGTTTCCTATCTGGCGCGGGATTGCCGGCGACAACTCTGTACTGGCGATGTCGTATACACAACGTTCCTGGTGGCAGATCTCTAATACCCGGGCATCATCACCTTTCCGTGAAACGAACTATGAACCACAACTCTTTGTCGGCTGGGCGACGGATTATCAGTTAGGTGACTGGACATTGCGCGACGTGGAGACGGGTTTCAACCATCAGTCTAATGGCCGCAGCGACCCGACGTCCCGAAGCTGGAACCGGGTATATGCCCGTTTGATGGCAAAAAATGGTAATATGCTGGCCGAGATTAAGCCCTGGTACCGTATCCCGGAAAGTGCGAACAGTGACGACAATCCGGATATTACTAAGTATATGGGCTATTACCGCGCAAAACTGGGGTATATGCTGGGCGACAGTATCTTCAGTGTTGAGGGTAACTATAACTGGAATAGCGGTTATGGCGGTGCATTGCTCGGTTGGAGTTATCCGCTGACCAACCATGTACGTTTCTATACCCAGGTATTCAGTGGCTATGGTGAATCTCTGATCGATTATAATCACCGTCAGACCCGGGTGGGTATCGGCTTTACGTTAAACGATTTATTCTGATTAATAAGTACAGGACATTTGTGACAACAACGGCAGTCATTCCGGCGCAGGAACAGGCAAAGCAGGTCCTGCAGGATATCTTTGGTTACCAGCAGTTCCGTCCGGGGCAGGAAGCGATAATCCATGCAGCTCTCGCCGGGCGGGATTGCCTGGTGATCATGCCCACCGGCGGCGGAAAATCCCTCTGTTATCAGATCCCCGCGCTGGTCAGCGAAGGGCTGACACTGGTGGTTTCGCCGCTGATCTCGCTGATGAAAGATCAGGTCGATCAGTTGCTGGCCAACGGGGTGATGGCGGCCAGCCTGAATTCCTCTCAGACCCGGGAAGAACAGCAGCAGATTTATGCTGACTGCCGGCAGGGACGGATAAAACTGCTCTATGTCGCGCCGGAACGGCTGATGATGGAAAGCTTTCTCGATGCACTGTCACAGTGGCAACCGGCGATGCTGGCGGTCGATGAAGCGCATTGTATTTCCCAGTGGGGTCATGACTTCCGTCCGGAGTATGGCGCCCTCGGGGGTCTGCGTCAGCGTTTTCCCGGCCTGCGGATCATGGCATTAACGGCCACGGCAGATAACGCCACCCGCCATGATATTCTGCGGCAATTGCAGCTTGATGACCCTCTGGTTCAGATCAGCAGTTTCGACCGCCCTAATATCCGCTATACCCTGCTGGAAAAATATAAACCCACCGAGCAGTTGCTGCGCTATGTGCAGGAGCAACGCGGAAAGAGTGGCATCATCTACTGCAACAGCCGGGCGAAGGTTGAAGATACCGCCGCCCGTTTGCAAAGCCGGGGGATCAGTGCCGGTGCTTATCATGCGGGGCTTGAGCCCGGGCAACGGGCCCATATTCAGGAGGCCTTTCAGCGCGATGACCTGCAGGTCGTGGTCGCGACGGTGGCTTTCGGGATGGGGATCAATAAACCGAATGTCCGGTTTGTGGTGCATTTTGATATCCCGCGTAATATCGAATCCTATTATCAGGAAACCGGGCGTGCCGGCAGGGACGGATTGCCCGCCGAAGCGATGATGCTCTATGACCCGGCAGATATGGCCTGGTTACGGCGCTGTCTGGATGAAAAACCCCCGGGTGCGATGCAGGATATCGAAAGGCATAAACTCAACGCCATGGGCGCATTCGCCGAAGCACAGACCTGCCGGCGTCTGGTGCTGCTTAATTATTTTGATGAGGGGCGGCAACAGCCCTGCGATAACTGCGATATCTGTCTGGATCCTCCCCGCCAGTATGACGGGCTGGTGGATGCGCAGAAAGCGCTATCGGCTATCTACCGTGCCGGGCAACGTTTCGGCATGGGCTACATCGTCGAGGTGATCCGCGGGGCAGCCAGTCAGCGTATCAAAGACCTGGGGCATGACCAACTGCCGGTGTATGGCATTGGTCGTGAACACTCCCATGAACACTGGGTGAGTGTGTTACGGCAATTGATCCATCTGGGTCTGGTGACCCAGAATATCAGCCAGCATTCGGCACTGCAGCTGACCGAGGCGGCCCGGCCGGTCCTACGGGGCGAGGCTTCGCTGATGCTGGCCGTACCGCGCATGATGGTGGCTAAACCGAGGCCCGGGATGAGCCGGGTTCCGGGCGGTAATTACGATCGCAAATTGTTTGCCAAACTCAGAAAATTACGCAAAACCATCGCCGATGAAGAAAGCGTTCCTCCGTATGTGGTGTTTAACGACGCGACGCTGATTGAAATGACGGAGTTACTCCCGGTCACAGCCTCAGAAATGCTGAGTGTGAATGGCATCGGGCAACGTAAACTGGAACGCTTTGGCCGGCCATTTATGCAGATGATTAAACAGCATCTCAGCGATCATTAACTTTTTTCTTATCTATCGACTATTTCAGGAGTGACCGGCATGCTGATGTCGTTTCTAACCCTGGCTCTGGTGCAGTTACTTGCGCTGATGAGCCCGGGTCCGGATTTCTTTTTTATTTCCCGGGCCGCGGTGACCCGTTCTCCCCGGGAAGCCCTGATGGGGGTGCTGGGCGTGACGATGGGCGTGGCTATCTGGGCTGCGGTGGCTTTACTGGGCTTAAACCTTCTGCTGGAAAAAATGGCCTGGCTGCACAAACTGATTATGGCCGGTGGCGGGTTATACCTGATCTGGATGGGCTGGCAGCTCCTGCGCTCTGCACGACGCCAGCATAAGCACCCGGCGTCAGAGATTCCGGCTGAGCTTGTGGTCACAGCACAGCAGGGGAAAACGTTCCTGCGCGGGTTACTGACCAATCTGTCGAACCCGAAAGTGGTTATCTATTTCGGCAGCGTCTTTTCACTGTTTGTCGGCGAGGATGCCAGTGCATTACAACGCGGGGGGATTTATGCCCTGATCCTGCTGGAGACGCTGGGCTGGTTTTTACTGGTCGCAACGGTGTTTGCGTTACCCTGGATGCGCCTGAAGTATCAGCAGATGGGCAAATGGCTGGATGGTGTGGGGGGCGTGCTGTTCACCGCGTTCGGCCTGCATCTGATACTGACCCGTTAATCGTGCCGGGCCTGCGTCATCTGCAGGCCCGGGAGTCACGTCAGATCCCTCGCCGGGCGGAGGCCAGCACGACGCCGATGGCAATAAAAACACTGCCAAAGATCCGGTTAAGCAGCTGCATCTGCCGGGGGCCTTTGATCCAGCGGGAAATCCGCGTCGCCAGCAGGGCGTACCCTTGCATCACCAGAATATCGACCGTGATGGTGGTCACTCCCAGCACCAGATACTGAAGGATCAGTGGCTGGTGCGGTAAAATAAACTGCGGAAACAGGGCGGCCAGGAAAACGATACTCTTAGGGTTAGTCAGATTTACCAGCAGAGCACGTTTATACACTTTGCCTTTTGACGTGACTTTCGCCACCGCATTCAGGTCAATAGCACCTTTGGTTCTCCACTGCTGGATCCCAAGCCAGATAAGATAAGCCGCACCGGCCCATTTCAGAATTTCAAACGCCAGCGTGGAGTGTGAAAACAATGCCCCCAGCCCGATCCCGACCAGAATAATGTGAATAGCCAGCCCGCTCTGCAGCCCGGCGATTGCAATCTGTGTTTTTTTATAGCCGTGGCTTATCCCGGTACTCATGGTGTTAATGGCACCGGACCCCGGGGAAAGGCTCAGCAGGGTAGTGGTCAGCAGGTAAGTGATCCACCATTCAAGGGTCATTGATATCGCTCCATTCATCAGCAGAAAAGCGATAGAATACGTTATAATCTCCGGCGACGATACTGTCATTGAATCGTTTGAGAGTGATGTGAAAACGCCGAAGGAAGAGTCATGAAACAGCTTACGCAACGCTGGTTGCACCGTGAAAAAGAGTTTTCGGCGTTTATAAACGGTCCCTTACTCCATTTCTGGCGCCGTCGTCAGGAAAAATCCTTTCAGGGTAAGGACGCACTGAAGATACGTTATGTCAGTTTTACGTCACCGAACCACCGCAGGGCTGTGCTGATTGCCCCGGGCCGGATTGAAAGTTACATCAAATATCCTGAAGTTGCCTACGATCTCTTCCAGTGTGGCTATGATGTTTTCATTATTGATCACCGCGGGCAGGGCCTTTCCGACAGGATGCTGGAAGACTCTCATCCCGGCCACGTAGAGAATTTTTCAGATTACGTGGATGATTTGGAAACCCTCTGTGAAAGAGAGCTGGCCGGCAGCCATTATCTGCAAAAGTTTGCGCTGGCACATTCCATGGGCGGCGCCATTCTGACATTGTTACTGCGGCGGCAACCTGAGCTATTTGATGCCGTCGCCTTAGTGGCTCCGATGTTTGGCATTGTCCTGCCGATGCCGGAGTGGATGGCAGAACGTATCCTTAACTGGACTGAGACCCGTACAGGATTACGGGAAGGTTTTGCCCTGGGAACCGGCCGCTGGCATGCCGCGCCGTTTGCAGTCAATACCCTGACGCACAGTCGTGTTCGCTATCAGCGTAATCTCCGGTTTTATGCGGATCTGCCGGCATTACAGGTGGGCGGCCCTACGGCTCACTGGGTGAGAGAGAGTATCAATGCCGGCCGTGAAATACTGCGCGATGCTGCACAGCTCACCACGCCGATGCTTATACTGCAAGCAGAGGAGGATCTGGTGGTAGAAAATCAGGCGCAGAATGACTTCTGTGCGGCAAGACGGCAGGCCGGTTTCCCGTGTGAAGGGGAAACACCGCAAATTATTCCGGGAGCCCGTCATGAAATATTATTCGAAAAAGACGAGATGCGCGCCCGGGCACTGAATTTTATTGTCAGTTATTTTGACCGTTTCAGGTCAGCTGAACACCCTGCTATGACACAATTACCTCCGGATATTCCGGCCTGATGCTAAAAAAAGAGGTTTTCATGTATCACATCGTCGCCTCCGACCTGGACGGAACGCTGCTTTCCCCCGATCATTCGCTTTCTGATTACACCCATGAAATTCTTCAGAAACTGACCCGTCAGGGCATCAACTTTGTGTTTGCGACCGGGCGGCATTATATCGATGTCGCACGGATGCGAAACAAGCTGGATATTGATGCATATATGATCACCTCTAATGGTGCCAGGGTACACGACACCGCAGGTAATCTGATCTTTGCTCATAATCTCGATCAGGACATCGCCCGCGATCTGTATGAGCTGCAATACTCGTCAGACACTATCCTGACTCAGCTTTACCGTAATGATGAATGGTACCTCAGCCGTGACAGCGAAAAAGAGAGCGCCTATGTGCGGGAATCCGGTTTCCGGTATCAGCTCTATCAGCCAGGGATGCTCGACACCGAAGGGATCAGTAAGGTCTTTTTCAGTGGAGATGATCATGAGGCGCTGACGGTACTTGAACAGGCCATCGCAGCCCGCTGGGGTGATCGTGTCAATGTGAGTTTCTCACTACCGACCTGTCTGGAGGTCATGGCCGGAGGGGTATCTAAAGGCCATGCGCTGGATGAGGTTGCACGGCGTCTTGGCAAGACCTTACAGGACTGTATCGCTTTTGGTGACGGGATGAACGATAAAGAGATGCTGAGTATGGCAGGCAAAGGCTGCATCATGAGTAATGCACATCAGCGCCTGATGGATGTATTGCCGGAGCTGGAAATTATCGGTAGTAATGCGGACGATGCCGTGCCGCATTATCTGCAGACACTCTATCGCGTGTAAATCGCAGCGGCAGGCCTCCCCGGCGAGTGAAAGACCGGTGAGGTACTGGCGGTCCTGATGTCTGGTGTCAGCGATGGCTGAGTCGCCGTTTGTGTCTTTTCTCACTGATTGTCGTCAGTCTCATTAATACTACAGTGAGTCCATCTTCGTCGATCATGAGTATAAATCCCCGTTCCCGGTCAACAACGTCGGCGGTATAACCGACGATGGCACTGGCAGCGACAGACCTGCCCGGATAACTCAATGCCAAACATTGATGTCAAAATAGGTGATTTTGCCGCAGTGTGATCCGGGAGTCAGCGCCCGGTGACGGATACCGGGCGCTATCCGTCGGGAGTTAGTTGTCCGCACCGTTCTTCAACGGCGCCGGAAAGGAAGCATCCCGGACAAAAGGCAGTTGCTCGCAGGCATGCTGGCGGGATGAGCGGATAAAGGCATCAATCACCGGCTGGCGTTGCTCTCCGTCACGGACGGCGGCATATAAACGGCTCCAGATCCCCTCGCCTGGCGTCCGGGTGACCACCAATTGCTGACGTTCAAAACTTTCAACTACCCAATGGGGCAGGGCGGCAATCCCCATCCTCGCGGCAACCATCTGGATCAGCAGCAGGGTATTATCCACGCTTTTCAGTGACGGACTGACCCCCGCCGGTTGCAGAAAATGACGCCAGATATCCATACGCTGACGTTGTACCGGGTAAATTAACAGCGTCTCATCGGCCAGATCTTCCGGGGTGATCACTGCCTTGCCGGCCAGGGGGTGGTCCGGCGCCATCACCAGCCTGACTTCAAAATCGAATAACGGGGAATAATGTAACCCGCTACGGGGCAGAATATCTGAGGTGAGTACGATATCCAGTTCCCCCTGTTGCAGCGCCGGCTGAGGGTCAAAGGTTACGCCGGATTTAAAATCCACGACGACCTGAGGCCAGCTGCTGCGAAAGTTATCCAGTGCCGGAGTCAGCCACTGGATACAACTGTGGCACTCAATAGCAATGCGTAATGTGGTCTGGTGCGGTTCATGGCATGCCTGCAGTGCCTGCTGGATTTGCGGCAGTACCTGCTCCGCCAGTTGCAGCAGAATTTCTCCCTGCGGGGTAAAGCGTAGCGGCTGGCTTTTACGGACAAATAACCGGAAGCCAAGACGTTGTTCCAGGTCACTGAACTGGTGAGACAGTGCTGACTGCGTCTGATGTAATTGTGCTGCGGCACCTGCCAGTGAGCCAGTCGTCCTGAGAGCCTGCAATGTTTTCAGGTGCTTAATCTCGATCATGAGAGACCTTCATGTGAAGTTGAATAATTTGCGCTTGTGGATATTACAGTACCTGCTGATTATAGATGTGTAAACATCTGGACGGCTAAACATCTGAAAAACATTCTCAGAGCTCCGAATGTACTGGCAGGCAACACTTTCTGCCTTGCCGGAAACGCCAGGATTGAGACAGATGTCCCTAAAAGCCTTTAACTGACAGGAATTGAATGCCATGACGATTCAGAACCACACTCTCGGATTTCCACGCGTCGGACTGCAGCGCGAACTGAAAAAAGCGCAGGAAAGCTACTGGGCGGGTAAATCCAGCCAGCAGGACTTACTGGAAACCGGCCGTGAACTGCGTGCCCGCCACTGGCAGCAGCAGAAAGACGCCGGTGTTGATATTGTTCCTGTCGGTGACTTTGCATGGTATGACCATGTACTGACCACCAGCCTGCTGCTGGGTAACGTGCCGGCACGTCACCGTAACGCAGACGGGTCTGTGGATCTGGATACCTTATTCCGTATCGGTCGTGGCCGTGCACCGACCGGCGAACCTGCAGCCGCTGCAGAAATGACCAAATGGTTTAACACCAACTATCACTACATGGTGCCGGAATTCACCCAGGGTCAGTCATTCAAACTGACATGGACGCAACTGCTGGACGAAGTGGATGAAGCGCAGGCACTGGGTCACAAAGTGAAACCCGTACTGCTGGGTCCTGTGACCTATCTGTGGCTGGGTAAAGTCAAAGGTGAGCAGTTTGACCGTTTATCTCTGCTGAACGATATCCTGCCGGTCTACCAGCAGGTGCTGGCAGAGCTTGCAAAACGTGGCGTTGAGTGGGTACAGATTGATGAACCTGCACTGTCACTGGAACTGCCTGCAGAATGGCTGGCAGCCTTCAAACCGGCTTACGATGCGCTGCAGGGACAAACCAAACTGCTGCTGACCACCTATTTTGACAGCATCGGTCAGAACCTGTCTGTGATCCGCGAACTGGCGGTGCAGGGGCTGCATGTTGACCTGGTACATGGCCGCGACGATATCCAGGCACTTAACGCACAATTACCGGAAGCGTGGTTACTGTCTGTCGGTGTGATTAACGGACGTAACGTCTGGCGTGCTGACCTGAGCCGCTGGTTTGAACGTCTGCAGCCTCTGGTGTCACAGCGTAAAAATCTGTGGATTGGTACATCCTGTTCACTGCTGCACAGCCCGATTGACCTGAGCACCGAAACCCGTTTGGATGAGGAAGTGAAAAGCTGGTTCTCATTCGCACTGCAAAAATGTGGTGAGTTGTCACTGCTGAGCACTGCACTGAATAATAACGACCCGGCATCGCTGGAAAGCTGGAGTGCGCCGATCCGTGCCCGTGAAAAATCTTCACGTGTCCACAACAGCGCGGTGGGTAATCGTCTGAAGGCGATCACTGCAAAAGACAGTCTGCGTCAGCACGACTATCAAACCCGTGCGAAAGCACAGCGTGAACGTTTCAATCTGCCGGCATGGCCTACCACCACCATCGGTTCATTCCCGCAGACGACTGAAATCCGTGGTCTGCGTCTGGACTTTAAACAGGGTCGTCTGGACGGTAACAATTACCGTACCGGGATCGCCGAACATATTAAACAGGCGATTGTTGAGCAGGAGCGTCTGGGTCTGGATGTTCTGGTTCACGGTGAAGCGGAACGTAACGACATGGTGGAATATTTCGGTGAGCACCTGGACGGTTTCGTCTTTACCCAGAATGGCTGGGTACAGAGCTACGGTTCACGTTGTGTGAAACCGCCGGTCATCATCGGTGATATCAGCCGTCCGGAAGCGATCACTGTCGAATGGGCTAAATATGCACAGTCGCTGACCGACAAGCCAGTAAAAGGCATGCTGACAGGTCCTGTGACTATCCTGTGCTGGTCATTCCCGCGTGAAGATGTGAGCCGTGAAGTGATTGCTAAGCAGATCGCATTAGCCTTACGTGACGAAGTGGAAGATCTGGAAAAAGCCGGTATCGGTATCATCCAGATTGATGAACCGGCCCTGCGTGAAGGTCTGCCTCTGCATCAGT
Source organism: Tatumella terrea (assembly GCF_039523755.1). NCBI lineage: Bacteria > Pseudomonadati > Pseudomonadota > Gammaproteobacteria > Enterobacterales > Erwiniaceae > Tatumella > Tatumella terrea. The sequence continues at coordinate 6,715 of NZ_BAAAFX010000015.1, read as the reverse complement.
CTGACTGGGCGGCGTATCTGGAGTGGGCGGTTGATGCCTTCCGTCTGAATGCTGCGGTCGCGCAGGATGATACCCAGATCCATACTCACATGTGTTACTGCGAGTTCAACGACATCATGGACTCGATTGCAGCCCTGGATGCGGACGTTATTACGATTGAAACGTCACGTTCAGATATGGAACTGCTGGAGTCTTTCAAAGAGTTCGAGTATCCGAATGAAATCGGTCCGGGTGTTTACGATATTCACTCACCGAACGTCCCTGATGTGGCGTACATGGAAAACCTGTTACGCAAAGCGGCACAACGTGTTCCGGTAGAACGTCTGTGGGTTAACCCGGATTGTGGCCTGAAAACCCGCGGCTGGCCTGAAACGCGTCAGGCACTGGCCAACATGGTTGAAGCAGCGAAAAATCTGCGTGGCGAATCTGCCTGAGTAATGAAGTAATAATCTGGTGTTGAACGTTTTGGGGCACATACACTGTGCCCCTTTTTTTGTCCGTAAAATAGTGCCCCCCGGGCGACAGGATCCAGGGGGGCGTCTCCGGCCCGGGAGACGGGAGTATCGTCACGGTGCTGGCCGGGGATAACGTCGTCCAGCAATGGCACGGGATTAAGAGCAGATCGATGGGGCTTCTGCCAGGCATTGAATAACAGAATAATTCACGGGTACCGGTCAACGACGGGGAGCGGTCAAACGGTAGCCACTTCCGGGCGCGTAACGCATTGCAATATCGGTGGCTAACCGCGGACCGGGCCCGGTGAAGTGAGGACGGCAACCCGGTCTGGCGCAGCAGGCAGAGCAGGGTAAAGTGACGTTCGGGCACAGAAGCTGTGCCCGTCAGGCAATGAAAGCCAGCAGGAGGTCGTGAGAACTCAGAGGGTGAGAAAGACTCTGTCAGCGACCTTTCTTTTTACGTCCCGGCTGCGTAAAACGTTTACGGGACGAGGTATTCCCGGCCGTTTTCGCGCCACCCCCCGGGGGAGCAACCGCAGGCCGTCTGACGGCGCCTGGTGCGGCGGTCGCCGGTTTTTTGGCAGGGGAGGCTTTCGACTGCCCGCTTTTTTTCTGTTCGGCGGGGGCCAGAGAGGAAGAGTTCTCAAGCAGCCGGAATAAGTCGATGAGCTCGTCATCGGTCAAATCACGCCATTCCCCCTGCGGCAGTCCTTTCAGGCTGACGTTCATAATCCGGGTGCGTTCGAGTTTGGTGACTTCATAACCGAAATGCTTACACATTCTGCGGATCTGGCGGTTCAGCCCCTGTACCAGGGTGATGCGAAACACCATCGGGGCTTCTCTCGAGACCTTACACTTCTTCGTTACGGTACCCAGCATTGGCACGCCGGCCGCCATCCCGCGAATAAATTCATCGGTGACCGGTTTATTCACCGTGACCACATACTCTTTTTCGTGATCGTTACCGGCCCGTAAGATCTTATTCACCAGATCCCCGTGGTTGGTCAGAAAAATCAGGCCCTGGGAATCTTTATCCAGCCGGCCTATCGGGAAGACGCGTTTACTGTGGTTGACGAAATCAACGATATTGTCTTTTTCGTTTTCTTCCGTTGTACTGATGATCCCTACCGGCTTATTCAGCGCAATCAGTACCAGGTCTTCTTCATCACGGGGTTCGATCAACTGACCATTCACCCTGACCACATCTCCGGCGTACACCTGCGCGCCCACCGCGGCACGTTTACCGTTAATAAAAACATTTCCCTGTTCAATATAGCGGTCGGCATCGCGGCGTGAGCAGATACCGCTCTCGCTGATATATTTATTCAGGCGAATGGATGAGTTGGACAGCATGAATTCTCCGAAAAAAGCGGACTATACCTCAGCCTGCCGGTGCTTAAAACAGGAGATCGCATACAAATGATGGATCGATCGCCTGTCAGACTTCGACAGGCTTCCGGCAGTCCCTGAAAAGTGTAGGGTTCCGGCGTGACTGCATGTCTCAGGCCGGTTTTTTTCTGGCCGGTTTTTGCAGCTCTTTTTGTGTCGCGCAGGCCAGGATATTGCCTTTTTTACATCCCTTACGTGCATACTGCAATGCTTTGCGGCTATTCTTGTCTACGCCGCGGCCGAAACGGTACATATTTGCCAGATAGAGCATGGCATTGCCATCTCCGGCCTGGGCGCCTTTTTCATACCAGCGGTGAGCTTCGCTATAACTTTGTGTCACGCCATAGCCATTTTCGTACAGATGACCGATAGCCTGCGGGGCTTCGGGAGCATTCAGCGCCAGGGCTTTCTGATAGAAATCCATCGCACGGGTATAATTATCACCGCCGCGTAACTCATAGATTGAGCCGGCCGAAATACAGTCTTCCGCCACTTTGCCCTGATCACACTGCTGAATGTGTGACTGTAGGATTTTTTCAGACTGACGGTCCTGTAAACTTTCATGCCCCCGGGGCCAGATCCCGTCGAAAAAGTGCCCCATAGTACTGCAGCCGGTCAGATTAAGCGTGATCACTGCAATGCAGAGCGTAAGGGTTTTTTTCATAATACATTCCTGTCCGTGCCCGTAAAAAGAAACCCTGTGTTTTTCACAGGGGCAGGGAGCCATGCCCGATACCTTCTCAGTTTATCCTCTCTGCCGGCAGCATGTATCAGCGTCTGTCTGAATTTCAGACAATGACGCATATCAGGTAAGCGTCGCGGGATCACGGCCCCCGGGGGCCGGGTCCGCTGGCGACAGATAGCGTTGAAACCAGGCCAGCATCTGCTGCTGTAGCCCGGTGGACTGGCCGGCTGCCGGAACCGGCCATGCGCTGGCGGTCTCCGGACAGATAATCAGCTCTCCCGGCTGACCGGCAGCCTTCAGCGCCTGGCGCATTAGTGCAATTTCTTCGTGAGTGATAGCGGTATCCTGTGCGCCATAGAGTCCCAGTACCGGCGCCGTCAGCTTTCCGGCTGCATCCAGCGGTGTCAGCGGCTGCTGAAGACTGATTGCCGGGCGCAGTGGTGCATTCCAGACGACGGCTGCCCGAAGTTGCGGGTTATGGGCCGCATACAGCCAGCCGATACGCCCTCCCTGCCCGAAACCGGTCAGGCCCAGCCGGCGTAAATCCCCGCCATGGCCGACGGCCTGGTTAGCCACAAAGTCCAGAGCAGAAAAAATCTGGTTATCTGTCAGAGTACCGGCGTCTGGTGTTTCTGTCTGCTGGCCGGCGAACAGCGCCGGAGCAAATGCCAGATAGCCGGCCTCCGCCAGCTGACGACATATTGCATGCAGCATCTCTTCATTGACCAGAGGGTCATACACGACCAGGATAATGGGCAGCGGTTCGCTGTGCTGTTCAGGGCTAGCCATCAGTACTGTCGAAACAAGGCTATTCCCGGAGTGCCTGCCTGCCGGTAAAGGGGTGTCTTGCCCGGCAAATGTGAGCTGGCGGATAAGGGTCGTCATGAAAACCTCCAACGGATTGATGGGGTGAGCACTCATCTCTTTTGACAAAGTATAGCGTTCAGGTTGGAATGCGACCCGGACTTCCCCGCAGCGGAAGTCCTTAAGAGCAGAATGACGGGTAATTACGGCCGGATGACAACACCTTGTATTTTCCGATTGTTCAGTGCAAATGCATTACGCATTTTTCCGGTGCTGTAGAGACAGTCCAGTTGCAATGAGTGCAGCTGTGCCAGCGTTTGTTCCCGGGTAAACCTGGACTGATAAATCTCCTGCTCTACGTTCAGCAAATCAAGAAGCGGACGAGTCCCTAGCTGTAAATATTGTTGCTCGTACAGGTCGCGGGTTTTTTCACCTAACGTTTCCTGCCTTTCCTGAACACTTAATGTCTGGTAAAGGTTCAGGGCCTGCTCCTGAGATTCTGTTAGCTTCTGGTCTGCTTCCAGCTGTGCGAGGCGAATGGCTGCACGCGCGGACTCAAGTGTTTGTATTGCCGCATCACGACTGGCAGTAAGGCCGCCTCCCTGATACAACGGCATTTCAAGTTTAACCCAGGCTGAATATTGGGTCTTATTCAGGTCCCGGCTGTCTGAGTAGTTATTATTCAGATAATGTGTCACCTGAGGTTCCAGAGACAGTGTCGGTCTCATCTGAGCATTAGCATTATCCAGGTCAGCCTGAGCCTGATTTCTTTGCGCGAAAGCGGCCAGAACCGAAGGGATTTCCCGGTAATCAATTTGCCGGACATTACAGGCGTCGGTCAGTGCAGAAGGGAGGGTATCCGCAACCTGGCTCACAGGACCGGTTCCCATATCCGTTGCGAGTGTTGCCCGCCAGCGCTGCAGAGCTGACTGGTATTGCATCAGGGTGGCTCTGGCCCCTTCAATACGGGTATTGGTTTGTACTACATCAGATAACGAACTTGCCCCGGCAGTATTGCGTTGCTGAATCAGGGTGCCGATATGTTGTAACGCGGAGAGTTGCTGTTGTGCAATAGTGACCAGCTTTTGATAGCCCTGAACCTGAACAACTGCACTGGCAGTATCATGAGCCACCTGGTCGATACTTACCATCACATTGGCTTGCTGCTGAGCTAACCCAGCATTCGCGGCCCTGACTGAACTCGATACCTTTCCAAAATCATAAAGCATCTGAGAAACGGACAGCACCAGCGAAGGAGAATAGCCTGCGTTGACGTAACTGTTTGAGTAGCCATTATTCATACCCGCGCTGACCTGAGGATAGTATTTGGCTTTTGCCTGATCCACTTTAGCCGCTTGCTGGAACAATTTACCCACAGCCTGGCCGATGGCCGGGTGCCATTGTTCCGCTTGCTGGACGGCATAATTCATATCCGGGATGCCGGAGGCCGGAGGCGGTAGTGTGTTTGTAATGGTATCACTGAGGTCGGGTAATGATTGTTGGTCTTCAAGGGCTTGTGTATTTATATCTCCGGCCGTGGCTGCAGTATCTGCCTGCGCCTTAAATATCGTTACTGTTGTCATCAGGAAAAGAGGAGATAATACTCTTAAAATTAGGTGCTTACTTGATTTCATTGATTTATACCTATTATTACTTAAGCACAACTTTGTTTAAATTATCTATGCAACTATAAATTCTAACGACGTGATACATTTGCGCATTGTTAACGCAGACAGTATGGCGTACGAAAGAAATCACCACTCTATGTTGTATTTTCAAGCCTGTATCAGAACCTTTACCGGGTTCAGCATAGCACCTTCTTACTTAAAAAAAATACATGCACTTTTAACTGAAGGCCAGTGTATTCGTTCTGATGATGATTGTTTTTCCTTTTTCACTTATGTTTTTCTATTGTTTTTTTATTGTTTTATTTGTGTTAATTAAACCCCATTTAGTTATAAATTACCTGCGTGATACCTATAAAATAAATCAATAACAATAGGTAATAACTATCAGGATGCCCTGCTATTTTATATTACCCGTGTTGTATATTATTCTGACTTTGCCTACTCTATATGTAATTTATCTTAATAATCACTCAATAGTATTATCCTGGGTGACATTACCTTCCTGAACAGTGAAAAAATTATCTAAATATGAAAAACTTATCTCTTTCAACAGCTGTTGTGATCAACAAAAGTGATGGATTATCAAAAAGTGTTAACATTGATAATCTGGTCCTGTCAGGGTCGTCAGTCGTTAAACTGCATATTGATCCTGCAACTGTTAGATCATTTGAACGGCATGGAAATGATTTAACAATTGTAATTAACGACGGGCATCGTATTGTCATTAAAAACTTTTTTGTCCATGAGAATGATTCACACCGTAATGAATTAATTCTTGAGGATGGTGCAGGGGTTTATTGGTGGGGGCAATACACTTCGCCCTGGACATCTTTTACCTTCACCGAAATTGAATGGCATGATGGCTTACCTATTTTTGCTGGTCTTGCCGGGGCAGGTTTGCTGGGCCTTGCTGCATTGCTTGCAGGGGGTCATGGACACAGTGATCACGGAGGGGCAGAGAGCGGGCATTCCTCAGCGCCCCTGACTGCCACTGCACAACCGCTATCAACGAATAAAGGCACCGCTGTTGGAGGGAAAATTACGGTTCAGGATCCCGACACTGATGCGATTAGATATACGCTGGACATTAAGCCTTCTCACGGCACGGTTGAACTGCATAACGATGGCAGCTACACCTTTACACCGGCTTCAGGTTTCTCGGGGCAGGACTCTTTTACCGTTTTAGTCCGGGATGCTAATGGTGCGACCGTCCCTGTCAATATTCCGGTTACCGTAAATGTCGGTGCCGTTGATGATATGGCTGTCGTAAAAGAGAACACCCCGGTGAGCGGTAATGTGCTGAGTAATGACACGGATAAAGAAAGTGATCCGGTGAAGGTAACGCAGTTCACGGTCGACAGGCAGACACTGAAAGCCGGTGAAACCGCCACGATCAGCGGTGTCGGCACCCTGACCATCGGCAGTGACGGGGCGTACACTTTTACCCCAGTGAGCGGCTATACCGGGGCGGTACCGTCCGCGACCTATACCATTACCGACGGACATACTTCCTCTTCAGCCACCCTGAGTTTCAGTGCCATCAACACCCCGCCGGTGGCCAGTAATGACACGGCAACCGCGCAGGAAAATACCCCGGTCAGCGGTAATGTGCTGACCAACGACACCGATAAAGACGGCGACACCCTCACGGTGACGCAGTTCACGGTCGACGGGCAGACGGTGACCGCGGGGCAGACCGCCACGATCAGCGGTGTCGGTACCCTGACCATCGGCAGCGACGGGGCGTACACCTT
>NZ_BAAAFX010000014.1:0-231958 GCF_039523755.1 Tatumella terrea | reverse complement strand
AGGTGAAAGTAGCCCCCCTTACAGGGGGCATTCTCAAAAGCCACCTTCTAAGAAGGTGGTCTTTTACTTCTACCGACGGTGATAACGCGGCCAGATTATTGGGTCAATGCCGGTTTATTATCGATGTTTGTCAGGATACCATTACTGTCAAACGTCAGCGTCAGCGTCTGCTGAGTGACTTTCTCATGGCCCGGCTCGCGGCGGAACACGTAATACCACACATTACTGCCGAAAGGATCCTTCATCATCGGGGTTCCGAGGGTATATGCCACCTGTTGCTGATCCATTCCGGTATGCAGCTTACTGATGTCGCTTGCTACCAGGTAGTTACCCTGATTGATATCCGGACGATAGACAACTCGTTCAAGTGTTGAGCAGCCAGCGGTTGTCATCAACATTACTACTGCAGCAGCAGCCAGTATTTTACTGCGCATGTATAGATTCCTTTTTCGGACACATATGCCTGTGCAAGGCGGTTCTTTGCCATCAACGATGAATGCTGCCTGTAACAGGTTTACTTCGTCCGGCGATACAAGATACCGATAATAATAGACCTTTCGCCAGATGGAAACCTTTGCAGGGCATGCATATGACTTCCGATAAGAAAAAAAGTGCCCTGTCAGGCGGCTAAAAGTTCTTTTGCGTTCGCCAGAGTGTTACGGGTGACTTCACTTCCACCCAGTAACCGGGCCAGTTCATGCAGGCGGGCAGACTTATCCAGCAGCCGCATCTGGGTTTCTGTCATCGAACCATCGGTAATTTTACTGATAAAGAAATGACTGTGGCCACAGCCCGCGACCTGCGGAAGGTGGGTGACACACATCACCTGAGTGGATTCACCTAACTGACGCAGCATTTTACCGACGATAGCCGCCGTCGGGCCGCTGATACCGACATCGACTTCATCAAAAATCATCGCCGGCGTCTCCATTTTCTGTGCGGTAATCACCTGAATTGCCAGGGCGATACGCGACAGTTCTCCCCCGGAGGCGACGCGCGCCAGAGCCTGCAGCGGCTGGCCCGGGTTAGTACTGACACGGAATTCAATCTGGTCAGCTCCCTGAGGGGTTAAACGGTCTTCACGGAAGATGACGTCGATAGTAAACCGGCCATGCTGCATCGAAAGCTCATGGATAGAGGTCGTGATCTTTTCGGATAACTCAGCCGCAAAATGACAACGCTGCTGATGTAATTCACGTGCCGTCTCCAGCGCAGCCTGATGCAGTTCTCCGACCTGCTGGCTCAGAGCTTCCAGTTCATCGTCATGTTGTTCCAGTTGCTGATACTCTTCCAGCAATTGCTGATGTAAATCCGGCAGGCTTTCCGGGGCGACATGGTGTTTACGGGCCAGGGAAATCTGGCGCGAAATACGCTGTTCCAGATCCTGTAACCGGTTAGGGTCGAGGTCTATGCGCTCGCAGTAGTGGCGGAGTTCATCGGCGGCTTCACTGACCAGAATCGAGGCATCGTCCAGCATACTAAGTACCGGGGTCAGGCTGTCATCCATCGATATAAGCTCACCCACGGTCTGTCGGGCACTGTAGAGCAGAGATTGTAATGTGGTGTCGTCACCGTCAGAGAGCATACTGGATGCCTGCTGGCTCACGGTCAGGCGCTGACCGCTGCTGGCCAGTTGTTTGTACTCACTGTCCGCCCCTTCATACTCGCCCTGCTGAGGAGAGAAGCTATTAAGTTCTTTTAGCTGGTACTGTAATAATTCCCGGCGGGCTTCCCGTTCCTGAGTTTGCTGCTGCAGTACCGCGAGTGTCCGACAGGCATGATGCCATTGCTGATAATGATGCTGCATTTTCTCCGATAACCGGGTCGGATCAGCATAAGCATCCAGCAGATGACGCTGATGTTCCGGCTTCAGTAGCAACTGGTGTGCATGCTGACCGTGGATTTGGATCAGTAACTGTCCCAGTTCACGTAACTGGGACAGGGGCACTGACGTACCATTGATAAACCCGCGCGAACGGCCATCGGCATTGATCACCCGGCGGAGCAGGCATTCTTCATTATCATCGAGATGATTGTCAGCCAGCCATTGTCTGGCGGACGGGGAGGCGGTTAAACGGAAGCGGGCACAGATATCCGCTCTGGCGGCGCCGGGCCTGAGCATACTGGCATCAGCCCGGGCGCCGAGACACAAACTGAGCGCATCTATCGCAATGGATTTCCCCGCACCGGTTTCGCCGGTAATTGCGGTCATGCCCTGTTGAAAGTCGATATCGAGTTCACGAACGATTGCAAAATTGCTGATGGTCAGTTGTGCCAGCATAGTATCACCTGTATAGAAAAACATGACTGTTTTTTTATACAGTATAAACTGGTTTTTTATACAGTAAAGAGACCGGGCATAATTTTCAGAATAATTTTTTCGACCAGCCGAGTTTAGTACTTAACGTATTAAAGTAATTGTAATTTTTTGGATGGATGAGATCCAGATGCTGCGGGCTGCGCTTGATCAGCACTTCTTCTCCCTCCCGGATGGGCAGCGCTATCTGGCTGTCACAACTGATTTCCAGATCGCTACGCAATGAAGAAAAGCGCAGGTGAATGACACTGCTGCTGTTGATCACGAGCGGACGGGCAGACAAGGTATGCGGGAACATCGGCACCACGCTGATCGCTTCCAGACCCGGTGTCAGAATAGGTCCCCCGGCAGAGAGTGAGTAGGCGGTTGAGCCGGTGGGTGTCGCGATAATCAGCCCGTCGGAACGCTGAGAAAAGGCAAAATTGTTATCAATATAGACCTCAAACTCAATCATATGAGCGACCTTTCCGGGATGGAGCACCACTTCATTAATGGCGGTGGCAACCCGCGGCGTCTGTTGCGGTCTTGAAACCTGAGCTTCGAGTAAAAAGCGTTGCTCAGTAAAGAAATTCCCCTCAAGGACTTCTGCCAGTTGCTGACGCGCATTTTCCGGGTCGAGATCGGTCAGGAACCCCAGATTCCCGCGGTTGACCCCGATCACTTTAATATCATAGCGGGAAAGCACGCGGGCTGCGCCAAGCATGTTGCCATCTCCCCCTATCACCACGGCCAGGTCGGCCTGCTGACCAATTTCTGCCAGTGTGCCGGTCATGACTTCGCGCAGATTCAGATCATCGGCAATCTGTTGCTCGACAATCACCTGATATCCGGAGGTCGTCAGCCAGTGACATAACATTTCATGGGTCGCTAAGGCGTTGGGATGACGCGGATGTCCCACGATACCAATGCAGTTAAAAAATTTATTCATTTGCAGGCTATTCCTCTCACCAAAACAGCAGTCAATATGACACAGTCCCTTGAATCCGAAATTTTGATCCCCATAATAAGCCTATCGGCGATATGACTATGGAAAACGCGGAGATTTTCATGAGCAGTAAAGAACAGAATACCCCTAACGAGCAATTTTCAGAAGAGCAGGCCGCAGAACAACAGACTACGGCTGAAAATGCAGAAACCTCCGGGACGACGGATACCCGTGATGAGCGTATTGCTCAACTCGAAGCCGAAGTCGCACAATTGAGTGGCGGTGTCCGTGAAGCTCAATTACGTGCCCAGGCTGAGATTGAAAATGTCCGTCGCCGTTGTGAACTGGATATTGAAAAAGCCCATAAATTTGCACTGGAAAAATTCTCTAATGAATTATTACCAGTGATTGATAACCTGGAACGTGCGCTGCAGGTGGCGGATAAAAATAATCCGGAGCTGGCATCGATGATCGAAGGTATCGAACTGACCCTGAAATCCCTGCTGGGTGCGGTACGTAAATTCGGTGTTGAAGTAGTGGGGGAGACTCACGTACCGTTCAACCCTGAACTGCATCAGGCTATGTCGATGATGGAATCTGATGACGTTGCGGCTAACCATGTCCTGATGGTGATGCAGAACGGCTATACCCTGAATGGTCGTCTGTTGCGTCCTGCGATGGTGGCAGTATCGAAGGGTAAAGCCTGATAGCGGGTTTTATCCTCTCCCGGCAGCAGAGGCTGCCGGGAAGGATGCTATCAGGATGTCGTTTCCGGTAATTCCGGCATCCAGCGGATAGGAGCGCGTCCTGATTGCTCCAGTCGTTTATTAGTCTCTGAAAAATGCCCACAGCCAAAAAAGCCCCGATGCGCTGATAACGGCGAAGGGTGGGGAGCCTGCAGCACATGGTGGCGTTCCCTGTCGATGATCCTGCCTTTCTTTTGAGCATGAGCCCCCCAGAGCAGAAAAACCACGTCTTCCCTGTGCTGATTAATTTCTTCTATCACTTTATCGGTGAACTGCTCCCATCCCAGTCGTGCATGTGAATGTGCCTTACCGGCCTCCACGGTCAGTACCGTATTCAGCAGCAGTACTCCCTGAGTGGCCCAGCTGGCCAGATAGCCGTGATTCGGACGCGTGAAGCCGGGGATATCCTTTTCCAGCTCCTTGTACATATTCAATAAGGACGGGGGGGTTGCGATGCCTGGCAGTACCGAAAACGCCAGTCCGTGCGCTTGTCCGGGACCGTGATAAGGATCCTGTCCCAGGATCACAACATTGACCTGATGAAGTTCCGTCAGCCGGAAAGCATTAAATACATCTTTCTGTGGCGGGTAGACAGTCACACCCTGCTGACGGCGCTCTGCGACCGTATTCAGTGTGTCAATAAAGTAGTCCTGCTGTTTCTCCGCCGCCAGCACATCGTGCCATGTCTGTGTTGTTGTCATGATCCGCTCCTGAATATTTTGCCGGTCAGCTTAACTAATTTCGGTGACGGGTAAAGGGTTAAAATTTATTTTAACTTCTGCAAATAAAGTTTATCCATTTTATTGTTTTATTTCATTGGGTTAGATTTTAATCATCCCGGATGGCTGTGGTTTGTTGATAAATATCAAAGATACCTTTCTGTACATAAGTTATACAGTGAGCAGATAGTTGATTCAGATTACTCTCTTGTATGACCGTACAAGCCCCGGGAGGCGCTAAATGATTAATGGAATTCAAATCACAAAAACCACCAATAATGCTCTGCTTAATTCATTCTGGTTACTGGATGACGAAAACGCTGAAGTTCGTTGCCTGTGTGCGAAGGGGGATTATCAGCAGGATCAGGTGGTTGCTTTACAGGAACTGGGAGACATCGAGTACCGTGAAATCCCCCTGGAAATGAAATCTCAGGTACGTGTCGAAGGCGGACAGCACCTGAACGTGAATGTCTTACGTCGTGAAACGCTGGAAGATGCGGTAAAAAATCCGGAAAAATATCCGCAACTGACTATCCGTGTGTCAGGTTATGCTGTCCGTTTTAACTCACTGACTCCGGAACAGCAACGGGATGTTATCACCCGTACTTTTACCGAAAGTCTGTAACGCGTTCAGAGTGAACAAAAAGGCGCGGTGCGCCTTTTTTTGTACAGACAAATCATCAGACTAATCAAAGCATTAACATAATTTATTTATTCTTTCGCTGATTTTTGCTGATTATGAGAATAACGGCCCGTCTGAGCGCAAAATTATTCTCATATCTCCAAAAAAAATCGCCCGTTACGGGCGACTTTTTTGAGGTGCAGTTGATTTTAAAAACAATCAGCTTTCAGAGCTTTCGCTTGCCTGAGAAGAAGGCGTGCGGCGCTTACCGATATTTTTTGTATCACGGTGGCGTTTTTTGACCCGTGGTTTTTTATCGTCTTCTTTTTTCTTTTCTTTACGCTTTTCCAGCTGCTTCTTAGACGGTTTCTTCGGTCCGGTAGCGGCAGGTGCCCGCGTCTGAGGCCGCAGTTCACTGATGGTACGGGCTTTCAGTGGCTCATTCAGGTAGCGGCCAATCTTCAGCAGTAATTCATTGTCATGAGCTTCGACCAGAGACAGGGCGGTACCTTTACGTCCCGCACGCCCGGTACGCCCGATACGGTGCAGATAGGTGTCTGCGGTACGTGGCAGATCGAAGTTAATGACCAGTGTCACGTCATCAATATCAATCCCCCGGGCGGCCACATCTGTTGCCACCAGGACGTTAACGCGGCCTTCATTCAGGCGCTTAATGGCTTCGTTACGTTTCGCCTGAACCATTTCGCCTTCAAGATAGCTACAGCGGATATCGGCCTGACGGATCCATTCAGCCACTTCGTGCAGTCGTTCACGCTTACGAACAAAAACGATAGTCCGGGTCGCCTCTGGCTGCTTCAGCAGATGGATCAGCAGTTTTGTTTTGTGCTCCAGATCATCCGCGCGGTAATACCATTGCTGGATTTTCTTACGCTCACGACGGCTCGGTTCAGCATCAATGACCAGTGGCTCATTCAGAATACGCTGAGCAAATTCTTCAATATGCTCTCCTTCGAGTGTCGCGGAGAACAATAAGGTCTGCTTACGCCAGCGGGTTTCAGCAGCGATCGTTTCGATATCCTGCGCGAACCCCATATCCAGCATTCTGTCGGCTTCATCGAGGATCAGGGTTTCTACGGCGCGGCAGTCAAAGTTCTCTTCTTTAATGTACTGCAGCAGACGCCCCGTGGTCGCTACCACCACATCCTGGTTAGTACTGAATACTTCTGCATGGTTCATATAAGCCACGCCGCCGGTGATGGTCGAAATATCCAGATGGGTATATTTCGCTAGCTCACGGGCCTGATCGGCTACCTGCATCGCCAGTTCACGGGTCGGCGTCAGGATAAGAATGCGGGGCGGGCCGGATTTCTTGCGCGGGAAATCGAGCAGGTGTTGCAGAGCTGGCAGTAAATAGGCCGCTGTTTTTCCGGTGCCTGTTGGTGCAGAACCCAGGACATCACGTCCATCCAGAGCAGGTGGAATTGCCTCTGCCTGTACTGCAGTGGGACGTGTGTAGTTCTTATCCTGCAATGCATTCAGCAGGCTTTCATCAAGTTCAAGTTCGGAAAAAGTGGTTACAGTCATGGTCTACCTCTGTTTGGGGCGCCGATTATAGACACTTCGGACGCATTCTTCATCTATTGTCTGCGCAACCCTGGCGGATAAACACGCTTTCTGTCTGCCATCGGCCTGCTGAGTAAGGTTTTTCGCGGTAATATTTATTTTTGCCGGTTACACTGGTGCCCCGGATGTCAGGGGCAAAATAATGCAGGAGATGGCGGATGCCGGTTGCGCGTACATTCAGAAAAAACGGATTCACCTTCAGACAATTTTTCGTCGCACATGATAAGTGTGGCATGAAAGTCAGTACCGACGGAATAATTTTAGGTGCCGCCGCGCCGTTACCCCCGGATGGCCGCGTTCTGGATATTGGCAGCGGCAGTGGTCTTATTTCATTGATGCTTGCCCAGCGTCTTCACGCGCGGGGTACGCCACCGGTTATCGATGCGATTGAACTGGAGGCAACGGCAGTTGAGCAGTCGCGGGATAACATTGCCGAATCACCATGGCCCGACAGCATTACCGTACATCATGCCGACATTCTGCACTGGTGCGGGGGGACGGAGTCACGCTATCCGGTCATTGTCAGTAATCCTCCTTTTTATACGCCCGGACCCGGGTGTCGTAACCCTGCGCGCGGGATGGCACGTTATACCGGGACTCTGACGCATGAAGGGCTGTTGCTCAGTGCTAAAAAACTGCTCGCCACGGATGGCTTATTTTGTGTGATCCTGCCTGCTGAGACCGGTCATGAGTTTACCCGCCTCGCGCAGGCCTGCGGATGGCATTTACGCCAGCGACTGACGATCACGGAGTATGCGCTGAGAGCGCCGCATCGTTTATTACTGGTGTTTTCCCTCCTTGCAGGAGAGACTGCACAGCGGACCCTGGTGATCCGCGACCCTTCCGGGAAATATTCCGATGATTATCAGGCACTGACCGGCGAATTTTACCTGCCCAGGCCTCACGAATAACCCTGCGACCCCGGCCGGGAGTTTGCTATAGTTTGTACCAGACAGTAATGACAATAGCGTGAATTTTCGGCCTGAACCGTCGTCATGGCTATGCTTCGGGAGGTCAGGCGCATACCCCGACCGCCGGCCCTGAACCGCCCGGTGCCGGCGCAGGATCAGGAGCCGGGCGGAAAAACTTTCGCGACTCTGAAATTGGGGTGAAATGCTTTCTGCAATCGGGTAACCTGCCAGTAAAACAGCCCTGACTCATTTCTGAAGTGAGAAGAGGGACTTAGTTCGGGATTCTGAGCTGTCCGCACACCGCATTGTGGGTCTGAAATTTTAATGTGTCAGCGGAGAAGCAGGAAAAATCTGAACTTTCTTTAAAGAGTCTACTCAAAGGAATTGCTTGCTCATATAGGATGAGATGTAACTGGTGATTTCATTGGATGTAGAACATATTTTGTGGGGATACAACCTCGGATGAGCGAGCAGTTAACAGATCAGGTTCTTGTTGAGCGCGTCCAGAAAGGGGATCAGAAGTCATTTAATTTACTGGTGATAAGATACCAGCATAAAGTGGCAAGCCTTGTGTCGCGCTATGTACCCCCCGGGGATGTCCCGGATGTGGTGCAGGAATCGTTTATTAAAGCATATCGTGCGTTGGAATCCTTTCGCGGCGATAGTGCCTTTTATACGTGGTTATACCGTATTGCAGTCAACACCGCTAAAAACTATCTGGTAGCTCAGGGCCGCAGGCCACCTTCCAGTGATGTGGATGCCTCAGAGGCAGAAAATTTCGAAAGTGCAGGGGCATTAAAAGAAATTTCGAACCCTGAGAACTTAATGTTGTCTGATGAATTGAAACAAATTGTATTCCGGACGATCGAAACATTACCAGAGGACTTGCGGATGGCGATTACCCTTCGTGAAATTGATGGTCTGAGTTACGAAGAAATCGCCGGAATCATGGATTGTCCTGTAGGAACCGTGCGTTCCCGTATTTTCAGGGCCCGCGAGGCTATTGATAACAAAGTTCAACCGCTGATCCAGCGTTAATGGTCGCGGCTACTTGAAAGGTAAATGGCATGCAGAAAGAACAACTTTCCGCGTTAATGGATGGTGAAGTCTTAGATAAGTCACTGCTTACTTCACTGGCGGAAGATGTGGAATTGCAGCAGCGCTGGGAAAGTTATCACCTGATCCGTGACACGATGCGTGGTGATCTTGCCTCAGAATTGCACTTTGACATCTCTGCACGGGTGGCAGAGGCCATTGCGCAGGAACCCGTACGTAATAATGTCTCGACATTGATCCCGGAAGCTCAGCCGGAACCTTCACGCTGGAGCCGTATGCCTTTCTTTGGCAAAAAAGGGGCATGGGTTTCACAACTGGCTCAGGCGGGTGTAGCAGCCTGTGTTTCGCTGGCCGTCATTGTCGGCGTTCAGCACTACGATACCGCATCTGCCGACCATGTCACCGAATCGTCAGACAGCCCGGCATTTAATACTCTGCCGATGATGGGTAAAGCCTCACCGGTAAGCCTCGGGGTGCCTTCCGATATCTTTGATGCGGGCGGAGCTTCCCGGCAGGTACAGCAACAGCAGCAGCAGGTGAATGCGATGCTGCAGGACTACGAATTACAACGTCGTCTGAATAATGACCAGTTTGAGTCCGGTGTTCCGGAACAGGCTCAGGTGAATGTACCAGGTAACCAGTCTCTAGGTATTCAGCAGCAGTAATGAAAAAACATTTGCTTTTTGTTACCGCACTGACCGGTAGTTTGCTGTTATCTCCTTTCGTCTCTGCGCAGCAACCGGCTGCGCCAGAGACGATGTTGCAGCAGATGGAAAAAGCCAGTACCTCGCTCAATTATGAACTCGCCTATATCAATGTCTCCCGCCAGGGCATTGAATCGTTGCGCTATCGCCATGCCATAGTCGACGGTCAAACCTATGCGCAATTACTCCAGATGGATGGTCCGCGACGGGAAGTGATTCAGCGCGGAAATGACATCAGTTATTTTGATGCAGGGCTACAGCCTTTCACCTTGCCGGGTGAACATATTCTGGATGGATTGCCTTCGGTGCTGTATGCGGACTTTAACCGTCTGCATAATTTCTATGATTTTATTCCGGTGGGCCGCTCCCGTGTGGCCGATCAGATGTGTGATGTCTTGCGTGTCGTTTCACGGGATGGTTCACGGTTTAGCTATGTTATCTGGCTGGATGTGGATACCTCATTACCGCTGCGCGTAGACTTACTGGATCAGGATGGCGAGCCGATAGAGCAATTTCAGGTGATCAGTTTTGCGGTAGACCAGGGCGTCGTTCATATGATGCAAGGCCTGAAGAATGCCAATCTGCCACCGGCATTATCACTGCCGGGCGGAGAAAAGACGGCCTTTCGCTGGAAGACCGGCTGGATCCCTTCAGGTATGCAGATGATATCGCAGAACCGTCGTCAGTTACCGAATGTGAATAAATCCTTTGATACGCGTTTGTATTCTGACGGGTTGTTCAGCTTTACCATCAATGTCACAGATGCTGATAAAAACAGCATAAATCAGACATACCGCACTGGACGTCGTACGGTTCAGATAGAAGTGCGCAATAATAAGGAGATTAGCGTTGTGGGTGAACTACCTGCAGCGACGGCAAAACGGATTGCAGATAACGTGGATGCGGGTAACTGATTATGATGAAAGAGTGGGCGACGGTCGCGTCCTGGGATAACGGGGTCGCGACGCTGTATACTGAAGCGAAGACTTCCTGCAATAGCTGTAATGCCCGTAAAGGGTGTGGCAGTCATTTGCTGAATAAGCTCGGGCCGGAGGATGCTGAGGTGATCAAAATCGCCAGCAAGCAGCCGCTGAAGGCCGGACAGCGGATTGAGATCGGCATCCGGGAAAGCAGCCTGTTAGGCTCGGCCTTACTGGTCTATATGACGCCATTGGTCGGGCTGTTTCTGGTCGCTGGCCTGTTTCAGGCACTCTTTCATTCAGATCTGGCCTCCGCGAGCGGGGCATTACTCGGCGGTGTCGGCGGGTTTATTTTATCGAAAGGTATTTCGGCATTAATTGGTGATAAAGAAGCGTTTCAGCCGGTGATCCTGAGTGTGGCATTACCTCCGGATATTCTGCGTGTGGATGCGACCCGTTACGAGTAAGCCGGGCCGGACATTGTCCGGCCTTTTTGTATCCTTAATTTCCTTTCCCCTGTTGCAATTACACCAGGCTAGCGGCTTTCGTACCGCGCGTTAACAGTGTAATATGCCTCCTCATTAATGAGGCTGACTCAATACGAGTAACGAGTGATGTTACTTATCATCTCTGTGCCCTGGTATTCAACAGACGTTTTTACGCGAAGATATTCATATAAATGAAGCATATAAGAAACTTTTCCATTATCGCGCACATCGATCACGGTAAATCCACGCTTTCCGATCGCCTGATCCAGACGTGTGGCGGATTAACTGATCGCGAAATGGCCGCACAGGTCCTGGATTCAATGGATCTGGAACGTGAACGTGGCATTACCATTAAAGCGCAGAGTGTCACCCTCGATTATAAGTCTCAGGATGGTCAGACTTATCAGCTGAATTTCATCGATACCCCGGGACATGTCGACTTCTCTTATGAAGTTTCCCGTTCACTGGCGGCCTGCGAAGGGGCATTGCTGGTGGTGGATGCAGGGCAGGGCGTGGAAGCTCAGACACTGGCAAACTGCTATACCGCCATGGAAATGGATCTGGAAGTGGTGCCGGTACTGAATAAAATCGACCTGCCGGCGGCAGATCCGGACAAAGTTTCTCAGGAAATTGAAGATATCGTCGGGATCGATGCGACCGATGCGGTCCGCTGTTCTGCCAAAACCGGCGTCGGCGTGCCGGAAGTGCTGGAACGTTTAGTCCGTGATATCCCGCCACCGGAAGGTGATCCGGAAGGCCCGCTGCAGGCACTGATCATTGACTCCTGGTTTGATAACTATCTGGGCGTCGTTTCCCTGGTGCGTATCAAAAACGGAACCCTGCGCAAAGGCGAAAAAATTAAGGTGATGAGTACCGGTCAGGTGTATAACGCCGATCGTCTCGGCATCTTCACGCCAAAACGGGTCGACCGTACCGAACTGAAATGTGGTGAAGTTGGCTGGCTGGTGTGTGCTATTAAAGACATCCTGGGCGCCCCGGTCGGGGATACCCTGACGGGTGCCAAAAACTCTGCCGATAAAGCGTTACCCGGCTTCAAGAAAGTGAAGCCACAGGTTTACGCCGGACTGTTCCCGGTCAGCTCCGACGATTATGAAGCCTTCAGGGATGCTCTGGGTAAACTGAGCCTGAACGACGCCTCGTTATTCTATGAGCCGGAAAGTTCGACGGCACTGGGCTTTGGTTTCCGTTGCGGATTCCTGGGCCTGCTGCACATGGAGATCATCCAGGAACGTCTGGAGCGCGAATATGACCTCGACCTGATTACCACAGCACCGACGGTAGTCTATGAGGTTCAGACCACCGATGGTGGTATCGTTTATGTGGATAGCCCTTCCAAGTTACCACCTCTGAACAACATTGAAGAACTACGCGAACCGATTGCAGAGTGTCATATGCTGTTACCGCAGGAATTCCTGGGGAATGTCATTACACTTTGTATTGAGAAACGCGGCGTCCAAACCAACATGGTTTATCATGGAAACCAGGTAGCACTGACCTATGAAATTCCGATGGCAGAAGTGGTTCTCGACTTCTTTGACCGTCTGAAATCGACTTCACGGGGTTATGCTTCTCTGGACTATAATTTCAAACGATTCCAGGCCTCTGACATGGTACGTGTCGATGTTCTGATTAACTCAGAACGTGTCGATGCATTGGCACTGATTACCCACCGGGATAATTCGCAGTATCGCGGACGTGAGTTCGTTGAGAAAATGAAAGAACTGATCCCACGTCAGCAGTTCGATATTGCGATCCAGGCCGCGATTGGTAATCACATCATTGCCCGTTCAACAGTGAAACAATTACGTAAAAACGTACTCGCCAAATGTTATGGCGGTGACGTCAGTCGTAAGAAGAAGCTGTTGCAGAAGCAGAAAGACGGTAAAAAACGTATGAAGCAGGTAGGTAATGTGGAATTACCTCAGGAAGCGTTTCTGGCTATTCTGCATGTGGGTAAGGACAATAAATAAGGACCTGGCATGGCAAATATGTTTGCACTGATTCTGGCACTGGCTACACTGGTGACCGGAATCATCTGGTGTATCGATAAATTTAAATGGGCACCGGCTCGCCGCCTTAAGCAACAACAGGCGCAGGCACAGACAGACAATGGGCTGGATAACTCAGCGCTTAATACCCTCAATCGTAAGCCAGGCTGGATTGAAACCGCAGTATCGGTATTCCCGGTATTGTTTGTGGTATTTATTGTCCGTTCATTTATTTTTGAACCCTTCCAGATCCCGTCAGCGTCTATGATGCCGACGCTGCTGATTGGCGATTTTATTCTGGTCGAAAAATTTGCCTATGGATTGAAAGACCCGATTACGCAAACGACGCTGATCCCAACCGGGCATCCGAAACGTGGTGATATTGCGGTCTTTAAATATCCAAAAGATCCGAGCGTGGATTATATTAAGCGGGTTATCGGTCTGCCGGGTGATAAGATTGTGTTTGACCCTTTCAGTAAAACACTGACCATCATTCCGGGATGTGGCGAAGGCCAATGCGGAAAGGCGCTGCCGGTGACTTACAGTGATATGGAGCCGAGCAAGTTTATCCAGACCTTCAGCGGGTTCGACGGTAACGAAGTCGGCAATGGCTTCTATCAGTTACCGCTGGATCAGAGCATGAAGGGCGGATTACGTCTCGGCACCCGTAAAGAAACACTGGGCGATGTGACGCACAATATTTTACTGATCAATGAAGCTCAAAGTCAGGTCAGTCAGTACTACCAGCAACCAGGTCAACAGCCTGCGACCTGGGTTGTGCCAGCCGGTGAATACTTTATGATGGGTGATAACCGTGATAATAGCGCCGATAGTCGCTATTGGGGCTTTGTCCCTGAGAAGAACCTGGTCGGTAAAGCCGTCGCTATCTGGATGAGCTTTAACAAACAGGAAGGTCAATGGCCTACCGGTGTGCGCCTCAGCCGTATCGGTGGTATCCATTAATCTCCACGCGGGCCCGTTTTACGGGCCTTGTTTCTTAACATGGCTAAAATGCCACTGCACACGAAACAGAGAGAGCTGTCTCAGCCCTGTTCCTTGTGCAGAGTAACAGACGTAATATAAGACTGGAAACGCATGAACCCCATCCTGATTAATAAGCTCCAGCGAAAACTGGGCTATACTTTTTCTCAAGCAGAATTATTACAGCAAGCGTTAACCCACCGAAGTGCCAGCAGCAAACATAATGAACGACTTGAATTCCTGGGCGATTCAATTCTGAGTTATGTTATCGCCAATGCACTTTATCAGCGTTTTCCGCGTGTGGATGAAGGCGATATGAGCCGTATGCGCGCGACACTGGTACGGGGGAATACCCTGGCTGAGATGGCGCGCGAATTTGAACTCGGCGAGTGTCTGCGCTTAGGCCCGGGCGAGCTGAAAAGCGGAGGATTCCGCCGTGAATCTATCCTGGCCGATGCCGTTGAAGCTCTGATCGGTGGAATTTTCCTCGACAGTGATATTCAGCAAATAGAAAAACTGATCCTTAACTGGTATCAGAGTCGTCTGGAGGCCATCAGCCCTGGCGATAAGCAAAAAGACCCGAAAACCCGTTTACAGGAGTTTCTGCAAGGCCGTCATCTGCCATTACCTTCTTATCTGGTAGTACAGGTGCGCGGTGAAGCTCATGACCAGGAATTTACTATTCACTGTCAGGTCAGCGGGATGGATGAAGCGGTAGTTGGTGTTGGTTCCAGCCGCCGTAAAGCAGAACAGGCAGCTGCCGAACAGGCACTGATTAAGTTAGGAATTGAATGAGCGAATTAGCACCCCATTGCGGTTTTATCGCAATTGTCGGCCGTCCGAATGTCGGTAAATCCACGCTTCTGAACCAGTTACTGGGGCAGAAGATCTCTATTACATCGCGCAAGCCGCAGACGACCCGGCACCGTATCATGGGTATTGATACCCGGGATAACTATCAGGCTATCTATGTGGATACGCCCGGACTGCACATGGAAGAAAAGCGGGCGATCAACCGCCTGATGAACCGTGCAGCCAGTAGTTCTATCGGCGATGTTGAGCTGGTTATCTTTGTGGTTGAAGGCACCCGCTGGACCGATGATGATGAGATGGTTCTGGGTAAACTGAAGGCCGGAAAAGCCCCGGTGCTGCTGGCAATCAATAAAATTGATAATCTGCAGGATAAATCTATTCTGCTGCCCCATATCCAGATGCTGAGTCAGAAGATGAACTTTATGGATGTGGTGCCGATCTCTGCAGAAGAAGGGAAGAATGTCGATACCATCGCGGCTATCGTGCATAAACTGTTACCGGAAGCCGAACATCACTTCCCGGAAGAGTATGTGACCGATCGTTCCCAGCGCTTTATGGCCTCTGAGATCATCCGCGAAAAGCTGATGCGTTTCCTCGGTGCGGAACTGCCGTATTCGGTGACGGTTGAGATTGAGCAATTCGTCAGCAATGACCGTGGCGGTTACGATATTCACGGCCTGATTCTGGTGGAACGTGAAGGCCAGAAAAAAATGGTGATCGGTAATAAAGGCTCCCGTATCAAAACCATTGGTATCGAAGCCCGCAGAGATATGGAACAGATGTTCGAGGCTAAAGTGCATCTGGAACTCTGGGTAAAAGTGAAATCCGGATGGGCGGACGACGAACGTGCGTTGCGCAGCCTGGGTTATACTGACGATCTGTAATTGATGGAAGGCTGGCAACGCGCTTTTGTGCTGCATAGTCGCCCATACAGCGAAACCAGCCTGCTATTGGATCTGTTCAGTGAAAATGAGGGGCGGGTGCGGGTTATCGCCAAAGGAGCCCGCTCTAAACGCTCCCGGCTGAAGGGCACGTTACAGCCTTTCACTCCTTTACTGGCCCGGTGGTCCGGCAAAGGAGAAATGAAAACCCTGCATACGGCCGAAGCGATGACCCTGGCGTTACCGCTCAGTGGCCGCTATCTCTATTGCGGCCTGTACGTCAACGAACTGCTGTCCCGTGTGCTCGGGCAGGAAATTCCCTTCGACGAGTTGTTCTTCGATTACCTCTATTGTCTCCAGGGGCTGGCTTCAGCCACCGGTACGCCGGAGCCTGTATTGCGCCGGTTTGAGCTGGCGGTGCTCGGGCACCTTGGCTATGGCGTTGACTTCCTGCACTGTGCGGGCAGTGGTGAACCGGTGACAGAAACCATGACTTACAGCTATCGTGAAGAGAAGGGCTTTATTGCCAGCCTGGTGCTTAATCAGCGCAGTTTCACCGGCAGGCAGCTGATGGCGCTTTCTGACCGGGAATTTCCTGACAGTGACACTCTGAAAGCTGCAAAACGTTTTACACGCATGGCCCTAAAGCCTTATCTTGGGGGTAAACCCTTAAAGAGCCAGGAATTATTCCGGCAGTTTACGTTACCCGCCGGCCCGGTATCCCCGTCGCAGGAGTGACCGGTTGCCGCCATGGCCGTGTGTTGTATCGCTATTGAAGACAGAGGATTGTATGACGGAGTTACTGTTAGGGGTCAATATTGACCATATCGCCACGCTAAGAAATGCCAGAGGCACCCGTTACCCTGATCCGGTGCAGGCGGCTTTTGTTGCCGAGCAGGCCGGTGCAGACGGGATCACGGTTCACCTGCGTGAAGATCGCCGGCATATTACCGATCGTGATGTCCGTATGTTACGCGAGACCCTGCAGACACGTATGAACCTGGAAATGGCCGTCACCGAAGAAATGCTGAGTATTGCCTGCGACACGGTACCGCATTTTTGCTGTCTGGTGCCGGAAAAACGCCAGGAAGTGACCACCGAAGGCGGGCTGGATGTGGCCGGTCAGCAGGAGAAACTCAATGAGGCGGTACGCCGTCTGAACCAGGCGGGGATTCAGGTCTCACTGTTTATCGACCCGGATCAGCAACAGATTGACGCAGCTGTCACCGCCGGCGCACCTTATATCGAATTACACACCGGGGCCTATGCTGAAGCAGAAGAAGGCCCGACCCGTGACGCTGAGCTGGAACGTATCCGTCAGGCAGCCGAATATGCTGCATCCCGTGGACTGAAAGTGAATGCCGGGCACGGACTCACCTATCATAATGTTTTACCGGTCGCCGCTATCCCGCAGATCTATGAGCTGAATATTGGCCATGCCATTATCGGACAGGCAGTGTTCAGTGGCCTGGCGGGGGCCGTCAGTGAGATGAAGGCTCTGCTGAGGGAAGCGCGTCGTTAATGGCTATTCTGGGGTTAGGGACAGACATCGTTGAAATAGAACGTATCGAGCAGGTGATCACCCGCTCCGGCGACCGGCTGGCGAAACGGGTACTGACCGGGTTTGAATGGCAGCAATATCAGCAACACCATCAGCCGGTGCGTTTTTTGGCCAAGCGTTTTGCAGTAAAAGAGGCGGTGGCTAAGGCATTCGGTACCGGTATCCGCGGGGGGCTGGCATTTAATCAGTTTGAAGTCTACAACGATGCGCTTGGCAAACCCTGTCTGCGTTTTTTTGGTCAGGCGAGCACCCTGGCCGAAACGCTGGGTGTACAGCATGTGCATGTCACCCTGGCGGATGAACGGCGGTATGCCTGTGCAACGGTGATCCTGGAAAGCTAAGCCGGATCAACGTCCGTTCAGGCAGAATGCCAGAGGGTGACAAACTTTTCCCATAATGCGTCTTTGGTTTCCGTCTGCTGCGGATCGGTGATAATGGTATTAGTGATCGGGCAGACGCTCTGACAGGTCGGTGCATCATAATGGCCGACACATTCTGTGCAACGATCCACATCTATCTGATAAATTGTCTCGCCCATTGAGATGGCCTGATTAGGGCACTCGGGTTCACACATATCACAATTGATACAACGTGTTGTAATTAACAAAGCCACTTCAGTCACTTACCTTTTTTATCGGGGCATCCACGGGTTACAGATAGTCAGCCATGCTGCGCCACAGATACCATTTCGGAGAATACCCGGACATCACGGATACTTATCTGCATTCCCCGAAAGTGTCACTCAGACCTGTAAAGCCTCACAGGTGAGCCTGTCTTACCGGGCACAGGCGGAGGATTTTAATGGCGCGCACTGTACCACAGAACCCCGTAAAGCCCAATAATGACGGTGCGTTGAGCTCCTTGGGGCGCTGGGAAGGATGTAAGCCGACATACAGAAGCTCACACATGCGAATCTGTGTTACGGCAGCAAAAAACATACTCAAACACCAGAGATCACGATCTAAGTATGAAAAAGAGAGCTATTTACGCATATATTTCAGTAAGGCCGGTAAGGTTACGTTCTATGCAGAGTTCCCTAAACTGAGGGCGGATAATGTGCCGGAATTCATCTCACTGATACTGGCTTAATGGGCTAAAGAGCATGGTGTACATCGGGAGTTTATTCAGCCCGGGAAACCCACTCAGAATGCTTTTATTGAACGATTTAACCGGACATACAGGACTGAAATACTGGATTTTTATCTGTTCAGAACACTGAATGAAGTACGTGAGATCACAGATCGGTGGCTGACAGAATATAACCGCGAGCGACCTCATGAATCCCTGAATAATCTGATGCAGGAAGAATACCGGTTGATGACTGAAAACCGGAAACTTCAAAAAGTGTCTGGAACTAAAACAGGTCTACTTACACAGGCCACGTCCGATAAATGTACCGGCGCGGTATCGATAGCCCAGGCAGACAGCATAACCTCCACATTTTCGGCGTAAGCATGATTTCCATTTTTTATGGACACTTTGCTGAAAGTCTCAAGATCAAGCCATAATATCTTGGACATAAAATTGCTTCATGTTATAGAGTTAACCTGAAATGGATGGATCTTATGTGGGAAGGAGTCCCTATGCTTAAAAGAGGTGGTTTGCGATTATTAACTTCGGGTGAAACTCGTCTGGCAACTGAGTTATACCGTCACAGCATCCAATACAATCGGGTATGGGTTCATCACGGGAGCTATCTCGCATTTGGTATGCAGGGAAATAATACCGCTATGACACCGAATGGTGAGATATGGTTTGAAACCAATGTTTATCGTGATGATTACTCTATAGCTTCGGTGGATTACCAGCATCTGTTTATACATGAAATGATGCACGTCAGGCAATATCAGCGTGGCATGAACGTCAGAATGCGAGGTTTGGTTTCATGGGCTGCGAATTATAAATATAGCCTTGATAAGAAAAGTTTATCTGGTTATTCGATGGAACAGCAGGCTTCAATAGTGTCCGATTATTGGTTGCTAATGAAGTTTGGCTTCGTAAATAACAAAAGAATGATAAATTATAAAGATTATGATTCGTCTCAATCTGTGAAAGATTTGATTGCGAAATATCAAGGGATTTTAAAAGGATTTCCTCAATGATAAAAATTCTTTTATTATTCTTTTCCCTTTTTTTACTGGCGGGTTGCGCTGGCGACAGACTTGCATTTCATAAAAAGGGCAGCGCAACCGTAAATGAAAACCGGGTTTGTATAGCATCGGCCCCCGGTGATATTCTGGAATATTATTCTTTAAGTTCGTCAGAAAATAGTTATGCGCTACCCATTTTAACAGAAGATAATATCGCGAAAAAATATCATGATACCTGCATACCTTTGATTCTTAAAAATAGTACGAATTATGAGTTGATTTATGTACTAAACGGTGAAAAGTATCGGTTCGAGTTTATAACTGATGCCCATAATAAAGTAAAAAAAAGCTATATCAAGTCGTAAAAAATACCCGGCATCCAACGCCATTCATAGTCATATCAATGATTTTCTGGTGTTTACCGGGCTGGGAGGCGGTATAGGTGAAAGTGAATTGTCATGTCTTACGACACGGCTTGCAGAGGTAACGCTGATGACCTGCAGTACTTTTACCGTTACGAACTACGTCTTCAGTCCCGGCACAGGCGGGACAACGCACGGGAATTGAAGTCATAAAAGCACCTCAAAAACACCAGCATAGACTAAATCACTAAGTTGGTAGCATTACCCGGGAAGGCATCCCTATGCTTAAAAGAGGCCGATTGCGGTGATTGACCGCAGGGGGGAATTCGCCTGACAACTTCCCCCTTCCGCGGCAGAGCAAACGGATAAAGCCCTTTTCTGCCTCCGGAATGTGGCTTACATTACCTCGTCAGTGACGATACCGTCCGTCACCGGATACCGGCTAAGGGAACCTATTGATGAAGAAACAAGATAAACGGAACATTTTCTTTGATCTTGATGGCACGCTGCATAAACAGGACTTGTTTGGTTGCTATCTCCGTTTTTCGCTGACCAGACAGCCGAAAAATATGCTGCTGGTGGTTCCGTTATTTCCGCTGGTTATCCTCGGGTTGCTGTTGTGCGGCAGGGCAGCACGCTGGCCAATGAGTCTGTTACTTTGGGCAATCACCGCAGGGCAGAGTGAAGCGACGTTGCTTCGCCAGGACGCTGATTTCTGCCGCTGGTTCCGCCAGCGCGTGACGCCATTCCCGCGGGTGATACAACGTCTTAATGAATATCTGCAGGCCAGTGATACCCGGGTCTGGCTGATCACCGGTTCGCCGCAATCGCTGGTCGAACAGGTGTATCAGCAGAGTGATTTCCTGCCGGCGGTGAATCTGATTGCGACCCGGATGGAAAGACGCTTTGGCGGAAGGGTACTGACTCTGCGTTGTCTGGGCCATGAGAAAGTGACACAGCTGGAAAAACGGATGGGTCATCCGCTCGCGTTATTCAGCGGCTACAGTGACAGCCGGCAGGACAACCCGCTGTTGTCCTTTTGCCAGCACCGCTGGCGGATCACCCCCGGCGGTGAAATGCAGCGCATCAGGTAGCTGTCGCTGTCTGCCGAAGCCAGGGGCTGCGGGGCTAATAGGTGACCGTCACCGTGATGGTATCCGTATAGCTGCCGGCGGGCTGATTGGTCTGAGAGCTGTCCACCGTGGCGGTATAATTGATCGTCTGGGATTCACCGGTGCCGGTTTCACTCAGGTCGTTTTCGGGTGTCCAGGCGGTGCCATCCGCCTGATAAAGCTGATAGAGCAAATAGCGGGTCGATCCGTCAATCGCCGATGACATCTGTCGCCAGTCCCCGCTGACCGGATTGCTGCTGCTCAGGTTGACGGTATAGGCGGCATTTTTCGTGCACAGGACCGTCAGTGCACTGGCAACAGAGGCGAAGTTTGCCGGTAATGCGGCACTGCCGAAACTGACATCCGGAGCCTCTTCAATAGTGCAATCATTAGTGACTATCGCGGTTAAGGTGACCGTCGATGTCGTATCACCCGTGGTATAGGCACAGACCCCCAGCAGGCCGATAAAACAAATATTGTAATGCCAGTTGATGGTGATGGTATCGGTATAGGTTCCTGCCGGCACATTCAGGCCGGCGGCGGTATGGATATACAGGGGTAACGATCCGTCACTGGCATCAAACAACCCCAGCAGCCCGAGTAATGAGGTTGAGCTCCAGGTGATGGTCTGGCCTATGGTATAGGTGGTGCCGCAACCGGAACTGGCACATATCGTGTAAGGGATCGCACTGCCCGACGCACTGGTCATCTGCGGTGTGCTGCCACTTTCCCCGGCCGAGGAGGCGATAGTCGCGGTGATAGTATCCGTGCTTAATAACGTTAATAACCCGCCGGTGCAGGTAAAGCCGGAACCGGTCTCCACGGTTTCAGCCGTGCTTGCCAGGGTGAATGAACTGAGCGAGCCGAAGCTTCCGCTGGCCGAACTGGACGTACAGTCGGCCAGACAGAGATGAGAAACGAAGAGTAATAACAGTCCTGTCAGCCGCAGGAGGAAGGAATTACCGGTCATTAAGCGGCTCCTTTACTGAGGGGAAGTGACATTCTATCGGGCCTATAGTGGCAGGGATCCGGGTTTCCTGAGGTAAGGTGAAGGAATAGTGACATTCACCGTCCGGGGTAGTGATCACTAAGCGATTCTGTCTGCCGAGATGGGATAACCATGCCTGGCCGTCATAGCCGACGACTGCAGACTGACCACTGTCCAGTTCGTTTAACGGAGTTCCCACCGGCAATGGTTGTTCCCGATCATTGGTGAGGGTCAGTATTGCTGAGCGTACCCGCATCACAGGAAAGTGCACGATGGCACCACTGTCCTCACGTACAGCCACCCGTTTTTCCGGTACCGGAGCATCAATATCTGCCGGTAAATTCATGGTATCGATAGAGACTTTTCCCGCATACCAGCCGGAGACCCAGGGGATAAGCAGATGTCCCTGTTTATCGGTGACCCCGACCCGACGGTTTTCATACCTGACGACGGTATCCGGGTAGCCATCGGTATCTGCCACAATAAAAGCGTCGTTGATTGGCCGCGAAAGGAAATAATCATTATCCATCGCAATGAGAGACCCGCTGGCTTCTATCCACTGATTAACGTTACTGTCATCGCCATAGAATCCGCCACTGACTGTCGAATAACGGTTTATCCAGGTCAGGTTTGCCTGGTTATAATTCTCTTTACTGAAGGAGTGGGCGACCGTCCATCCCAGCCCCCCCTCCACCGGGGCGGCCCGGGTGTAGCCAATCTGTCCGGTGACCTTGCCATTGGCGTTCTGATTAGCGGTGGCATTCACGGTTGACTGGTCACCCCAAGGGATAGTCAGTTGTGCTACCCCGGTCAGCGCATGACTGCTCAGCGTTTTGTTCAGGCTCAGACTAAAGCTGGCACTACGACCGATGGCATGACTCCATGATGCGTTAGCCAGCCGGGTCCGGGTGCCATCCTGCGCACGGATAGCGAAATAACCCAACCCGAAGGTTCCGGCGGCCTGGCCGATAGGGGTAATGCTGAAGGTGGCCTGATCTGAACTCCGGCTGGATGCCGCGTCATTACTGTCATCGGAAAGATCCAGATAAGTGCCGCGGGTATTGATATGCTGAAGATTCAGGCTCCAGAGCCGGCCATAGTAGGACCAGCCGGAGGTATACTGCTGCCCGTGCTGCAGGCTGTCGTACTGACTGTGGCTTACGGACAGGCTGAGGGTTCCCCACTGCCCCGGAGTGAAGTCGGCGCCGGTGCCGGCGAGCCATAACTTTTCGCTGGCTTCACTGTGCACGGAGCCGGTAAGACGATTAGTCAGCCCGTAACGGTAAATACCACTGAAGGCACCTTCCCCGTAATCATTACTTTTTGTTCCGTAGTTGCGGCGTAATACGCCGGCTGAGAGGTCAAAATCGCTCATGCCGCGCGCAAGTAACTTATTGGAGACGTAAAACGGGATAGTGGTTGAAACCTGACGTCCCAGCGCATCGGTCGTCACTACCGTGGCTTCACCGGCACCATTAATAAAAGGAACATCTGTCAGCGTATAGGGACCGGCATTCACTGACTGGCTGCTGGTTTTGTAGCCGTTAACGAATAAATTGACCGTTCCGGGGACGGCCGCCGAGCCCGACCAGTTTAATAACGGGTATGTCACCAGGTCCGGACGAACGCTGAAATTACGGCTGATCCGTAATCCGGCCATCCGAACGGAGTTACTCCAGGTCAGAGAGTCACTGATGAAATCTCCGGCCTGGACGCTGATTAACCGGTTAACATCACTGTATTTCCAGGAAGTGTCATAACGCATATACCCTTGCGGGGTGTTATCGTTGCCTTGCCAGGTCGTTCGCCAGACGCCACTTTGTGAAAGTGTGCCTTCATCGCTGAAGAAACGACCTTCTAACAGCGTACTGGTGGTGGCTGTACCGGATCCCGATTTCAGGCTGTAAGCATCATAGTTGAGCAATACGCCATGGCTGGTGACCGGAACCAGTTCTTTCTGCCGCCGGCGGTTACCCAGGAATTGTTCAGGTAGCCAGGCATCAGGAACCCGCAGATCCAGTTGCTGCCGGGCACTGTCATAAGTGGCATGTACCCCGGGGAGTTGAGTGACATCCACTAACCCTGACGTGGCCGGGAACTTAAGATAGTTTTTTCTTAAGACGGCGGCGCCCACCATGAAATGATCATTATTCACCGATACCGGCACCAGTTCAGGATTTTTATTACCGTTAACTGACAAGGTCAGGTAAAGGGTATAGGCCTTACTTTCTGCCTGGCCCAGTGTCGGTGGCGGCAACTGGTTATAATCATCTGCCCGGGCGATGCCGGACAGGCTACAGGCCATGCTTAACAGCAGCGGATGTAAGGCCTTATTCATGATTATCTGCCAGCGTCTATCATGACCGGCGCCACATTATCTGCCAGTCGCGTAAAGAGTTGTGGATGCAGGGCGGGCTTTTCCGGCAGAGGGAAGTTCACCGTCTGCCCTGGCAGAACATACCCGAGAAATCCTTTCGAGATAAAAACATCAGGATGCATCGCATCACTTCCCCAGAAAATATCACTCAGCCTGGCATGGCGTGTTCCATGGTTGGTAATGGCCAGCACGGGTTTGCCCCCGGAGGAGAGTATCTGCCAGGAGAGTTTTTTCCGGATATCCGTCACCGGTCCGTTCTGACCGACAGGCTGGATACCCTGACCATACAGGAACAGCGGTAATACATACCGCATGCGCATGATCAGTCCGGCATTGTGGTTTTGCATCTGAGGTGCCATCACCCCCGGGATCTCATCGATAACAATGCGGTAGGCATCTTCCTGCTGCGCAGCCGTCGGCCGCAGGCGGATCAGGCGGATCAGTTGTCTTCCCCCCGGCTGGATCGTCACGAAAGGGGGGCTTGCCAGCACATCTTTCTGGTCCGAGTAAACAGAGGCGGAGTGACGCTGCTGCCATTTAAAAATCCGCACCTGCAGGGTGACGGCATTACCTCCCTCATTCTGTAGCCATAGCTCTGAACCTCTGTCGCTATTTTTTATCACCTGAAATATCGGCCATACCAGGATGGAGCTTGCGGCATGAGCGGCAGTAAATAATGCGGGGAGTGAGAGTAAGAGAGACAGTAAGACAGATCGGATTTTCATGTATTTACGCTTTAATAAGTCAGAGTAACGGTAATGGTATCGGTATAGGTGCCGGCAGTGGGTAAACCTGTGACCGGAAATAACCGTCCGTATAGGGTGTATGTCTGGGTCGTGTCGGGAAAGGATGCGACGCTATAGGCCAGTGAGCCCGTTCCCCAAACGGTACTGTAAGAGGCATCCTGATAAAGCTGATAGCCGAGGGTCGCGGTGCTGTCGCTGTTTTCCATATAACGTTCGCTGGCTGACCCGCCATGGAGCCCGTAATCCAGTGCGATTGAAACAGACATCCCCGGGGTGCAGGTCACGACAATGGAACCCGCCCCGGGAGTACTTGCCACATCCACGTTATCCGCGATCGAAGACATCGAACCAAAATTCAATGTGCCGAAATCGGTTACCGAATCACTACTGCTTGTTCCGAGAGCACATCCACTGGTGATCACTGAGGAGACGGTGAAGCTGCTCGTCGTGATATCTGCAGACGCGGCCACGGAAAACAGGGCTAACAAGGCGGCTAAAGTGAAGTGGCAGGTCATTTCACTTATCTTCACCTGTTTACCAGGCTAAGGTCGCTGTCACTGTATCGGTATATGTCCCGGAGGTCGGTGCCGTCGAGGTTTGGCCGGTCGGCAGGATCCGCCCATAGATAGGAATACTTTGTGCATCACCACTGGCTGTCAGTGAAATAGCGGTGCCGGGTTCAATTTCTGTGTCGTAAGAAGCATCGGAATAGAGGTGATAAGCGATGTCCGAGCTGGTAGTGGTACCGCTGGTGGTGGTGGTGTTTACCATATTACGGACATTACCCGATTCATTCAGGCCGCCATCCAGTGTCAGGGTCGGGCTAAGCCCTGAGGTGCAGGTCACCGTTACGGCATCCTTCCCGTCGGAACCTAATACACTGCCATTAATGATTGAGGTTAGATCAGCATAGGTACCAAAATTAAGTGTTCCCCAGCTGTTCGTGCCCGAAGACGAACTGCCGTTGGCGACAGTACAACCTTCTTTAATCGTCACCTGAACCCCAACCTGGCCGGTTAATGTCCCTTCAGCCGCGCTGGCCGAAAGACTGGTGAAGGCAGTGGTTAAGGCGACCCCTAACGTAATTAACAGCTTTTTTCTGAGTTTCATAATCAAGTAACCTTATGCAGTGTGGAAGACGGCAGTATGTCCGGCAGCGCAGTGTTTTTCTGACCAATCACAACATGTCTGATTTTTCAGGTCGTCGTTACCGGTATTAATAATGATTAATTTATCTTTACTTTCTGTTTTGCTAACAACAGATTATCACATGAATAAGAAAAGTCTCAGTTAACTGAGCGGGTGGGGCGCTCGAATGCAGAAAGGCAGTTTCAGGTGATTTTTTTCGGAATGGTATGGCAGTTGATTGTTTTATATGGATTTTTTGGTTTTTTAATCCCGTGTGGTTTTGTGATTTTTTTGTGAAATTATTTCTGCTGAAATATATCGTAATATAAATTAATGTTAATAATTTAATTTTATAAGAAATTATTATTAATAACTAAAGTTACTTTCCGTATTGCCTCTTTCAGCATGACTGCCGGTAAAAACCGTGCCGTACTACGATTTACCGCCTGAAATCGTTATAATCGGTGTTGTTATCGTTTCAGAGGAAAGAGAGTGACCGACAAAAATGATGAGTACTGGATGCGTTATGCCATGACGTTAGCCACCCGGGCTCAGGAAAATAATGAGGTGCCTGTCGGAGCGGTGTTAGTGCAGGGCGGCGAAGTGATTGCCGAAGGCTGGAATCATCCCATCGGGGATCATGATCCGACGGCCCATGCCGAAATGATGGCATTACGCAATGGCGGAAAGGCATTAGAAAATTACCGGTTACTGGATACCACCCTCTATGTCACCCTGGAGCCCTGCACGATGTGTGCCGGGGCGATGATCCATAGCCGTATCTCCCGGCTGGTCTATGGCGCCCGTGATGCGAAAACGGGGGCTGCGGGTTCATTACTGGATATTCTGCATCATCCCGGGATGAATCACCGGATAGTCGTGGAGGGGGGCGTGCTGGCAGAAGCGTGTGCGAATCAGTTAAGCGAGTTCTTCCGCCAGCGCAGAGCACAAAAAAAAGCGCTGCGTCAGACGCAGCGCGAGGATCAGTAGGTTATCGGATCAGTTCATCGCTATTTGTGGCTCTGACGGAGAAGGCATGTCAGAGTCAGGAATAGGGATGATTTGTTGCTTCTTCTTTTCTGCTTCCTGCAGATATCCGACCAGGCTGATATTGTACTTACGAATATTTTCCACGTAATTATAGGCTTCGGTGCCGCGGGCAAACCCGTAAGTGGTCTGACGGTAGTAGCGCTTCTGTGACAGCAGCGGCAGCCGTTGTTTAACATCGGCCCAGCTGTCCGGGTTAGCGCCCTGCATCATGGTCAGCTTGCGCGCATCCATCATATGAGCAAAGCCCATATTATAGGCCGCCAGCGCAAACCAGATCCGCTCATCCTGAGGGATGGTCGGCGGAACTTTATCCATCAGCTTCTGCAAATACTGGCTACCGCCACGAATACTTTCTGCGGCGTCCAGGCGATTAGCCACATCCAGACTGTCGGCAGTATTACGTGTCAGCATCATCATGCCCCGGACCCCGGTCGGAGAGGTGGCCTGCGGGTCCCAGTGAGATTCCTGGTAAGCAATGGCTGCGAGCAGTCGCCAGTCGATCTGGCTGGCGTACTTCCTGAACAGCGGCTGTAATGACGGTAACGTACTGTCGATAGCCCGCAGAAAAGTCCGGGTATCGACATAATCAAAGCTGCCGGTATGCCCCAGATATTTCTCATCCAGTCTGGCCAGTGTGCCTTCTTCATTCAGCTGGTTGTAAAAATCCAGCAGTGCAGCGTTCAGACTATCGTCAGCCGTTTTTGCCATATACCAGTTAACCGGCGCTTCATTGGTGACATCAAATGCCACGGCCAGTTGCGGGTGGATGCGTTGCATCATCCCGATAGTGGCTGAATCGCCGATGGTATAATCCAGTTTGCCGTCAGCCACCTGCTCCAGCATGGCTTGCGGACTGAGCTTATTCTCCACATGCCAGCTGAGTTGCGGATATTTATTCGCTTTGAACGCCTGCAAGGTCGAAATAAAGGACGACTCCGAAGGCACCGACAAGGTGCCGTGTAAATCATCCAGATTTTTCGGGCGGGGTTTATCCACCCGGTAAACCAGTTGCTGCGTTGTCATATAATAAGCAGGGCCGCTACGGTAATCGCGTTGACGTTCTGCATCCCAGGCGAGTCCGGCAGCCAGGATATCGGTACGATGATGGTTAAGATCATCAAACAGGCTTTCAATGTTTGGACGTACGGAGATGTCCAGCTTCACGCCCAGATAGTCTGCAAAGCGTTTAGCCAGCTCATAATCCATCCCCGTCGGATTTTTGCTGTTCTTTTGCCAGGTCAGAGAAGAGCTTATGGTGCTGACACGTAACACTCCGCGGGATTTAATCTGCGACAGAGTATCTTGTGTACCTGAATGCCAGGAGATAGCAGGCCATAGAGCCATTGCCAGTAACAAGGTGACAAGACCGATCAAAAGATAATTTAATTTTAAATATTTCAAAAAGTTATCTCGTTAATCAGCTCCGGGTTTAGCCTTTTGGCAGGAATGTAACAGAGGGTAAACTCCCCGGAGCGAGGTGCATTCTGAGCAACAAAACGACAAAGAGCAACTTTTATAGCAAGAAATGTTTGTTTTTTGACCGCAGGATTATCCGCAGAAAATCAACGCAAACGGTTTCGTAACAGAGGGTTATTCTTTATAATGGCGTCCGTTTTCCCCTGTTGCGCCCAATGAAGCGTCGTCCGGCGTTTCGAAGACGAGAGATCTTTAATGATGGAAATTTTGCGTGGCTCGCCCGCTCTGTCGGCATTTCGTATTAACAAACTCCTGAACAGTTTCAGAAATGCTCACCTGCCCGTCAGCGATATTTATGCTGAATATGTACATTTTGCCGATGTCAGTTCCCCCCTGAGTGATGATGAAAAAAACCGTCTTCAACGTCTTCTTAAATACGGCCCCTCACTGGCGGAGCATGAACCTGCCGGACGCTTATTACTGGTGACTCCTCGTCCCGGGACGATTTCTCCCTGGTCTTCTAAAGCCACGGATATTGCCCATAACTGTGAACTGGCGAAAGTCATCCGTCTGGAAAGAGGGCTGGCGTTCTATATTCAGGCTGAGACTATTTCAGAGGCTCAATGGGCTGAATTGTCCGCGTTATTACATGACCGGATGATGGAAACGGTTTATACCTCACTGACTCAGGCGCAGCAGTTATTTGTTCAGCAAACGCCTCAGCCGGTAAAAGCGGTCGATATCCTTGGTAAAGGTCGTCAGGCTTTGGAAGAAGCGAACGCGTCTCTCGGCCTGGCTCTGGCAGAGGACGAAATTGACTACCTGCTGGCTGCGTTTACCGGACTGGGACGCAATCCTAACGATATCGAACTCTATATGTTTGCTCAGGCTAACTCTGAGCACTGCCGGCATAAAATTTTCAATGCCGACTGGATCATCGATGGTGTTCAACAGCCGAAATCGCTGTTTAAGATGATCAAAAATACCTTTGAGAAAAACCCTGAGCACGTGCTGTCGGCCTATAAAGATAATGCCGCCGTGATGGAAGGCTCGAAGGTTGGCCGTTTTTATGCGGACGATAAGCAGGGGATTTACGATTTCCACCAGGAAGATGCCCATATCCTGATGAAAGTCGAAACGCATAACCACCCGACGGCGATTTCTCCGTGGCCGGGGGCCGCGACCGGATCCGGGGGTGAAATCCGTGATGAAGGCGCGACCGGACGAGGTGCTAAACCTAAAGCCGGTCTCAGCGGTTTCTCTGTCTCTAACCTGCGTATTCCGGGCTTTGAACAGCCGTGGGAGCAGGATTTCGGTAAACCGGATCGTATCGTGACCGCACTGGAGATCATGACCGATGGTCCGTTGGGCGGAGCGGCATTTAACAATGAATTTGGTCGTCCGGCGCTGAACGGATACTTCCGTACTTATGAAGCGCGGGTGACCAGCCATAACGGTGAAGAACTGCGTGGTTACCATAAGCCGGTCATGCTGGCCGGAGGGATCGGTAACATCCGTGGTGATCATGTGCAGAAAGGTGAGATCAGCATCGGCGCTAAACTGATCGTGCTGGGCGGTCCGGCGATGAATATCGGTCTGGGCGGTGGAGCGGCGTCATCGATGGCTTCCGGTCAGTCCGATGCCGATCTGGATTTTGCCTCTGTTCAGCGTGACAACCCGGAAATGGAGCGTCGCTGTCAGGAAGTGATCGACCGCTGCTGGCAGCTGGGCGAACAGAACCCGATCCTGTTTATCCATGATGTCGGTGCAGGGGGGCTGTCCAACGCGATGCCGGAACTGGTCAGTGACGGTGGACGTGGCGGGCGTTTCAATCTGCGTGACATCCTGAACGATGAACCCGGCATGAGCCCGCTGGAAGTCTGGTGTAATGAGTCGCAGGAACGTTATGTTTTAGCGGTGTCGCCGGACAAACTGCCGTTGTTTGAGCAGTTATGTCAGCGTGAACGCGCACCTTATGCGGTGATCGGTGAAGCGACCGAAGAACTGCATCTGACCCTGAATGACACACACTTCGATAATCAGCCTATCGATATGCCGCTGGATGTGCTGCTCGGCAAAACCCCGAAAATGACGCGGGACGTCGAGACAAAACAGGTCTGCGGGACGGCGTTAAACCGTGATGACATATCACTGGCCGAGGCGGTTAAACGCGTTATGCATCTGCCGGGCGTCGCAGAAAAGACCTTCCTTATTACTATCGGTGACCGTTCCGTCACCGGGATGGTGGCACGCGACCAGATGGTCGGACCGTGGCAGGTTCCTGTTGCGAACTGTGCCGTTACGACGGCCAGCCTGGACAGCTATCATGGCGAAGCCTTTGCCATGGGTGAGCGTGCGCCTGTCGCTCTGCTCGATTTTGCCGCCTCCGCCCGGCTGGCCGTCGGTGAAGCTCTGACGAACCTGGCCGCCACCGATATTGGTTCTCTGAGCCGCATCAAGCTGTCCGCAAACTGGATGTCCGCCGCCGGACACCCGGGCGAAGATGCCGGGTTATATGCGGCGGTAAAAGCCGTCGGTGAAGAACTGTGTCCGGCATTGGGTCTGACGATTCCGGTCGGGAAAGATTCGATGTCGATGAAAACCCGCTGGCAGCAGGATAATCAGCCGCGAGAGATGACATCACCGTTATCGCTTGTGATCACTGCCTTTGCGCGTGTCGAAGATGTTCGTCACACCGTGACACCTCAGTTACAGCCCGGCACAGATAACCTGCTGATGCTGGTGGATCTGGGGGCGGGTGCCAATACCCTGGGGGCAACAGCGCTGGCACAGGTTTACAGCCAGCTCGGAGACAAACCGGCAGACGTTCGCAATGCACAACAGCTGGCCGGTTTCTTCAACGCCATCCAGCAACTGGTTTCTGAGCAGAAATTACTGGCTTATCATGACCGCTCTGACGGCGGGCTGCTGGTAACACTGGCTGAAATGGCCTTCGCAGGTCACTGCGGTTTGCGTGTGGATGTGGCCTCACTGGGGCAGGATGTACTGGCATCATTGTTTACCGAAGAACTGGGCGCCGTTATCCAGGTGAAAGCGGAAGATAAACAGGCCATTAGCGATATTTTTGCCCGTCATGGTCTGGCAGATTGCCTGCATGTTCTCGGTGCCGCTGAGCCGGGTGATGAGTTTGTCATCAATGCCGGTCAGCAGGTGATTTATCAGGAGAAGCGTTCGACACTGCGTCGCTGGTGGGCGGAAACCACCTGGCAGATGCAGCGGTTACGTGATAACCCGGACTGTGCCGATGAAGAACATCAGTCAAAACTGGATAATAACGACCCGGGGCTGAATGTCAGCCTGACGTTCAACCCGGCAGAGGATATCGCTGCGCCGATGATAGCGACCGGCGTCAGACCGAAGCTGGCCGTACTGCGCGAGCAGGGGGTCAACTCACATGTGGAAATGGCAGCCGCCTTCCACCGTG
The DNA here is from genome assembly GCF_039523755.1 of Tatumella terrea. Classification (NCBI taxonomy): domain Bacteria; kingdom Pseudomonadati; phylum Pseudomonadota; class Gammaproteobacteria; order Enterobacterales; family Erwiniaceae; genus Tatumella; species Tatumella terrea. Next base: position 200,007 of record NZ_BAAAFX010000014.1, on the reverse strand, counting down.
CCGGTTTTGAAGCGGTGGATGTGCATATGAGCGATCTGCTGGCCGGACGTCAGTCTCTGGACGATTTCCATCTGCTGTCGGCCTGTGGTGGTTTCTCTTACGGGGATGTCTTAGGGGCCGGGGAAGGCTGGGCAAAATCGATCCTGTTTAATCCGCGGGTCCGTGACACCTTCGGGCAATTCTTTAACCGCAGCGGGACACTGGCACTCGGCGTCTGTAATGGGTGTCAGATGATGTCGAATCTGCGTGAACTGATCCCGGGCAGCGACCTGTGGCCGAGATTTGTCCGTAACCAGTCAGAGCGTTTTGAAGGTCGTTTCAGCCTGACCGAAGTGGCCGAAAGCCCGTCACTGCTGTTATCCGGCATGGCAGGCTCCCGGATGCCGATCGCGGTGTCACACGGCGAAGGCTTTGCTGAATTCTCAGGACAGGCACAACTGGATGCGCTGCAGGCGGCCGGCCTGGTGGCACTGCGTTATGTGGATAACTATGGTCAACCGACCGAAACCTATCCGGCAAACCCGAATGGTTCCCCGCAAGGGATCACGGCAGTCACCAATACCAGCGGCCGTGTCACGATTATGATGCCGCACCCTGAGCGTGTATTCCGTACCGTCAGTAACTCCTGGCATCCTCAGGAGTGGGGCGAGGACAGCCCGTGGATGCGTATTTTCCGTAATGCCCGTCAGCAGTTAGGCTGATACCGGCGACACCGTCTTAAAAGCGCCCTGCGGGGCGCTTTTTTACTGGCAGGGCCTCAGGATATCCGGGCGGGTGCGCGGCAGGTTGTGATACCGCATCCGGTCTGTACAGCAGGAGTCGGTTGAACGCGATTATCCGATGACAGAGGAGCTGCGCGGAATTTCCCCCGGCAGAGGATCTTCCGGTTAAAGAGTGCCATGATTAAAACGATGCGGAAACTTACCCTGAAGGCCGTTACCGGCATTCGGTCTGTGGACCGGGGACGGCCGCGTGAGCCAGACGAACCGTGCTTATGGCAGCGGAAAGCGCCCGGTGCCGCCAGTACGGATCCCGGATGCCGGAGAGAAACTGGACGCGGACGATTTTACAAGGTAAGTTGCACGCGTTTATTTTTTACCGGACACACCGGTGAGCGCACTAACCTCCGGGAAATGACCCTGGCGTCACAGATGAAAGCGAAAAAGGTTCAGCTATGAAAAAAATTGATGCGATTATTAAACCCTTCAAACTGGATGATGTCCGTGAAGCGCTGGCAGAAGTCGGCATCACCGGCATGACAGTGACAGAAGTGAAGGGCTTTGGGCGTCAGAAGGGACATACCGAGTTATACCGTGGCGCAGAATATATGGTCGATTTTCTGCCGAAGGTAAAAATTGAATTAGTGATTGCCGACGATATCGTCGATACCTGTGTGGAAACGATTATGCGTACCGCACAGACCGGTAAAATCGGTGATGGTAAGATTTTTGTGTTCGACGTGGCACGGGTAGTACGTATCCGTACCGGTGAAGAAGACGAAGAAGCTATCTGATCCCTCGGGCCACCGCAACAGAGTGGCCCGCTGAACAGCTCAGAGATCCTGATGCGGGCCAAACAGTTCATAATGAATATGCGACTGACTGACGCCGGCTTCGGTTAACTGATGGATGACAGACTGCATAAACCCTGTCGGACCACAGACAAAATAGTGGCACTGCGGGTTATCGAGCGCGCTACCTGCCTGTGTAATATTGATCAGACCTGAACGGTAACGGCTGTCTGCCAGTGCACCGTCGGGCTGTTTATACCAGATGACCTCACGGAAAGACTCCAGCGTCGCGCCCAGTTGAGTGACTTCTTCACCGAATGCATGTTCTGCACGATTGTGTGCGGCATGCCACCAGTTAACCCGCGCCGGATACTGGTGTTTCGCCAGCGCATGCAGCATGGCCAGCAACGGTGTCTGTCCGGACCCCGCAGAAATGAGAGTGATCGGTGCCGGAAACAGCGAACTGTCCAGCTGGAAATCGCCGGACGGTGCCGAAAGTGACACCCGGTCACCGCATTTTGCCTGACGATGTAACCATTCTGAGACCTGTCCTTGCGGCTGGCGACGGACGGCGATGCGATAGCTCTTACCGTCCGGGTTTCGGGTCAGTGAATACTGCCGGATCTGGCGGTGGGTAAATCCTTCCGGTTTAAGATACAGCGCGACAAATTGCCCGGCGGTAAACTCTGAAACGGGCTGCCCGTCTGCCGGGGTCAGTACGAAACTCTTAATCACCTCGCTTTCCTGCTTAATCTCACTGATGACAAAATCGCGGGTTCCGCGCCAGCCGCCGGACAGCTGTTCATGCTGTGCGTAAATCTGCTCTTCACGGTTGATAAAGATATCTGCCAGGACACCGTAGGCTTTCGCCCAGGCCGCCAGAACCTCGTTGCCAGGATCCAGCAGCTCCCGGATCGTACCCAGTAAATGTTCCCCGACAATGGCATATTGTTCCGGCTGAATCGACAGACTGACATGTTTTTGGGCAATTTTTTCGACGGCAGGGAGCAGGGCTTCCGGGGTATCCAGATGACTGCCGTAAGCGCAAAGTGCTTTAAACAAGGCTTCCGGCTGACGGCCGCTGGCCTGGTTGCTCATATTGAAGATATCTTTCAGTTCCGGGTTATGGCTCAGCATACGCTGATAGAAATGCTGTGTGACCGCCGGGCCGGCGGCCGCGATGGCGGGGAGGGTTTCTCTGACCAGTGCAATAGTTTTCGCATCAAGCATGGGGTGTTCCTTCGCGGGGTTGTAATAACATGTATTTAAAATACATGTTATTACCCGTTACCCGTAAAGTAAACAGGGGTATTTGTTTTTTATCGTTATTCCTTCCTGCAATATGAAATAAATCGTGGTCGCAGATGAAAAAATATCAGTTAAAAAAGCACTTTCATTTCAGCAGGTAACCCGCATGCTGTCGGTGTGCCAATCGTTTGCGTAAAAAGAGTGTATTCCGGCTACCGTCCTCCCGGAAAAGAGTTTACACTGTGGGCCGTTACCCGCCGATGGGTGTTAAATTGCCGTTTTTAAGTTAGCTGAGTCAGGAGATGCGGATGTTAAAGCGAGAGATGAACATAGCCGATTATGATGCCCCACTGTGGGAGGCGATGGAGCAGGAGAAAGTGCGTCAGGAAGAGCACATTGAATTAATTGCTTCAGAAAACTACACCAGCCCACGCGTAATGCAGGCTCAGGGTTCACAGCTAACCAACAAATACGCAGAAGGGTATCCTGGTAAGCGTTATTACGGCGGATGTGAATACGTCGATATCGTAGAGCAGTTAGCGATCGATCGTGCTAAAGAGCTGTTTGGTGCAGATTACGCTAACGTTCAGCCACACAGTGGCTCACAGGCTAACTTTGCTGTTTACACCGCACTGCTGCAGCCGGGTGATACCATTCTGGGGATGAACCTGGCGCACGGTGGTCACCTGACACACGGCTCTCCGGTAAACCTGTCCGGTAAACTCTATAACGTTGTCCCTTACGGTATCGATGACAGCGGCAAGATAGACTATGAAGAGCTGGCTGAACTGGCCAAAACGCATAAGCCTAAAATGATTGTCGGCGGTTTCTCTGCGTATTCCGGTGTCTGTGACTGGGCAAAAATGCGCGAAATTGCAGACAGCATTGGTGCATGGCTGTTTGTCGATATGGCTCACGTCGCGGGCCTGGTGGCTGCGGATGTTTATCCGAACCCGGTGCCTCATGCACATATCGTCACCACCACTACCCATAAAACCCTGGCAGGCCCGCGTGGCGGACTGATCCTGGCGAAAGGCGGTGATGAAGATCTGTATAAGAAACTGAACTCAGCAGTGTTCCCTGGTGGTCAGGGTGGCCCTCTGATGCATGTGATCGCGGGTAAAGCGGTCGCGCTGAAAGAAGCGATGGAGCCGGAATTTAAAGCCTATCAGCAGCAGGTCGCTGTTAATGCGAAAGCGATGGTCGAAGTCCTGCTGGCCCGAGGCTACAACATCGTTTCCGGTGGCACTCACAACCACCTGTTCCTGCTGGACCTGGTCGACAAAAATCTGACCGGTAAAGAGGCCGATGCAGCGCTGGGCCGTGCCAACATCACGGTTAACAAAAACAGCGTTCCTAACGATCCGAAGAGCCCGTTTGTCACTTCCGGTATTCGTATCGGTACCCCTTCAGTGACCCGTCGTGGTTTCAACGAAGCGGACGTGCGTGAACTGGCTGGCTGGATTGCTGATATTCTGGACAATATCAACGATGAAGCCACTATCGAGCGCGTGAAAGGTAAAGTGCTGGAAATCTGTGCCCGTCTGCCGGTTTATGCCTGAGACGACTAACGCCGGTCTGACCGGCGTCTGAACAGAGAAAGGCGGCCTGAGGTCGCCTTTCTGCTTCCATACCGCCGTATTCAGTGAAGCATGATGGCGTTGTCTCTGCCAATCCTGCCTGCCATATACCTGCACTGACGCCGGTATCTCAGAATATCCTGATGATCCGACCCTCTGCTATCTCCGACGACACACTCTTGTGAAGTGACGCCTGTCCATTGTATTCCGCTGACTTTCCTGCAGAATGCTGAAATAACAGAGCGGTTTTACTGTGATCGGTCACCGGTTATTCCTGCACGCCTTGGGTGGAAATTCAGGGGCGCCGCATTGCAGGCATTTTGTCTGCCGGCTTTTTTGTCTGAGTGTGACTCGGGTGATTGTCACCGCGGTACAGGGGAGAGGGACTCTGTCAGGGACGAAAACCCGGGGATAAGGAATGCCTGAGGCAGTAAAGGAATAACCCGGCGGGGAGGCCGATGCCTGTAAAAAATGCAATAGCTGAAGAGCACTGCGGAAATCTGACGGAATACTCCCCGGGCGCGGCGGCCCGGGGAGGGGAGCTTAGCGTTTTAACGCTTCGCTTAATTCATCACGCATAGAAGCCAGGATTGCGCGAACAACACGCGGGTTACCGGCGACGATGTTGCCTGATTGCAGGTAACCATGACCGCCGGTAAAGTCGGTGACCAGGCCGCCCGCTTCACGGACCAGCAGTTCGCCGCCAGCAAAATCCCATGGTTTCAGACCGATTTCAAAATAACCATCGGTACGGCCTGCGGCAACATAGGCCAGATCCAGTGCCGCAGAACCGGTACGACGGAAGTCAGCACACTGAGTAAACAGTTTGCTTACGACATTGATAAAAGGCACGGAGTGTTGTTTTGCTTTGAACGGGAAACCGGTCGCCAGAATAGCCCCGTCCAGATCACGCGCAGTGCTGCTGCGTAAACGGTAACCGTTCAGCTGTGCACCCTGACCGCGCGCGGCACTGAACAGTTCATTGCGCATCGGGTCATAGACCACGGCAACTTCGGTACGGCCTTTAATGCGGACGGCGATAGACACGGCAAAGTGAGGGAAGCGTTTGATGAAGTTGGTCGTACCATCCAGTGGATCAATAACCCATTGAACATCCTTGTCTTCGCCAGCCAGCTCACCGCTTTCTTCGGTGATGATGGTGTGCTGAGGGTAAGATTTACGAATTACCTCAATAATCAGGCGTTCCGCGTCACGGTCAACATTGGTGACAAAGTCGTTACTGCCTTTCTGACTGGTTTCAACCGCGTCAGGGGTTTCGTAATTTTTGGCGATTAAATTACCGGCCTTGCGCGCAGCGCGCACGGCAATGTTCAGCATCGGATGCATCAGTTATTCCCACTGGATGTTAAAGAACGAAAAAACGGCTCGAAGTATAGCAGTGTGTTCAGACAATGTCTCTTTTTATGTTAATATCCTCCTATACATTTTTACACTGGCTTCCAATCTATGTTGCAGAATATTCGTATTGTCCTGGTCGAGACTTCTCACACTGGGAATATGGGCTCCGTTGCCCGCGCCATGAAAACCATGGGTCTTTCGAATCTCTATCTGGTCAATCCGTTAATTAAACCGGATTCCCAGGCCATTTCCCTGGCTGCCGGGGCCAGCGATTTGATCGGTAATGCTTCGATTGTGGACTCACTGGATGAAGCCATTGCCGGATGCAGCCTGGTGGTTGGTACCAGTGCGCGCTCCCGTTCATTGCCGTGGCCGATGCTCGATGCCAGGGAGTGTGGTGTAAAAAGCGTGGAAGAAGGTCAGCAGGCTCCGGTGGCACTGGTGTTCGGCCGTGAGCGAGTCGGTCTGACCAACGAAGAATTACAGAAGTGTCATTACCATGTGGCTATTCCGGCCAATCCGGAATACAGCTCGCTGAACCTGGCGATGGCCGTGCAGCTGATTGCCTATGAAGTGCGTATGGCCTGGCTGCAGGCGCAGGAAGCCGCAGAGCCGGCTCCTCAGTATGCGGAATCACCGTATCCGCTGGTGGATGACCTGGAACGTTTCTATGTGCATCTGGAAAAGATGATGCTGAACAGTGGCTTTATTCGTAAGGATCAGCCAGGTCAGGTCATGAGTAAACTGCGTCGTCTGTTTACCCGCGCCCGCCCGGAGCGTGATGAGCTTAATATTCTGCGCGGAATGCTCTCATCCTTCGAAAAAAAGGATAAGGAAAACCAGTGATAGCAAGGGATGCGGCCGGCAGCACACGTTAGGTTAAATACCTGAGTAATTTACCCGGTTAAATAGTTGACCAAATCACTCGGGAATGTCAGACTTATTCTCATGAACTTTATTAACACTCCGGTAACCGGATACTGATCGAGGTCGTGTAACGATGAGACTGACATCCAAAGGGCGTTATGCTGTCACTGCCATGTTGGACGTGGCACTTCATTCCAATGAAGGCCCGGTGCCTTTGGCCGATATTTCTGAACGTCAGGGTATTTCTCTTTCCTACCTTGAGCAGCTATTTTCCCGCCTGCGTAAAAACGGACTGGTCTCCAGTGTCCGCGGGCCAGGCGGGGGTTACTTACTGGGTAAAGAAGCCGGCGAAATCGCTGTCGGTACTGTCATTACTGCGGTTGACGAGTCTGTCGATGCCACTAAATGCCAGGGGAAAGAAGGGTGTCAGGGCGGTGAACGCTGTCTGACGCACGTGCTGTGGCGCGATCTGAGCGACCGCATCAGCGACTTCCTGAATAATATTACTCTGGCTGAACTGGTGAATAACCAGGACATTCTGAAGGTAGCGGACCGTCAAAATAATGATAACCGACGTTTCCGTGATAACCGTATCCCTGAGGCGATTGACGTCAAACTGCGAGCCTACAGCTAATTATAATTAATCTGTGATTGGCCGGCTGATCCTTGACCGTCCGACCATAAATTTTGCATTGAAGTGATGTACGGAGTTTAAGAGCAATGAAATTACCGATTTATCTGGATTACTCTGCGACTACGCCTGCGGATCCACGCGTTGCTGAGAAAATGATGCAGTACCTGACTCTGGATGGGGTTTTTGGTAACCCGGCTTCCCGTTCTCACCGGTTTGGCTGGCAGTCTGAAGAGGCAGTTGATATTGCCCGCAACCAGATTGCTGAGCTGGTGGGCGCTGACCCGCGTGAAATCGTTTTCACCTCAGGTGCCACTGAAGCCGATAACCTGGCTATCAAAGGGGCAGCACAGTTTTATCAGAAGAAAGGTAAGCACATTATTACCTGTAAAACTGAACATAAAGCGGTGCTGGATACCTGTCGTCAGCTGGAAAGGGAAGGGTTTGAAGTGACCTACCTGACGCCTCAGACCAACGGTATTATTGACCTGGCTGCGCTGGAAGCGGCCATGCGTGAAGACACTATTCTGGTGTCAATCATGCATGTGAATAACGAAATTGGCGTGGTTCAGGATATCGCGGCGATCGGCGAAATGTGCCGTGCGCGCGGCATTATCTACCATGTTGATGCCACGCAGAGCGTCGGTAAACTCCCTATTGACCTGAGTCAGCTGAAAGTTGATTTAATGTCTTTCTCCGCGCACAAACTGTACGGACCGAAAGGGATTGGTGCACTTTATGTTCGCCGTAAGCCACGTATTCGTCTGGAAGCTCAGATGCACGGTGGCGGTCATGAGCGTGGTATGCGCTCAGGTACACTGGCCGTGCATCAGATTGTTGGTATGGGTGAAGCCTACCGCATAGCGAAAGAAGAAATGGACAGCGAAATGGCCCGTCTGCGGGTACTTCGTGACCGTCTGTGGAATGGCGTTAAGGATATGGAAGAGGTGTATTTAAACGGTGATCTGGAGAACGGTGCGCCGAATATCCTGAACATCAGCTTTAACTACGTTGAAGGTGAATCACTGATCATGGCCCTGAAAGACCTGGCTGTATCTTCCGGTTCTGCCTGTACCTCAGCCAGTCTGGAACCTTCTTATGTGCTGCGTGCCCTGGGAATGAACGATGAACTGGCTCACAGTTCGATTCGTTTCTCTTTAGGACGTTTTACGACTGAAGAAGAGATCGACTACGCCATTGATCTGGTACGCAAATCTATCGGCCGTCTGCGTGACCTTTCTCCGTTGTGGGAAATGTTTAAAGCGGGTGTGGATTTGAATAGCATTGAATGGGCGCATCACTAATAGTCTTCAGGAGAATAAAAAAATGGCTTACAGCGAAAAAGTAATCGATCACTACGAAAACCCACGTAACGTTGGTTCGTTTGATAATACTGATCCGAACATCGGTAGCGGCATGGTGGGTGCACCTGCCTGTGGCGACGTAATGAAACTGCAGATCAAGGTCAGTGATACCGGGATTATCGAAGATGCCCGTTTCAAAACTTACGGATGTGGTTCAGCTATTGCTTCCAGCTCACTGATCACTGAATGGGTAAAAGGGAAGTCTCTGGATGAAGCGCAGAGCATTTCCAACATGCAGATCGCGGAAGAGCTGGAATTACCGCCAGTCAAAATCCACTGTTCTATCCTGGCTGAAGATGCGATTAAAGCAGCAATTGCTGACTATAAGAGTAAGAAAACCGACAAGTAAGCGAGGGTGAGAGATGGCGATTTCCCTGAGCGATTCAGCGGCAGCCCGCGTCAGTTCTTTTCTGGCGAATCGTGGTTCCGGTTACGGTTTACGGTTAGGTGTCAGAACATCAGGTTGTTCGGGCATGGCTTATGTTCTCGAATTTGTGGACGAACCCCATCCTGAAGATACTGTGTTTGAAGAGAAGGGCGTCAGAGTCGTTGTTGATGGCAAAAGCCTTGTCTACCTCGATGGTACAGAACTGGATTTTGTAAAAGAAGGCCTGAATGAAGGCTTTAAATTCAACAATCCTAATGTGAAAGACGAGTGCGGTTGCGGCGAGAGTTTCAACGTATAATCTCTGTATCATACTCTGAATATCTGCCCCAGCCTGCTGGGGCGTTTTTTTTATTAATTCCACGCTTCGGACCGGTTATGAATTATTTTACCCTGTTTGATTTGCCAGAATCTTTCGAACTTGACACGACAGCGCTGTCTGACAAGTTTCAGTCTCTGCAGCGTCAGTACCATCCTGACAGGTTTGCGACCGCCCCGGAAGCCGAACGGCTGAAGGCCTTGCAGCATGCCGCAACCATCAATCAGGGCTACCAGGCCCTGCGAAAGCCTCTTTCCCGGGCAGAATATCTGTTGTCACTTCATGGGTTCGATATTAATAATGAACAACATACCCTGCGTGATACGGCCTTTCTGATGGAACAGCTCGAACTGCGGGAAGAGCTCGAACGCATTGAGCAGCAGAATAATAGCGATGCACTGACGCCTTATTTCCATCGGCTGGACTCCATGGAAAAGCAACGCAGTCAGCTGATGCGTCAGCAGTTTGCTGATCAGCAGTGGCCGGAAGCGGCAGATACCGTGCGTAAGCTAAGATTTCTCGCTAAACTGCGGGTCGAAGCAGAAAAGCTGGAAGAAAAACTGCTGGATTTTTGAACGGGAAGCTCGTTATGGCGTTATTACAAATCAGTGAACCCGGGTTAAGCGCAGCCCCCCATCAGCGCAGGCTGGCGGCGGGTATTGACCTCGGAACCACCCACTCTCTGGTCGCGACAGTCCGCAGCGGACTGGCAGAAACGTTGCCAGATGACAAAGGCCGGCATCTGTTGCCCTCGGTTGTCCACTACCAGGCAACGCAGACCCGTGTGGGCTGGGATGCCCGCGCTCAGGCAGCCCGTGACCCGCGTCATACCTTCAGTTCAGTCAAACGCCTGATCGGCCGTTCGCTGGCCGATATCCGCCAGCGTTACCCGCATCTGCCATATCTGTTTACTGCCAGTGAAAATGGTTTACCGATGATGGAAACCCCGTCAGGCTTGGTAAATCCTATCCGCGTGTCCGGGGATATTCTTCATGAGCTGGCGAACCGCGCGCGGGAATCGCTGGGCGGTGAACTTGACGGTGTGGTTATCACGGTGCCGGCCTATTTCGATGATGCCCAGCGCCAGGGAACCAAAGATGCGGCCCGGCTGGCCGGATTACATGTTCTGCGCCTGCTGAATGAACCGACCGCGGCGGCGGTGGCCTATGGTCTGGACTCGGGCAAAGAAGGCATTATTGCCGTCTATGACTTAGGCGGCGGCACGTTCGATATTTCCGTCCTGCGTCTGAGCCGGGGCGTGTTTGAAGTGCTCGCGACCGGCGGGGATTCCGCGCTCGGCGGCGATGATTTCGATCAATTGCTGGCGGAGTGGATAAGTCAGCAGGCCGGTATCACTGATGTCAGTGATGCCGGTGTTCAGCGTGAAATCCTTGATGCTGCCACGGCGGCTAAAATTGCGCTGAGTGAAACTGAAACGACGACCGTCCGTGTCGCAGGCTGGCAGGGTGAGGTAACCCGTGAACAGTTTACGGCCCTGATTGCACCGCTGCTGAAAAAGACACTGGTTGCCTGTCGCCGGACCCTGAAAGATGCGGGTGTCAGTGTCGATGAAGTGATGGAAGTGGTGATGGTCGGTGGCTCAACCCGCACGCCAGCTGTACGGCAGAGTGTGGGGGAGTTCTTCGACCGTGAACCTCTGACCTCTATTGACCCGGATCGCGTCGTGGCGCTGGGCGCTGCCATCCAGGCCGACATTCTGGCCGGCAACAAACCCGACAGTGAAATGCTGCTGCTGGATGTGATCCCGCTTTCCCTGGGACTGGAAACCATGGGTGGCCTGACCGAAAAGGTGATCCCGCGCAACACGACTATCCCTGTCGCACGTGCTCAGGAATTTACCACCTTTAAAGACGGGCAGACGGCGATGAGTATCCACGTGGTTCAGGGAGAGCGTGAGCTGGTCAGCGATTGCCGTTCTCTGGCCCGTTTTGCATTACGGGGCATTCCTGCATTACCGGCCGGTGGCGCACATATCCGCGTCACCTTCCAGGTGGATGCTGACGGGTTGCTGAGTGTCACTGCGATGGAAAAATCTACCGGCGTGGAAGCCTCTATTCAGGTTAAACCGTCCTACGGGCTGACTGAAAATGAAATCGCGACCATGATCACCGACTCTATGACCTATGCCCGTGATGATGTGGAAGCCCGTCAGCTGGCAGAGAAAAAAGTCGATGCACTTCGGGTACTGGAAAGTCTTGAAGGTGCACTGAGTGAGGACCAGTCTCTCCTTTCAGAGCAGGAACTGCATTCCATCCGCGAAGCACAGCAGGCACTGCGTGACTCGCTGGAAAATAATAATGAGGCGCAGATTGCTGCCGGAATAAAACATTTGGATCACGTGACTCAGGAGTTTGCGGCACGCCGTATGGATAATTCTATCCGTCGCGCGCTGACCGGACACTCTGTGGATGAGGTTTAAGCATGCCTAAGATTGTAATTTTACCCCATAAAGATCTGCTGCCGGAAGGCGGTGTCTATGATGCCACCCCGGGAGAGACTATCCTGGATGTGGCGCTGCGCAATGGTATTGAAGTCGAACATGCCTGCGAAAAATCCTGCGCCTGTACGACCTGCCACTGTGTGGTCCGTGAAGGATTTGATTCACTGGCAGAAAGCAGCGAAGATGAAGATGATATGCTGGATAAGGCCTGGGGCCTGGAGCCCGACAGCCGCCTGAGCTGTCAGGCGCGTGTGACGGATGAAGACCTGGTGGTTGAATTCCCGCGTTACACCATTAACCACGCACGGGAACATTGATCCCCGCACGGGCCGGAGGATTCCGGCCCGTGTTGTTTCTGAGGAATAATTATGTCACTGAAATGGACCGACAGCCGGCCTATCGGCGAAGCTCTCTACGATCAGTTTCCCGACACTGACCCGAAAACCGTCCGTTTTACCGACTTACATCGCTGGGTCTGTGAGCTTGAGGATTTTGATGATAATCCTGAGGCTTCCAATGAAAAGATCCTCGAAGCAATTTTGCTAATCTGGATGGACGAGTACGAGTAATAATTAAGGAGCGATGTCATGACCACACACACCATGCAAATCCGACTCAGCCAGCAGGCTGCTGATGCCCGCTGGGGAGAAAATGCGACTCTTTCCTGCACCGATCAGGGCATGACCATTCATCTCACCGCCGACGATGCGTTACCGGTGATCCAGCGCGCAGCGCATAAAATTGACGGGCAGGGGATCCGTGCCGTCGAACTGACCGGTGACGGGTGGGATCTGGAACGTTGCTGGGCATTCTGGCAGGGCTTCCGCTCGCCGAAAGGGCAGCGCGATGTGCACTGGCCCGCCCTCAGCGAAGCCGAAAAAACCGAGCTGCAACACCGTCTGAAAGTGGTGGACTGGGTCAGAAACGTCATTAATCTGCCGGCCGAAGACCTGGGGCCTGAAGAACTGGCCAGTGCGGCGATTGATCTGCTGAGTGACCTTGGCGGAGATGCCGTGACCTATCGTATTACGAAAGGTGAAGATCTGCGTGAACAGGGGTATATGGGCCTGCATACGGTCGGACGTGGTTCAAGCCGCCCGCCGGTGTTACTGACCCTGGATTTTAACCCGACCGGGGATGATTCTGCAGCTGTGGACATCTGTCTGGTAGGTAAAGGCATCACATTTGATACCGGGGGTTACAGCCTGAAAGGCAGTACCTTTATGGACTCGATGAAAGCGGATATGGGCGGTGCTGCGACGCTGACCGGCGCGCTGGGGATGGCTATCAGTCGTGGTCTGAACAAACGCGTGAAACTGATCTTATGCTGTGCAGACAACATGGTCAGTGGCGGGGCATTACGTCTGGGGGATATTATCCGTTACCGTAATGGCAAGACGGTCGAGGTCATGAATACTGATGCGGAAGGGCGTCTGGTACTGGCGGATGGTCTTATCGATGCCAGTAAGCTGAAACCGCGTCTGCTGATCGATGCGGCGACCCTGACCGGTGCGGCGAAAACGGCGCTGGGTAATGATTACCATGCGCTGTTCAGCTTTGACGATGCGCTGACCGGTGAGCTGCTGGACAGTGCCGCACGCGAAGGTGAATTGTTCTGGCGTCTGCCGCTGGCTGAGTTCCATCGCCAGCACCTGCCGTCGAATTTTGCTGATCTCAATAACATTGCCAGCCCGTCACATTCTGCCGGTGCCAGCAGTGCAGCGGCCTTCCTTTCTTACTTTGTCGAAGGTTATCAGCACGGCTGGTTACATATCGACTGCTCTGCGACCTATCGTAAAGGGGCTGTCGAACAATGGTCCGCCGGGGCGACCGGGCTGGGCGTGCGTACTCTGGCGAATCTGTTGCTGAAATAACAGCATCAGATTTTTTCGCGAGGCAGGCACAGGCCTGCCTTTATTTTCAGGGCAGGTCAATCATGGAACTCTCCCTCGACGAGCTTTTAGAAAAAGCGGCCACGGGTCCGGCAGACCGGCCGGCCTTCTTCCGGCGACTGATGCAGTCGGATGTCTGGGTTGCCGGTAAACCGGCCCCGGATGCTTCCCTGGTATTCGATCCTGACTACCGTCAGCAGCTTGATGGCACCGCAGTGATCCCTTTTTTTACTACGAAAGCCGCGTTTACAGAAGTGGCGGGCGATGGCCTGACGGCGGTAACGCTGCCCGTGAGTCAGCTGTTCGCGATGACTTCGGGCCATACGCTGTGCCTTAACCCCTTACTGAAAAGCAGCAAAGTCTTTACTGCCACTGAGGTGAGATCTCTGTGCAGAGGGCAGGGGAATGCGCTGGGGGAAATCAGTATTCCGGCCGAGGGGCAGACCCTGTTACTCTCGGCGACAGAAGATCCTCCGTCGGTCCTGACAGACTCTCTGAAACAGCTTTTCAGTCGCTATAAACCGGTGCGCCGGGCATTTATTGCCTGGTGTCGGGAAGATGCGCAGGCAGAGGGTAATTTTCTGATTGGTATTGAGGCCAGCGCGGATCTTGATGAAATTATTCAGGCGGCGGGCCATGTGGCCATGGACACGTTACCGGAAAATGCCCTGATTGATTTCTGTGAGATCAGTGACCCGTCGTCCGGCGTCAGCCACTTTTTTGTCGCCCACATTCCGCCCTTCTACCAGCGACCGCAGGGCAGTTTTCTGCGCGGGGCTGTCCACCATTAGCCCTGCGGCTGATTTATTTCTGTCGTCAGACCGGGCCTTGTTCAGGCCGTCACCGTTGCTGACTCAGCAGTCTCATGGCCCCGTTCTGCGGAGGCCATTATTTCTGCTGGCCGGCGTCCGCCACCAGTGCCTGTGCAGCAATGACACACTTTTTTTCAGGGTCATAGGTCAGTGCGGGTGAACCGTGCAAGACATACCCGGCACTGAGCATTTCAGACACCCGGTGGCAGAAAGAGGCATCGTCAGGACCGGTAATGAGCCGGTAAACCGGCAGGGGAGATTGAGGTTGTGTTTTCATTCAGGGCTCCGTGTAACAATCTCAAAAAAAGGCTCAGGCAGGCAATAGTCAACAGGATGCCCCGTGGAGAAAGTGAGGTGCAGGGGCTGTCAGGCGAATTGCGGTCGCCACTCTTTCTTCCCCGGCACAGTTATCACCCGGGGGGAGAGGAGATAGCCGGCCTTTTGCAGGACTATTTACCGCCCGCCAGGTCAATAAAATTTCCGGTCACGTAGGACGCCGCATCCGAAAGTAACCAGTGGATGGCTTCAGCCACTTCTTCGGGGTGTCCCCCGCGTTTCATCGGTAATGCGGCACTCACTCTGTCCACCCGCCCGGCTTCTCCGCCATCTGCATGCATTTCTGTATAGATAAATCCCGGCCGGACTGCATTTACGCGTACGCCATACGCCGCGACTTCCAGAGATAATCCGCGCGTAAGGCTATCGATAGCGCCTTTGGACGCAGCATAATCAATATATTCACCGGGTGACCCAAGGCGGGAGGCCGCCGAAGAAACATTCACGATAGAACCGCCATTCCCTCCATGCCTGGCTGACATTCTTTTGACAGCTTCTCTGGCACAGATAAAGCTGCCCGAGACATTCACAGAAAAGATTTGCTGCAAACGATCGGCGCGGATATCTTCAATCGATGACTGAGGCAGCAGGATCCCGGCGTTGTTAACCAACCCGGTCAGCGGGCCAAACTCATCGTCCAGACGGTTGAACATCCCGATTATCTGATGCTCATCTGCGAGATCGGCACTAATGGCAATGGCTGTGCCGCCGGCAGAGCGGATCTCAGAGACCACCTCCGCGGCCTGAGTCTCCTTATTACGGTAGTTGATGCAGACCTTATGCCCGTGACGGGCCAGCAGTAATGCCGTTGCCCGGCCGATGCCCCTGGAGGCACCGGTCACCAGGGTAATTTTTTCCTTCACCTATACCTGCCTTTATTTTTGCGGTGGAAAGCTTCGGATGACCGGAGATTTTGAAAATTACTGACCCGTTACCGGACACCAGGTAAATCGTCCCGGCTTCCCCATTCCCCCCAGGAGCCGTCATACAGTGAGGCATCTTTATGGCCGAGCTCTGTGAGTGCAGCAAGCAGGACAACGGCGGTCACTCCGGACCCGCAGGAGGCAATCACCGGCTTCTTCAGGTCAACGCCCGCCGCTTCGAAGACGGATTGCAGATGTACGTTATCCGACAGGCGTCCGTTGCTGACCAGAGTATTCCACGGCACATTCAGGCTGCCCGGGATATGGCCGCGTCTCAGTCCCGGCCGGGGTTCATCCACCTCGGCATTAAAACGTGGCGCAGAACGGGCATCCAGTATCTGTGCTCCGCCTTCATGGCTTACCAGCAGGACATCGTTCAGGCGTTTAATCTGGTCCGGCTGCGGATATGCTTCAAACAGGCCCTCCTTCAGTTCAGGATGGCCCTGCTCTGTGGCGTAACCGTCTGCTTTCCAGGCCTGTAATCCCCCCGCAAGAATAGACACTTCTGCCACGCCAAAATAACGCAGCATCCACCAGGCCCGGGGGGCGGAAAACAGGCTGCCCTCATCGTAAACGACCAGGTGTTTATCGCTGCTGATCCCGAGTTCACGCATTGCAACCGCGAAAGCTTCCGGACGTGGCATCATATGCGGGTAAGGGCTGGTCGGGTCAGATAACGCTTCAATATCAAAAAAAGGCGCTGAGGGCAGATGTTCAGCCAGATACTCCTGCGTAATATTGCGGGTCAGTTCCTGTCCCGGAGGGAGCATACGTGCATCCAGAACCTGAACCTGTGGGTCATGCTGATGTTCGGCCAGCCATTCAGTGGTAACAAAAAGCGTCTGACTCATAGCTTCTCCTGTGAATAAGCGTTTTTTTGAGTGTCGGTGATTTTCAGGGGCATCTCAAGGGCCACTGCGTAAAAAGACGCAGACAGGCGGTGACGACCGGACCTGACGTATCTGCGCCTACAGGCCGGGTTGGTCATCTAATGACCAACCCGGGCGGTCTGCTGACTTTTTTTCAAAAAAAGTGTGATTATCCATAGGCAATGAGCGCTTAGCCCCCTATAATTTGCGCCGTTTCTTCGCCGGAATGGTTAATTCGTACGCTTTTAATAAGAATACCCGACCATTCCACGCGACATACTTTGGAAGTTCAGACTGAGGTCAAAATGACAATCGAACGTACTTTTTCTATCATCAAGCCAAATGCTGTTGCTAAAAACGTGATTGGTGCTATCTACAACCGTTTTGAAAGCGCGGGCTTCAAAATTGTTGGTGCTAAAATGCTGCACCTGACTAAAGAGCAGGCTGAAGGCTTCTACGCAGAACACAAAGGACGTCCTTTCTTTGATGGTCTGGTTGAGTTCATGACTTCAGGCCCGGTTGTTGTTTCAGTTCTGGAAGGTGAAAACGCTATCCAGCGTCACCGTGACCTGATGGGTGCAACTAACCCGGACAACGCACTGGCAGGGACTTTACGTGCCGATTACGCTGACAGCTTTACCGAAAACGCAACTCACGGTTCAGATTCTGCAGAATCTGCGGCACGTGAAATTGCTTACTTCTTCGGTGAAGGTGAAGTCTGCGCACGCACCCGTTAATCTGTCGGTGCGGGGATCCACTGTAAAAATACAGTGACGAAATTGTCATCGAAAGGGGCACCCCCGATGGCATCCCGCAACAGATAATGTACAATGAACACCCCCGCAGAGTTTTCTGCGGGGGTGTTCCTTTTTAACTATCCATTACCGCGCCATAACGTGTAACAACGAGGCCAGAGATTATTATGTCCGAACCTGCAGCTACTCCTGTGTCCGATACCCCCGTAACCGTGACCCCGAAAAACACCAAAATCAACCTGCTGGATCTTAACCGTCAGCAGATGCGTGAATTCTTCCTTGAAATGGGTGAAAAACCGTTCCGTGCCGATCAGGTCATGAAATGGATGTATCACTACTGCAGCGATGATTTCGAGCAAATGACCGATATCAATAAAGTGCTGCGCCAGAAGCTGGCCCGGGTCGCGGAAATCCGTGCACCGGAAGTGGCCGAAGAGATGCGTTCTTCTGACGGGACAATCAAGTGGGCAATCCGTGTGGGTGACCAGTTAGTCGAGACGGTGTATATCCCGGAAGACGACCGCGCGACATTGTGTGTGTCTTCGCAGGTAGGTTGTGCACTGGAATGTAAATTCTGCTCAACCGCGCAGCAGGGCTTTAACCGTAATCTGCGTGTCTCCGAAATTATCGGTCAGGTATGGCGTGCAGCTAAAATTATCGGTGCAGCAAAAGTGACAGGTCAGCGTCCGATTACGAACGTTGTAATGATGGGGATGGGTGAACCCCTGCTGAACCTGACCAATGTCGTGCCGGCGATGGAAATCATGCTGGATGACTTCGGGTTCGGGCTGTCTAAACGCCGCGTAACGTTATCCACATCCGGTGTTGTACCGGCACTCGATAAACTGGGTGACATGATCGATGTTGCGCTGGCCATTTCTCTGCATGCGCCGAACGACGCGCTGCGTGATGACATCGTACCGATCAACAAAAAATATAATATTGAAGCGTTCCTGCAGTCGGTGAAGCGCTACATGACAAAATCGAATGCGAATCAGGGCCGTGTTACCGTGGAATACGTCATGCTGGACCACGTTAATGACAGTACCGATGATGCGCATCAGCTGGCCGAAGTACTGAAAGATACGCCATGCAAGATTAACCTTATTCCCTGGAACCCCTTCCCGGGCGCACCTTATGGCCGCAGTTCGAACAGCCGTGTCGACCGTTTTTCTAAGGTACTGATGGAATACGGCTTTACTACCATCGTGCGTAAAACCCGTGGTGATGATATTGATGCCGCCTGTGGTCAGTTGGCCGGGGATGTGATTGACCGTACCAAACGGACCATGCGT
The DNA here is from genome assembly GCF_039523755.1 of Tatumella terrea. Lineage (NCBI taxonomy): Bacteria > Pseudomonadati > Pseudomonadota > Gammaproteobacteria > Enterobacterales > Erwiniaceae > Tatumella > Tatumella terrea. The sequence goes on along the minus strand of NZ_BAAAFX010000014.1, from coordinate 181,401 downwards.
AAAAAAATCGCCGGAGAAGAAATCTCTGTGAAGACGGTTCAGGCTTAAACAAAACCGGCTATCCCTGTTCTGAGCCTTGTGTGACTCTGCTGGTAACATCGCAATTATCAGCAGGGAGAGGCAGGATGTTCAGATATTCAGGGATAATTCCGGGGTTACCGGTGGTATTGTTATTCGCCGCCTGTACTCCGCATCCTGGCCCTGTGGCCGGAGAGATACGTTTACAATTAGGTCTGCAGTATCTGGCGGTGGGCGAATATACTGCAGCCGGACGTAATTTACGGCGTGCGGTCAAGGCATTGCCGGACGATTACCGCCCGATACTGGGACTTGCCCGGTTTTATCAGACTCAGGGCCATGATGCGATGGCCGGAGTCTGCTACACTCGGGCGGAGAAGCTGGCACCTGAAAATGGTTATGTACTTAATAATTACGGTGCGTTTCTCTGTGCTTTAAGGCAGTATGATAAAGCGCAGTCGCGTTTTTTACTGGCAACCCTCTCAACAACAGGGGACAACCGGACTCAGGCGATGCTGTCATCGGGATATTGCTACCTTGATGAAGGGCAACGGACCCGGGCAGCAGAAAAACTGACGACGGTGAGCCGTACCGAACCTGCTGCGGCAGATAAGTTACTGGCAGAAGCGGGGCGCCGCATTGAACGGCAGAAATTTGCGGATGCCGGACTCCTGCTGGACATTTATCACCAGTTTCGTTCTGCCAGTGCAGAAAGCTTATGGTTAAAGATTCTTTACGCCGCGCGACAGAATGACGCCAATGACGTGAAACGTTACGGTGAACAGTTAGCGCGGATCTTTCCACTTTCGATACAGTACCAGCGTTATTTAGCTAATGAATACTGAAGCCAACCAAGAAAAATCAGCAGTTCAGTCCACCGGTGAACGCCTGCGTTTAGCACGTGAAGCGAAAGGACTGAGTCAGCAAAATGTTGCAGAACGTCTGTGCCTGAAACTTTCCACGGTACGCGATATCGAGGAGGATAAGTCTCCGGCCGATTTAGCTGCGACGTTTCTGCGCGGTTATATCCGCTCTTACGCCCGTCTTGTGCATGTACCGGAAGATGAAATTTTACCGATGCTGTCCAAACAGGCTCCTATACGTGCGGCGAAAATTACGCCGATGCATAACATCGCCCTCGGCAGCAGCGGACGCCGGAAAAAACGTGACGGGATGTTAATGACATTTACCGTGCTGGTGATCGTTGTGGTTATCGGGCTGACGGTCGCCTGGTGGTGGCAGAATCATAAAGCTTCACAGGCCGATCTCAATGCTATGACCAGCACCACGGCGGGCAGCGGTAATGAACAATCGATTCCGTTATCCGATGGCAATGATGATGCCTCTGCCGGCGGAAATGCGATCCCGCTGGATACCGGTAATACGGTGCCAGCCGCGACGGACAATAATACAGCACCTGTAGCGACCGGCAGCGCGACGGCAGCCGATAGCGCTGCACCAGCGTCTGCTGATGGCACCGGCAGTGCGGCTCAGCCTGCGACTGCGACACCGTCTCAGACAGCCCCGGCGGGCACGGCGGCGACTCAGCCAGCGACCCCGGCGGTACAGAATTCTGCAGAAACCCAGGCACCTGCCACGCCAGCGGCCTCTCCGGTCGCAACCGACGCGACGGTGGCCACTACCGATGCACTGGCCATGACTTTCCGTGGCGATTGCTGGCTGGAAGTGACAGATGCGCAGGGTAAAAAATTATTCAGCGGATTACAGCATAAGGGCAGTCAGCTGAATCTTAATGGTAAACCCCCTTACCGTGTGAAAATCGGTGCGCCTGCGGTGGTCTCTGTACAGTTCCGTGGTCAGCCCGTTGATTTGAGTCGTTTTGTTCGTACTAACCAGGTCGCTCGCCTGACGATTGGCGCGCATTAATACGCCATCCCGGGGACTTGTGGAGAGAAAATATGCATAACCAGGCTCCAATAAACCGTCGTAAATCCACCCGGATTTATGTAGGTAAGGTGCCAGTCGGCGACGGAGCGCCTATTGCCGTTCAGTCAATGACGAATACCCGTACTACCGATGTGGAAGCTACCGTTAATCAGATTAAGGCCCTTGAACGTGTGGGGGCCGATATCGTTCGTGTTTCTGTTCCGACGATGGATGCTGCTGAAGCCTTCCGGCTGATTAAGCAGCAGGTAGATGTTCCGTTGGTTGCCGATATTCATTTCGACTACCGTATCGCGCTGAAAGTCGCTGAATATGGCGTTGACTGTCTGCGAATCAACCCCGGTAATATCGGCAATAATGAGCGTATCCGCCAGGTGGTGGATTGCGCACGTGATAAAAACATCCCGATTCGTATTGGCGTGAATGCAGGCTCCCTGGAAAAGGATCTGCAGGAAAAGTACGGTGAGCCGACGCCACAGGCATTGCTTGAATCTGCCATGCGCCATGTCGATCACCTGGACCGTCTGAATTTCCATCAGTTTAAGGTAAGCGTTAAAGCCTCGGATGTTTTCCTGGCGGTTGAATCTTACCGGCTGCTGGCAAAACAGATCGATCAGCCATTGCACCTCGGGATCACCGAAGCCGGTGGCGCCCGTGCAGGTTCGGTAAAATCTGCCATCGGTCTGGGCTTACTGCTGTCTGAAGGTATCGGTGATACGCTGCGTATTTCTCTGGCCGCCGATCCGGTGGAAGAAATTAAAGTCGGTTTCGATATTCTGAAGTCATTACGTATCCGCGCCCGCGGGATCAACTTTATTGCCTGCCCGACCTGTTCCCGCCAGGAATTTGATGTTATCGGTACCGTGAATGCCCTTGAGCAGCGACTGGAAGATATCATTACACCGATGGATGTTTCGATAATTGGTTGCGTCGTGAACGGTCCGGGCGAAGCCACGGTATCGACACTGGGCGTAACCGGCGGTAATAAAAAGAGTGGTTTCTATGAAGATGGTATCCGTCAGCGTGAGCGACTGGATAACCTCGATATGGTCGACCAGCTTGAAGCGCGTATCCGGGCAAAGGCCTCGATGCTCGACGAAAACCAGCGAATTAATGTCCGCCAGCTTGAAAAATAATGGTTGATGTCTTCCTTCGGGAAGACATTTCTTTGATGATTGCTCCTGTGCGGTATTAGCCCTATAGGGTATGATGCCGGACAGGTTTTTGTGTTAAGAGATTTTGACGTGGCAAAGAATATCCAGGCTATCCGCGGAATGAACGATTATCTGCCAGCAGATACCGCACTGTGGCAACGAATTGAACAGGTTCTGAAACAGGTACTGGCAGGTTACGGATTCAGTGAGATCCGTCTGCCGATTGTTGAACAAACGCCTCTTTTTAAACGCGCGATTGGTGAAGTGACCGATGTGGTCGAAAAAGAGATGTACACTTTCGACGACCGTAACGGCGATAGCCTGACTCTGCGTCCTGAAGGGACCGCCGGGTGTGTCCGTGCAGGTATTGAACACGGCCTGTTATATAATCAGGAACAACGTCTGTGGTACATCGGACCCATGTTCCGCTATGAGCGTCCGCAAAAAGGGCGTTACCGTCAGTTTCATCAGATTGGCGCAGAAGTCTTTGGTCTGACCGGACCGGATATCGATGCAGAGCTGATTATGATGACCGCCCGTTGGTGGAAAGCGCTGGGCATTGCTGACCATGTCAGCCTGGAGCTGAATTCCATCGGTTCACTTGAAGCCCGTGCCGCCTATCGGGATGCACTGGTCGCCTTCCTGGAACAACATAAAGACGCGCTGGATGAAGATTGTCAGCGTCGCATGTACAGTAATCCGCTGCGGGTACTGGACAGTAAGAACCCGGAAATCCAGCAACTCCTGAACGATGCGCCTCAGTTGGGTGATTATCTGGATGCTGAATCCCGTGAACATTTTGATGGTCTGTGTGCGCTGCTGGATAACGTCGGTATTGCTTATACTGTGAATCAGCGCCTGGTCCGTGGTCTGGATTATTATAACCGTACGGTCTTTGAGTGGGTAACAACCAGCCTGGGTTCCCAGGGCACAGTCTGTGCCGGTGGCCGTTACGACGGCCTGGTTGAACAGCTGGGTGGCCGGGCTACGCCAGCCGTCGGTTTTGCGATGGGTCTGGAACGACTGGTACTTTTAGTTCAGGCCGTTAACCCGGAATTTGAACCGAACCGCAAAGTGGATGTCTATGTTATCTCTTCCGGCGCAGGTGTCCAGTCAGAGGCGATGAAGCTGGCTGAAGAAGTCCGCGATGCGGCTCCGGAGATTAGACTGATGACCAACTTTGGCGGCGGAAACTTTAAAAAACAGTTTGCCCGTGCGGATAAGTGGGGCGCAAAACTGGCCCTGGTGTTAGGTGAAGATGAAGTCACCAACCAGCAGGTTGTGATTAAGAATCTGAGCTCCGGCGACCAGCAAACCGTTGACCGGAATGACGTCTCCGGGTTTTTACTGAGCGCACTGCAGTAAGCCAGGGATAAGTATTAAGTTTTAACAGGAGTAGGATTGCGTGGAAGTTTACAGCAACGAACAAGAGCAAACTGCTGCTCTCAGAAACTTCTTTACCAGCAACGGTAAAGCGCTGGCCGCTGGCCTGGTGATCGGTATTGCCGCCCTGGGTGGCTGGCGTATCTGGGTCAGTCATCAGGAAAGTAATGCCCTGGAAACGTCGGCCCGTTACCAACAGTTATCTGAAGCCATGAATGCAGATAAGCCGGAAACGTTGGATGCGCTCGCTGCTTTTGTGAACCAGACTCACGGCTCTTATGGTGCTCTGGCAGCGATGAACCTGGCTAAGGTGTATGTCGACGGTGGTCACCTGGATAAAGCGACTCAGCAACTGGAGCAGGGGCTGAAAGACAGCGATGATGCGAATCTTCAGGCAGTCATGCGTTTACGTCTCGCCCGTCTGCAGTTGCAACAAAACCAGGCGGACGATGCGCTGAAGACTCTGGACAGCATTAAAGGCGATAGCTGGACGGCACTGAGTGCGGATATCCGTGGCGAAGCATTGCTCAGTAAAGGCGATAAGCAGGGTGCCCGCGCTGCCTGGAGTAAAGGTATTGATTCTGATGCATCACCGGCTCTGAAGCAGATGATGCAAATGAAATTGAATAATTTAAGCTAAGCCAGTAAAGAGAGAGCGCATGGAATTACGTAAATACCTGCTGCCGGGACTCGTTTCGGTCACTTTGCTCAGCGGTTGTTCGCTATTCAGTGGCGAAGAAGATGTCGTAAAAATGGCACCCCTGCCAAAAGTAGTAAATCAGTTCACCCCTAAAATGGTGTGGGATAAATCGGTTGGCGATGGTGTGGGTGATTTTTATTCGAATCTGCACCCGGTATGGCAGGATAATACTGTCTATGCGGCTGATCGCTACGGTATTGTTGAAGCTCTGGATGCGAATACCGGTAAACAGAAATGGAAAGTTGATCTTTCCACCCGTACCGGCTTCTTCTCTTCCAATATTCCGGCGCTGTTATCCGGCGGGATCACGGTTCAGGGTAACCTGCTGTATATTGGTACAGAGCACGGTAAAGTCTTCGCCCTGAACAGCAGTAATGGTGCGGTTGCCTGGCAGACCCAGGTGGCTGGCGAAGCGTTATCCCGTCCTGTGGTCAGCGATGGTTTAGTGCTGATCCATACCAGCAACGGTATGTTCCAGGCGCTGGACCAGAGCACCGGTGCCAGTAAATGGGTGGTCAACCTGGACGTGCCGGCACTCTCTCTGCGTGGTGAATCTGCTCCGGCGACCGCTTACGGCGGTGCGATTATCGGGGGTGATAACGGGCGCGTGAGTGCGGTTATCATGAATCAGGGACAGATTATCTGGCAGCAACGTATTTCCCAGCCAAGCGGTGCGACCGAAATCGATCGTCTGAGTGATGTTGATACCACGCCGGTTATCGTTAATGGTGTGGTGTATGCGCTGGCGTATAACGGTTCCCTGTCTGCGCTGGATCTGCGCTCGGGCCAGATCATCTGGAAACGCGATATCGGCGGGGTTAAAAACCTGGTTGTCGATAATGGCCGTATTTATCTGGTGGATCAGAATGACCGCGTCGATGCGGTTAATATCGACGGTGGTGTTGAAATCTGGCGTCAGAGCGGTTTATTACACCGTAACCTGACCTCCCCGGTGCTGTATAATGGCTACCTGGTGGTGGGTGACGGCGAAGGTTATCTGCACTGGATGGATACCACCGATGGTCGTTTTGTCGCTCAGCAGAAAGTTGACAGTTCCGGGTTCCAGACCCAGCCGGTCGTCGCCGGTGATAAGCTGTTAATTCAGGCGAAAAACGGCGAGGTTTATGCCTTTACCCGTTAAGGGATAAGTAAAAATCCGGTAGTCAAATACCTGTTAATGACGGCTCCTGTGATGCAGGGGCCGTTTCGTTTTTCTTCGGCCGACAGTTTTTCCTGTTAATTGCCTGAACTCTGTATCAGGAATCGTTATAATCATCGGATTCGGTCGATTTTTTTTGTCATGAGGCTTTATTATGGTACCTGTGGTCGCGCTGGTTGGACGTCCCAACGTAGGAAAATCCACACTTTTTAACCGTTTAACGCGTACCCGTGATGCGTTGGTAGCGGATTTCCCTGGTCTGACACGTGATCGTAAATACGGGCGCGCTGAAGTTGAAGGCAGGGAATACATTGTTATTGATACCGGCGGTATTGATGGCACCGAAGAGGGGGTCGAAACCCGGATGGCCGCGCAGTCGCTGATGGCTATCGAAGAAGCGGATGTCGTGCTGTTTATGGTCGATGCCCGTGCCGGGGTTATGCCAGCGGATGAGCAGATTGCCCGTCATCTGCGTGCCCGTGAAAAAGCCACCTTCCTTGTGGCTAACAAAACCGACGGTATGGACCCGGATAATGCCGTTGTCGACTTCTACTCGCTGGGCATGGGGGAAATTCACCCGATTGCGGCATCTCACGGTCGTGGTGTCACGCAGTTACTGGAAACCGTGCTGTCACCCTGGGCAGAAGAAACCGTCAGCGAACCGCTGACTGAAGAAGAAGAGAACGAAGCATACTGGGCTGCGGTGGAAGCTGAAGAGCAGGATCTGATCCCTGAAGATGAGGAAGACGATTTTGACCCGACAACACTGCCGATTAAACTGGCGATTGTCGGACGCCCGAATGTGGGTAAATCGACGCTGACCAACCGTATTCTCGGTGAAGACCGTGTCGTGGTTTACGATATGCCTGGCACGACCCGTGACAGCGTTTATATCCCGATGGAACGTGATGAGCGTGAGTACGTGCTGATCGACACCGCCGGCGTTCGTAAGCGTGGTAAAGTCAATGATGCGGTTGAGAAGTTCTCCGTGATCAAAACGTTGCAGGCGATTGAAGATGCCAACGTGGTACTGCTGGTGATCGATGCACGCGAAGGGATTTCCGATCAGGACCTGTCACTGCTGGGCTTTATTCTGAACAGCGGCCGATCACTGGTGATTGTGGTCAATAAGTGGGACGGCCTTTCTCAGGAAATTAAAGACGAAGTCAAAGAAGCGCTGGATTATCGCCTGGGCTTTATTGATTTTGCCCGTGTTCACTTTATCTCTGCACTGCATGGCAGCGGCGTGGGTAATCTGTTCGAGTCCATTACCGAGGCTTACGATAGCTCAACACGTCGTGTGAACACCTCGTTACTGACGCGTATTATGAAAATGGCAGAAGAAGACCATCAGCCGCCGCTGGTTCGTGGTCGCCGTGTGAAGCTGAAATATGCCCATGCCGGGGGATATAACCCGCCGATTGTGGTGATCCACGGTAACCAGGTGAAGGATCTGCCGGATTCTTATAAACGCTACCTGATGAATTACTTCCGTCGCTCACTGAATGTGATGGGGACGCCGATCCGTATCCAGTTTAAAGAGGGTGAAAACCCGTACGCCGGTAAACGTAACCTGCTGACGCCAACCCAGCAGCGTAAACGTCAGCGTCTGATGTCGCATCTGAAAAAGAATAAGCGTTAATTGATTGAGAGGGCCTGAGGGTCCTCTTTTTTATGCCCCGGAGAAAATAATGAACTCTGTCTGTCTTCACTGTCAGATCCCGTTGTCGGAAAAAGATCATGAATTTATCTGTCCGCAGTGTCAGCGACACTATCTTAAGCAACCCTGCTGCCCGGTCTGCCATCAGGCGCTGGAGGTTCTTAAGGCGTGCGGGGCTGTCGATTATTTCTGCCCGCAGCACGGCTTACAGTCCCGGACGACGGTGGTACCGCGGGCCGGAGCAGAGAAACCCGGTAACGAGACACAGATGAAAAGGGATGAGTGATGGACAAACAGACACTGATTAAACTACTGGCCTATAAGCGCTGGGCAGATGCCGCGACATTGGACGCGATAACAGGGATCGATTCGGCGTTGTATCCGAAAGAGCATCATCTGATGCTTCGTCTGATGAACCATATTTATGTGGTGGACCGGATATTCCGTGCCAATATCGCCGGCCGTGCACATGGTTATCAGGCCCTGAATACCCCGGAAACCCCGACAGCGGAAGAACTGATGACAGCCTTCAGGGAGAGCACTGACGAGTATATCGCGTTTATTTCTGCACTATCTGAAGAGGAATTCGGGAAAGTGATCCGCTTTACTTTTGTCGATGGCGGTGAAGGCGAAATGCAGTTGATGGACATGGTTAATCATATCCTGTTTCACGGAACCTATCACCGCGGCGCGGTTGGCTGGCTGATTCAGAGCAGCGGCGGCATTGCCCCGAAAGATGTCCTGACCGTGTTTCTTCGCGACTATCAGTCTTAGTTCAGTCATCGGCCTCCGGGATAAACACCGATACCGGTAATCCCGGACGGCCCTGTACCGGAATCTCTACGCAAGGCCTTATCATCCGGTTTCGGATTTGATAAGTGGTATGACCGGTCAATAGCTGCGATGGTTCACTTCTGTGCCGTAAGGCAGCGGCACAGGACCGAAACACGATTCATTCATCCGTGCGTACCGGAATCTCTACGCAAGGCCGTTTCATTCGTTTTGGTTGTGAGAAGCGCAATTGTCAGGCTGGCGAAATGCGTGCTGCGTGACAGGAGGCCTTAAAGATAAAAAGGGTTTGCAACGCGCCTGATAACATACCGGGCTCGCTGATCCCCGGTTTCATACAGAAAAGCAAAGAGCCGTTTCTGCCGGCAGACGGGGCCCCGGTCGTGGTTTTCAGTATGGGTAAGATCACTCTGCGGAAGGGACGCGGGGTTTACGCGGACGCCTGGCCGCTTTTTGGGGGGTAATCGCCGTGATTTCACTTTCCACCCAGCCATCATTCAGGCGTGTTCGCAGGGTCTCTCCCGTCTGTACCTGACGGGTTTCTTTGATGACATCCCCGTTACTTGCGGTCGTCACACTAAACCCGCGCGCCAGTGTTGCCAGCGGACTGGCACTTTCCAGCTGTACGGCCAGGGTCCCGAAGCGCTGCCGGGTGCCACTGAGTTTCTTTTCCAGTGCCTGTTGCAAGCGATAACGGGCTTCGCTCAGTTGCCGCGACCCCTGATAGATCAGCGGCTGTGGCTGACGGCGCTGTAGACGTTGTGAGAGCTGTTCAAAATGCTGGCTATGCTGCTGCAACTGTTGCTGCATGGCCGACTGTAGCTGACGCTGCTGCTGTAATAACAGCGTTTGCTGGCGTGAAAGGCGTAATTGCGGATGCTGCTGGTTAAGCCGGTGTCCGAGCTGGCTGAAGTTTTGCTGACGGCGTGCCAGATAGTAATCCATCGCCATTTCCATTTGCTGTTGCTGTGACAGCAACTGACGCAGGAGTTCGGTCTGGTTACGGCTGACCAGTTCGGCGGCAGCAGACGGGGTTGGTGCGCGCAGGTCAGCCACAAAATCACAGATGGTGACGTCGGTTTCATGACCCACTGCACTTACGACCGGGATTTTACTGGCAAAAACAGCTCTGGCAACACGTTCATCGTTAAAACACCACAGATCTTCCAGAGAGCCGCCCCCACGACCGACAATCAGGACATCACATTCCCGGCGCTGGTTAGCCAGCTCAATAGCCCGGACGATCCCGGAAGCCGCTTCGTTACCCTGCACGGCGGTAGGGTAGATGACCACCGGTAAAGAAGGGTCCCTGCGGCGTAACACCTGTAAAATATCATGCAGAGCCGCGCCGCTGGCAGAGGTAATGACCCCGATCTGACCCGCAGGCGAGGGGAGTGGCTGTTTATGCTGTGTGGCAAACAGGCCTTCAGTATCCAGCCGGGTTTTCAGCTCAAGAAATTGCTGCTGAAGAAGCCCTTCACCGGCAGGCTGCATACTTTCGACGATCAGCTGATAATCACCCCGCGGGTCATATAAGGTTACTGTGGCGCGTACCAGCACCTGCTGACCATTTTGCGGCCGAAAGCTGACCCGCTGATTACTGTTACGGAACATGGCACTGCGCACCTGAGCGTTATCGTCTTTCAGGGTAAAGTACCAATGTCCCGAAGCCGGCCGGGTAAAGTTAGATATTTCGGCAGTCAGCCAGACACGACCCATCTCATGTTCCAGCAACCGGCGGACGGTCGCATTCAGGCGACTGACTGAGAAAATTTTGGTGTTTTCGTCATTCAACATGTGATGAAGATCAAATAATAAATCAGCGGGTTAATTAGCCGATACTACATTGCCTGAATGAAGTATCAAGAGTTTTTTATAAAAAAAGCTGGAGGCAAACGGTTCCCCCCTGTATAATGCCGCGGCAATATTTTATCACTTCCAGGTCGAGATATTGCTATGCTACGAATCATTAAAGAAGCCCTCACATTTGACGATGTTTTACTCGTTCCTGCTCACTCTACCGTCCTGCCGAACACCGCAGAACTCGGTACAAAACTGACTAAAAATATACGTTTAAACATTCCGATGGTTTCCGCAGCAATGGACACCGTCACCGAAGCCCGTCTGGCGATTGCGCTGGCACAGGAAGGTGGTCTCGGCTTTATTCATAAAAACATGCCTATCGATCGTCAGGCCGACGAAGTTCGTAAAGTGAAAAAGTATGAAAGTGGTGTGGTGACTGAACCTCAGACCGTACTGCCGACGACTTCACTGCTGGACGTTAAGCGCCTGACCGAAATCAACGGTTTCGCCGGCTATCCGGTGGTGAACGCCGAAAATGAACTGGTCGGGATTATTACCGGCCGTGATGTTCGTTTCGTGACTGACCTGAACCAGCCTGTTTCTGCAGTGATGACGCCGAAAGAGCGCCTGGTCACCGTGAAAGAAGGTGAATCCCGCGAAGTCGTTCTGCAGAAGATGCATGAAAAGCGTATCGAGAAAGCGCTGGTGGTGGATGCTGCATTCCATCTGAAAGGCATGATCACCGTAAAAGACTTCCAGAAAGCTGAACGTAAACCTAACGCCTGTAAAGATGCACAGGGGCGTTTGCGTGTCGGTGCAGCTGTCGGTGCCGGTGCCGGTAACGAAGAGCGTGTAGATGCGCTGGTGGCTGCAGGTGTTGATGTTCTGCTGATCGACTCCTCTCACGGTCACTCTGAAGGGGTTCTGCAACGTATCCGTGAAACCCGTGCGAAATATCCTGACCTGGAAATTATTGGCGGTAACGTCGCGACAGCTAACGGTGCGAAAGCGCTGGCTGACGCAGGCGTGAGCGCAGTTAAAGTAGGTATCGGCCCGGGGTCAATCTGTACCACCCGTATTGTGACCGGTGTCGGTGTTCCTCAGATTTCAGCCGTGGCAGACGCTGTCGACGCCCTGGAAGGAACCGGTATTCCTGTCATTGCCGACGGTGGTATCCGTTTCTCCGGTGATATCGCTAAAGCGATTGCCGCAGGAGCTTCCTGCGTGATGGTGGGGTCAATGCTGGCCGGGACAGAAGAGTCTCCGGGTGAGATTGAACTCTACCAGGGACGTTCATTCAAATCTTACCGTGGTATGGGCTCACTGGGTGCCATGTCTAAAGGTTCTTCTGACCGTTACTTCCAGACTGATAACGCGGCGGACAAACTGGTCCCGGAAGGTATTGAAGGTCGGGTGGCTTACAAAGGCCGTATGAAAGAGATCATCCATCAGCAGATGGGCGGACTGCGTTCATGTATGGGTCTGACCGGTTGTCAGACGATTGATGACCTGCGTACCAAAGCTGAATTTGTTCGTATCAGCGGCGCGGGTATCTCTGAAAGCCACGTTCATGATGTAACCATCACCAAAGAAGCGCCTAACTACCGTACAGGCTCTTAATCTCTTTCTTATCCTCATCGCCCGGTCATGCCGGGCGTTTTAAGTAAATTTATTGCCTGGAAAACTGTAATGACGACGGAAAATATTCATAAACATCGTATTCTGATCCTCGATTTCGGGTCTCAGTACACGCAGCTGGTGGCACGTCGTGTCCGTGAACTGGGCGTATACTGTGAACTGTGGGCCTGGGATGTTACCGAAGAGCAGATCCGCCAGTTTAATCCAAACGGCATTATTCTTTCCGGCGGCCCGGAAAGCACCACCGAAGAAAACAGCCCGCGTGCCCCTGAATATGTCTTTACCGCCGGCGTTCCTGTACTGGGTGTTTGTTATGGTATGCAGACCATGGCAATGCAGCTGGGGGGTAAAGTTCAGGGCTCTTCAGAGCGTGAATTCGGTTTTGCTCAGGTCGAAATTAAAACAGACAGCGCACTGGTGAAAGGTATTCAGGATACTCTGAATGCGGCCGGACAGCCCCTGCTGGATGTCTGGATGAGCCACGGCGACAAAGTCACGGCTATCCCTGATGATTTTGTCACCGTTGCCAGTACGGAAACCTGCCCGTTTGCCATTATGGCGAACGAAGAGAAGCGTTTCTACGGCGTACAGTTCCACCCGGAAGTGACACATACCCGTCAGGGGATGGCGCTGTTACAACGCTTTATCATCGATATCTGTCAGTGTGAAGCCTTGTGGACGCCGGCGAAAATTATCGATGACGCGGTTGCCCGTCTGAGCGAGCAGGTCGGTGATGATCAGGTGATTCTGGGATTATCCGGTGGGGTGGATTCCTCAGTGACGGCGCTGCTTCTGCACCGTGCTATCGGTTCACGCCTGACCTGTGTGTTTGTGGATAACGGTCTGCTGCGTCTGAATGAAGCAGAGCAGGTGATGGAGATGTTCGGTGATCGTTTCGGTCTGAATATCGTGCATGTGCCTGCAGAAAACCGCTTCCTGGACGCGCTGGCAGGCATCGATGAGCCTGAAGCCAAACGTAAAACCATCGGTCGCGTCTTTGTTGAAGTCTTCGACGAAGAAGCACTGAAACTGGATAACGTGAAATGGCTGGCCCAGGGCACTATCTATCCGGATGTTATCGAATCTGCGGCATCCGCGACCGGTAAAGCGCACGTGATTAAATCACACCACAATGTGGGCGGTTTACCGAAAGAGATGAAGATGGGGCTGGTGGAGCCGCTGAAAGAATTGTTTAAAGACGAAGTGCGTAAAATTGGTCTGGAACTGGGCCTGCCTTACGACATGCTGTATCGTCATCCGTTCCCGGGGCCGGGCTTAGGTGTACGTGTTCTGGGTGAAGTGAAGAAAGAGTACTGCGACCTGCTGCGCCGTGCCGATGCTATCTTCATTGAAGAACTGCACAAAGCCGACCTGTATAACAAAGTCAGCCAGGCATTCACCGTCTTCCTGCCGGTTCGTTCGGTAGGCGTTATGGGTGATGGCCGTAAGTATGACTGGGTTGTATCTCTGCGTGCCGTCGAGACCATCGACTTTATGACGGCGCATTGGGCACACCTGCCTTACGATTTCCTGGGTCGTGTTTCTAACCGCATTATCAACGAAATCGACGGGATCTCCCGTGTGGTTTACGATATCAGCGGTAAACCCCCGGCCACGATTGAGTGGGAATGATTTCGCGTCTGGCAACAGCCTGCACGTAAAAGCATAATTCCTGTAAAGCCCGCATTGCGGGCTTTTTTTTACCCCAAAACTCTCCCCTGAGTGACGCAGATTGCCTGGCCTGCTGAAGGCTATCCCGGCTCACTGAGCATAAGTAAAAGCAGATACCGGCGTGCGGCTTTACGGGACTTTATCAGTTTACTGGCGTTGCAAATCCCACATTGTCCGGACGCTAAAGTGACGTTTCAGGATGATGAGACATCAGTTGGGTAAGTAGCTTTACTGTTTTTAAAGGCACTCCCCGATCACAGGGCCATGTGTTTTGCAGGTAAAACAGTGATTACAGCTTTGCCGGGGAAGCCGACGGAGCATAAAGCACGCTCTTTTCATCAGATAGACTATGAACCATCAGTGAAATACTGTCGGCATTCTGTTCAATCCTGTGGAGGTGAGATGTCTGGCGGTGATGTGTTATTGAAAATTATTAACCTTGAGCATCGGTATGATCGTAAGGCTGAATGTCTGGCGGAGCTTTCACTCTCAGGCATAACGGCAGATGATGACTCATTCTTTAAAGCTTATTATAAGCCTGAGTTTGGTGAGCTTGGGGCAAGTCTGAGCCATGCTAACCTTATCGCCAGATATTTATCTGAGTCAGTATGTCCATATCTGCTGGTGTTTGAAGATGACTTTGAGATTATCAATAAAGATGATTTTTTAGCAGACCTGAACAAAGCGCTGTGTATTGCTGATCGATGGGATGTTTTCCTTTTATCACATAATCAGGCCATTCCTGTCAGTATCATAGATAAAAAGGCAGGTTTTTATCGGGTGATAAATTCTCAGACGGCATCCGGTTATATCGTCAAAAGGGAGTTCGCCAGCCGGCTCATGGCCGTGTTTTTTGATTCAGTGACGGGATTACAGAATACGCGGGTTATCGGTGACGAGGTTGGTGACATAGTTAAGATCTTTTATTGTCTGGATATGTTGTGGAAAAATTTACAGACCGGATTTAATTTCGTTGCCCATTTTCCTGCTTATGTAAAACAACGTCCCAGCTACTCCGATATAGAAAATAAACACGTGGACTATGGGGTCTAGACAGTTGTAGTGAAAGTTTTCGTCATCTGCAGGTAGGTGGAGGAAGGAATACACCTGTTTCAGATAAAAATTCCGGCATAAGCTAAGGTATCAGGATCTGACAATACCGGCATATGTGCAGTGACAGGCCTGTGGCTAAGGTTAGCTGCGAAGATTCAGACTGTCCCGGCGGAAATACGCTATCTTCTGCTATCTGACCCTTCGGTCGAATTCCTGCCGGACACTGATACGGGATACATCCGGCAGGACATTCAGCGTATAGTACTTCTGTTCCGGCCTTAGCCACTTTGCTTCAGAACCTACCCGTAACCTTTCCTTGTCCGGAGCCGACCGGCGGGCAGATTTTTAGTCGCTAATCATCATTCTCCCGAAGCTGAAAATAAGTGAGTGTCGACAGTAACCTCCATGTTAAAACATGGAATACGTCTAAGCCCTTATCACAGAGGGCTTTTTCTTTGTCTGGCGGGTTCTGATTACGGGTGGAAAAATATGACAGAGGTTGTGGGGAAGGGATGATTTATCAGTAATTATCGGCGATGCAGCCCATGCCTCATTACCCACTTCCGGTCAGGGGGCCTGTCAGGCGCTGGAAGATGCATGGCATCTTTCTCTGATACTGAAGACGGAGGATGAACCGGAAACCGCGCTGCAAAGATTTTATCAACAGAGGAACCTTAAGACCTCAGCGGCCCAAAGGGTGGGAAGAGAACTCGCGGGTAAGTTTTTTACTGAATCTTCCGCACAACCAGAACCCCTGTTACCTGCCACCCATATTTCCGCAAGTGAACTCAGTCGTTTCTGGATGCAAGGGCTGACGTCGCTGGCCTGATAAGGCCCGGGGCCAGTGATACCGTTTTGGCCCGACGATACAATAGTTTGGAGAGCAGCAAAATTGTTATTTTAACCGGGCACAAAAGGAAATAAGGATCCTGTTTATGGTTTTTCTGATGAGTAACTTACCTGTCACATCATAAAAATATTTTAGAGAGAGGGTGATTAGCCGTCATAGTAAAACCAGAGGCTTATTAATTAACAGTTAATGATAAGAATGTTTCAGATACTGAGTTAATATCAGTAAATTACTGTTTTTATTATTATGAGGTCTGCTTCATGGATTCGGGTGAAGAACTTTGCCACTATCAGCGTTAAGGATTAATGTAATTTAAAATTGTATCAGGCGGAGAGAATAATGTTAAAACGTAACGGATTACGGTTACTAACACCGGGCGAGATACGTTTGGCGAAGGAGATTTTTGGCCATAGTATTCAATACCACCGTGTATGGGTACATCATGGGAGTTATCTGCCATTCGGATTGCAGGAAGATAATACAGCACAGCAATAACTCCCGATGGAGAAATGTGGTTCGAAACGCATATCTATCGCGATGATTACTCACGTGAGACGATTGATTTAAAGCATTTATTTTTACATTAAATGATGCATGTCCGGCAGCATCAGCGGGGAATGAATGTCAGGATAAGGGGGTTGATCTCATGGGGAGTAAGTTACGAATATGATCTGAATCAGGGGCTGTTATCCCGATATTCTATGGTGCAGCAGGCAAGTATCGTTGCCGGCTACTGGTTGCTAATTAATTCACTGTACGGGAAGTGTCATAATATTATTAGCTATAGCGGGAAAAAACAGAAAAGAATCTGACACATTTTTGTTGGAAAAATATAAAATTATTCTCCGGAGGTTTCCGTAATGAAAAAATATAGCTATTTCCTGGTGATGTTTATCATAACCGGTTGTGGTCCGGGTGACAGGCTGGTCTTTCGTCACCCAGGAGAGGTACGTATTGTGGATCAACACCTATGTATTCGTTCCTCACCGGGTGATCATCTGAGTTATTATTCACTGAGTTATTCAGCTGATCAGTATCAAAACCCGTTAGCTTATGAGGATAATATTGACAGGGAATTCCCTGACACCTGCATTGTTGCTGATCTTAAAAAACTGCAGATTATAATCTTCTTTATATCATTAACGGGATTAAATATCGCGTTGATTTTAGTATCAATGAGAAGGGTGATCTAAAAAATCAGAAGGTAATAAAATAAGCCCCGTGTAAATAAATATGAAAGATATAAGTACGGAAAGAAGATAAGATCAAAATGTAATACAGAGGTAAGCGAGTGAAAATTCATTCTGAAAGTTTCCGCACGAGTGGGTAAGTTAAATCAGCGCATAACTCTATAATCTGGGAAGATATTCGGTTTTTTTAAATCGTTTACAGACAATGCCTGTTTAGTAAAGAGAGTAAAGAGAGTAAAGAGAGTAAAGAGAGTGAACAGGTGAATGATCAGTATTAAAAATTCACTCGCTAATTTAATAATGACAGTCATTATTAATGATAATGTGAAAATGAAATCTCCCGAAAAATCCTCGTTGAGGTATATATTTTAGGGGGCAGGGGATCCATAATGGAATTTACAGGCGAAATCAATCCTGACCAGTCAATTTAATAGACAGGTAGATGAGTGCCGTAATCTTTCGGAGGTTAACTTAACCGCTGAAGAAAGGTCATGTGAGAAGGCGTTTTGAACGCGATTTTTCCGCAAGGCATTACGATAGGCAATAACAAGGCCACCTGAGTTGAATAGATATTCAACAGGCAGCCTTTTTATTTTTCTGTTACCGTAATCCTAATCTTTGAGCGCTATGACTCAGATGTTTTTATCATCCGGTGTTTTCGCGACGATAATTTCAAGGGCACCGCGTAAAACATCCAGCTGAACAGGATCAGAGGTATTTTCAAGCTCGGCGATCAGGTAAAGGATAATAGCTTTATTCGTCACTTTTCTGCCATGCATCACGATATCTGCGATAACAGCGTCGAGAACTTCCGTTTCTGCGGTTAATTTATCGCCTGCATTACGAAAGTGACGAGTAATCTCTGCTTCATGAGTAGTCTGTTGCACGTTATTATCCATTAGGTTAATTGACCAGAGGCTGAAAAATGTATTCAGCCGTAAAGTTTACGATGCAGGTCAGAGCCAGGCTCCATACCTGTCATCAGTCTTTAGTGATAAAAGCGAATACCGGAACTAATGTTTTTGTATATCTTTTGAAGCCGGAATAGCTGATGTAGTCTTCGGCTCAGCTTCTCTCGCTGAAGAGAGGCTGGCTTTCACCTCTGCCAGCGCGCAGCAGAGTGCGTGACTACGCTCAGGATTAACTTCCACTGTTATCATTTGCCTGATACGGCGAGCTAAAGCAGAACCATTCAACGGCGCATTTACTTCCAGTAAAGACATGACTGCTTCGCCGAGGACGATTTCAGTTAATTTTTCCTGTGAGTATTTTCGCATCGCTGATATTCTGAATATCCTTTTCGGGAATAAAGTTTATCTTTCAGACAACTAAGAATGAACAAAATAATTCATTCATAATTTACCCGTCTCCGGAACCTGAGTAATTACATCAGTAATCCAATTAGCTTCTGATAATGTTGCCCTTCATCTTCGGTCGCCGCATGGTCAATACGGGCGAGTAATGCGCCGCACAGAGCTTTACGGTTGATATTTTTACCTTCGCTAAGGATCTCTAACACGATCTGGCCCAGCGTTTCCTGCTGTGAAAACTCTGCCGATCCGTTGAAATAATTGATGATTTCACCTGCACTACCCGGACTGATTACATTCTGACGCATGGTATGCCCCTTTAGTCGTTCATCGCCGAACCTGCTTGTTTGCCTGTGTTGTTCACCCGCAAAGTTGTACAGTTCCGATTAACTTGTACAGCAAATATAATCTTGTACAGTTTTTAGTTTTGTCAAAAAATGCTATTTTTATAACAATTATTTTTCATTACCCTATACGCCTTGAGTAAAAAATGATCATTCTTAGACTCTTCTCCGCAGAGGTGAACGAGGATAAGGGAGAGAAAGTTTTTTTAATCAACCAATTGAATTACAATAGAATTTAACTAAAAATCGTGAGGATTTTACAGGAGCTACGAAGGATTGCTTCCATTGACAGGTATCTATGTTACCTCATAATTATCAGCCGAATCATCATGATTCTGAAAGGAATATTTAACTCTATGAACCTGTCTGATCAAATCAAACATGACATCCGGCTGGGGTTGTTTTGCCTCCCGGTCATGATAGCCATCTCTGTTACGGGCTTACTCTCAGGGCACGTTCCGGCGGCGAGCATTGCCGCGAGCGGTGCGATGACCCTTGCATTCGGTGCAAATAAGTCCTGGGGCGGATCTACCTTTGTGATGATGCTTATCACGACATTAGGCCTGATGTTATCGGCCTGGATGGGGAGTATGGCAGGGAATGTGGTACCGCTCTATATTGCAGGTGCACTATTTTATACCGGTCTGTATGTGATGATAGCCAACATCGATAGCAGTGCCTGGTGGATGATACAGCAGTGGGCTATTGCATATCTTATCTCAGGCTATTATTCAGATAATGCAACTCAGGACCTGGGAAGGGCCGCTATGATAGGGCTGGGTGGCATGATACAAATGTTTTTCCTGGCTATTGTCTACCAGCATACCTCATTCAGGTTGAAAAACCTTAACCCGCGCGCGTGGCTGACATTCCTCAAACATAACGCCTTTCTTTACCGGCATAAATTACATTTGCAATGGTCCGTGTTGACCGGCGTGATGGCGATGTGTGCGGTAATGAGTACGGTACGGTTCTTTCACATGCCGAATGGCTACTGGGCAGGTATGACACTGTTGCTGTGTTTACGTAATAATTACCAGGATACTTTTGGCCGTGCCCGGAGCCGTGTGACAGGAACGTTACTGGGGGGCGTTACCGCAGCGTTATTGATTACCTATTTTCAGCACCCGTGGTTTCTTGTCACCGCATTTATGGTGACAGGGTTTATCTCTTTCACCTTATCTTATTCACTGATATCTAAGTGTTACTGGCTGTATAGTGCATTTATCACTATGACGGTAGTGTTTATGATTTCCAGTTTTACCGCACCGGAAACCGGTATTGCTGAACACCGGGTTGAAGCAACTCTGGTGGGCGGTTTTTTTGCCATTGCCGCATTCCTGATCACCCGGTGGGTAACGCACCGTGAGGTTTGACCTTACGGCGTAAAATTACCGCGGGAGAATAACACTGAAACTTACCGGCCTGAGTCCGGTGAAGTGCCGGACTCCGGCCTGAATAGCCAACGGATATAAACCGCTCACTTTATGGTATGAGTTCAGCCGGGCGGGTTTCCGTGGTCTGTAACCTGTGATCCCGCGTTAACCCGTCCGCCAGACCCTTACCTCCGCCACTTCTCTTCGGCCCCGCAGGCAGCTCCCGTCACTGGCTGCCGGGATAGGCTAACGGGTGGAATAATTCAGCATTGATCGTGTTTTAGTTACCGGAATGCATTAACTGACGGCAGACAGTGCTGTCCTGCCTTGCCTGTTGCTGCTGTTCGCTGCTCAGTGTTTTCCAGTGTTTTATGACGGCATCGGCAGCAGCATCGTCATATTTTGTTTTAGTGAGTGCGTAATCTGAATCCGACTGTGCCACCGTCTTTTTCATTACCGTGGGTAAATTCCCGTTCGGGGTATTTTGCGGGTTGCCGACGATCAGACAGAGCAGAGAACTGTAATAACTGTAGGATTCCGGGGAAACTTTTTTAGGCCAGAACCACCCTGCGATGATGATCAGGAGAACGCATAACAGCAGTAAATTGCGGCGGCGGGCGCGGAGTGATGATTTCATAAGATGATAATTTCCTGAAAAATACATCACAAGATCATAACACAATAGTATCTCTGAAGATTAAATCGCGACGCTGTCTGTCGGTCAGACAGCCTGGCAGAGACGATTTTTCAGCGACCTGTTCTCTGTTTGTAATTGTTTTGTGGTTTTGTTTTTCATTTGTTTTATTTATGTTTGTTTTGTGTTTTTAAATATATACTCCCGGGGCTATTTCTTTTCAGGGGTTACATGATGAAATTATTATCAAAAGAGAGACCACTTTGGTTAAGGCTGGGGAGCTTGATTCTCGGCCTTTTGCTGATCGCGACGGCCCTGTTTTTTATTATTGGCGGCGTCAGGCTCGTTAGCCTGGGGGGAAGCGGGTATTTCCTGATTTCCGGTGTGTTTATGCTGATCAGCGGGGTACTCCTTCTTCGTCTGCGCTCGTCAGGTGCAGCACTTTATCTGCTGACGATGCTGGGCACGCTCGTCTGGGCTATCGCTGATGCAGGCTTAAATTTCTGGCCATTAATCTCCCGTCTGATGTTCCCCGGTGGCCTGGCGATTCTGGCATTTTTCCTGCTGCCTTCGTTACGTCATTATGAAAACCGTTCTTCTGCCTGGAAATGGGCCTATGTACCGGGGGCGCTTGCCATTGCCGCGTTTATTGCGGCCTTTGCCGGCATGTTTGTTCCTCATGACCCGGTGGAATTTTCAGGGCAGGAGAGACCCCTTATCCCGGTGGCTAAAAATGAGATGCAGAAAAACTGGGAAAACTACGGCAATACGCCGGGTGGCAGCCGCTTTGTCGCGCTGGATCAAATCAACCGTAATAACATTTCTGAACTTAAACCGGCCTGGACCTTCCACACCGGCGATACGCCGCTGAGCCCGGATGGCAACGGTGCGGAAGACCAGCAAACCCCTCTGCAGGTCGGGGATAAAGTCTTCCTGTGTACTCCGCACAATAACGTGATTGCCGTTGATGCCGATAGCGGCAAGCAGATCTGGAAAGCCGAAATCAACGCAAAATCTTCCGTATGGATGCGTTGCCGTGGTCTGGCCTATTTTGATGCCACACAGCCGGTTCCTCAGCCAACCGTTCCGGGCAGTGTTCCGCCGGCACCGGTAGCCGCGGTGGATGCCGGTGGATGTCAGCGTCGTATTCTGATGAATACCATCGATGACCGCCTGATTGCTCTGAATGCCGATAACGGCCAGTTCTGTCAGGACTTCGGTAACAAAGGGACGGTTAACCTGCTGGAAGGCATGGGCC
Organism: Tatumella terrea; assembly: GCF_039523755.1. Lineage (NCBI taxonomy): Bacteria > Pseudomonadati > Pseudomonadota > Gammaproteobacteria > Enterobacterales > Erwiniaceae > Tatumella > Tatumella terrea. The sequence continues at coordinate 159,506 of NZ_BAAAFX010000014.1, read as the reverse complement.
ATGCACCGGACCCGCAGTATGTGCTGACTTCAGCACCGACACTGGCAGGCACGACGGTTGTGGTGGGCGGACGAGTTTCCGATAACGTCAGTACCGATATGCCGGGCGGCGTGATCCGCGGTTATGACGTGGTCACCGGTCAGTTACGCTGGGCATTCGATACCGGAAATAATCATCCGAATGCGGTGCTGAAAGCGGGTGAACATTACGCGCGCAGTACCCCGAACTCCTGGGCACCGATGTCCTATGATCCGTCGATGAACACCGTCTTTATGCCGATGGGCAGTTCCTCGGTGGATATCTGGGGGGCAAACCGTACTCCACTGGATCATAAATACGGTGCGTCCATTCTGGCGGTAGATGCGACCACAGGTAAAGAAAAATGGGTCTATCAGACCGTCCACAATGATCTGTGGGACTTTGATATTCCCATGCAACCTGGCCTGATTAATTTTAAAACCAGTGAGGGTATCGAAAAACCGGCCGTGGTGGTCGGTACCAAGGCGGGGCAGATTTATGTGCTGGATCGCCTGACCGGTCAGCCGCTGACTAAAGTTGAAAATGTCAGTGTGAAAGGAGGTGGGATCCCGGGTGAACAGTACAGCTATACGCAACCACGTTCGGTCGGAATGCCACAGATTGGCGCACAGACACTGAAAGAATCAGATATGTGGGGGGCCACGCCGTTTGATCAGCTGGTCTGTCGTATCAGTTTCAAATCAATGCGCTATAACGGGCTGTACACCGCCCCCGGGACGGATGTTTCACTGAGCTTCCCGGGATCACTGGGGGGGATGAACTGGGGCAGTATTTCTACCGACCCGGTCAATCACTATATCTTCGTGAATGATATGCGTCTGGGCTTATGGCAACAGCTGATTAAAGCGGATCCGAAAGCACAAACCGGGGTGAATACCGGCGGGGAGGCCGTGAATACCGGGATGGGCGCGGTGCCGATGAAAGGGGCCCCTTATTCGGTGAATAAGAACCGCTTTATGTCTCCGCTGGGAATTCCTTGTCAGGCGCCGCCATTCGGTACGCTGAGTGCTATCGATATGAATACGCGGAAAATCGTCTGGCAGGTCCCGGTAGGGACGGTACAGGATACCGGTCCTTTCGGTATTAAAATGAAGATGAAAATGCCGATCGGTATGCCTACCCTGGGTGGTACTCTGGCCACACAAGGCGAGCTGGTGTTTATCGCAGGTACTCAGGATTACTACCTGAGAGCATTTGACAGTTCGACCGGGAAAGAAGTATGGAAAGCCCGCTTACCGGTCGGCAGCCAGGGGGGACCGATGAGTTATATTTCTCCGAAAACCGGCCGACAATATATTCTTATCACGGCCAGCGGGGCGCGTCAGTCACCTGATCGCGGAGATTACGTCATCGCGTATTCTCTTGACGGTAAGTAACTGACGTCAGCTATGAGCCCCCGCACAGCGGGGGCTTTTTTTTAATGCAGCAGAAAGAGTGTTGCCAGTCCCAGGAAAATAAAAAAGCCGCCGGTATCGGTCATTGCCGTGATCAGTACACTGGACCCGACCGCCGGGTCGCGCTTCAGTTTGGTCATAATCAGCGGGATCATCACGCCCATAAAGGCTGCCAGCAGTAAATTCAGGATCATGGCCAGCATCATAACGCCGCCCATCGCCAGGTCATGGTACATCAGCCAGGTGATCCCCCCCATCATCCCGCCCCATAAAATCCCATTGATCAGGGCGACCCCTAATTCACGCAAAAACAGAAAGGAAAAGTTCCCCGGCTCGACCTGACGCAGTGCCAGCGCCCTGACTATCATGGTAATGGTCTGGTTGCCTGTGTTTCCTCCGATACCGGCGACAATCGGCATCAGCGTTGCCAGTGCCACCAGATGAGCGATGGTATTTTCAAACAGACCAATCACGCGGGATGCCACAAAGGCGGTACATAAGTTCAGTGCCAGCCAGGCACAACGGTTACGTACGGCTTTAGTGACCGGCGCAAACACATCTTCTTCCTGACTGACGCCCCCCATATTACGAATATTGTTTTCGTTTTTCTGATTTACCAGGTCGATAATATCTTCGATAGCAATACGACCGATTAACTGCTGTCCGGCACCGGTGACTGCTGCAGATATCAGGTTATAACGCTCAAACGCACTGGCGGCATCCTCCCCTTTATCTTCCAGCTGAAACGTGACCGGGTCTCTGTTCATAACTTCACTGACCTGCTGTTCCGGGTTATGGAGTAAAATATCGGTCAGCATCAGTTCACCCAGCAGGGTGTTTTTATCATCGGTGACAAATAGCTTATCGGTTCCTGCCGGGATTTTTCCTTTGCGCCGTAAAAAGCGCTGGACGACCCCGAGACGGATATCCCCGCGGACGGTAATAAAATTAAAGTCCATCACCCGGGCCACACCGTCGACATCGTTTCTGATGATGTTTAACAGGTCGGCACGCTGACGCGGTTTCAGGGTGGTTAACAGGCGTCCGGTCAGATCCCGGGATAAAAAACGGGCCAGCCAGGCCTGATCATCAAGATCCAGTGGTTCAATGGCCCGTAACAGCGCTTTATCGCTCATTCCATCGGTCAGGCTTTTACGGATATTGTCTGCCGCCTCAACCAGAATTTGTCCCCGACGTTCCACCGGCACCAGTTGCCAGAGAGCCTGGCGGGCATCTTCCGGTAATGATTCCAGGATATCGGCCATATCCGCCGCATGCAGATCGCGGCATGCGGCCTCCAGTAACTGGCATTTTGCGCTCAGATGAGCATCAGCAGCTAAACGGGGATTATCAGAAACACCTTTCAGCAGTGCCGAAATGAGAGAAGGCTCATTCAGTAAGGTACTGATGATCAGGTGGCGTTTTTGCTGCAATGTCTGGGCATGTAATGCGGACATAAAACATCCTTTGTTCATAAATCAGAAGTAACAATTGTAGCCTTTACGGTGAAAATCGCTCAGGCGGCAGAGGGGAAAGGGTATTCAATGGACTGGCGCAGCGGGGAACGAGGGAAGTCAACGGCGCACCTGTCAGCCGTTTGCGGCGGACAGGTGGCAGGCCGGGGTTACTTGATAGACGTTTTCTGTGCCAGCAGGGTGGCAAACCGCATGCGGATTCGCTGACCTGTGGCATCCCGTTTATGCAGTTCGCCGTGATGTTCGTTGTATTTCAGGATATGCCAGTTACGGTAGTAGTGGCTGAGTTCACCGGATTTGAACGTAAACGGGAAGTCCAGCGGGCAGGGCGTATCCGCCGTATCCATGGCCGAGACAATCAGATTAAATCCCTCTTTTGCCGTGGCTGCCTGCATATCGGCAATCAGGCGGGGGATAGTCTGCGGTTGCAGAAACATCATGACTACCGTCGACATGACCAGCTGATAGCTGCCATTAAAGCGATGCTGATTTAAATCCACCGGGTGGCAGTCAATCCCGATCAGTTGTTCCTGGTCAATAATCTGCTGCAGATGCGCCAGACTGGCGGGATTATTGTCCCAGCCGGTCACATCAAACCCGTGGCTGTTCAGATAAAGCATGTTCCGGCCGCGGCCACAGCCGATATCCAGGGCACGTCCCGCAGAAAGATGCGGGAGTGCGGCACAGAGTTCAGAGTGTGGCAGAGTAAGCTGGTACTTCTCTGCAAAATAATCGTCAGCGAAACGACCGGCACTGGCAGATTTTTCGTCCATGGGGATTCCTTCGTTTATTCTTCTTCAGCCAGCTTCAGTTGCCAGCCGGTAACCTCTTTCCAGTAGCTCTGTTCCCGCTCCAGGTCCAGCTGAACCAGGGTATTCTGGTCGAAAAAGCCTTTCGGAAAGGTCAGCGTCCAGTGACCATCATCGGTTGTCAAATCCAGCGATTCAGGACGGGTTGTCGCCTGTCTCTGGTTACTGAGCAGGGCCGCCAGCCGCAGGATGAAAATAAGCGGTAAATACTGCTTTTTCTTGAAGGAGAGAAAGCGGGGAAACTCATCCGGCTTAATCCCTTTGCGGTGATAACGGACCAGCGTTGCCAGTAATAACTGCTGGGACTGGCTGAAGCCCGGCATATTGGAGTTTTGCAGAATATAAGATGAATGGCGCTGCATACCGCTGTGGTTAATGGATAACCCGACTTCATGCAGCATAGCGGCCCACTGCAGTAACGCGGTCAGCTGCGGGTTAGCAAGCTTAGGGTTTTGCTCCGCCCACTGAAGATGTAAATGTTGTACGGTGGCCAGCACACGGGCGGCTTGTTCATTATCAATGGCGTAATGATTCGCCAGGCTCTGTGCCGTTCGGGTACGGATATCCTGATGGCGGAACCGGCCTTCCATTTCATAGAGCACACCTTCACGCAGCGCACCGTCAGAAAACAACAGTTCCCGAATGCCGAGAGAATCAAAGACCCCACGCAGAATGGCAAGCCCGGGAACAAAGACGGCTTTTCGCTCTTCAGAAAGTCCGGGCAGACTCAGGGCATCAAAAGACTTAAACCGGATCACTTCATCGTAAAGACGGTCCAGCCCTTCCGGAGTGAGCGTTTTCTCTTTTTCTCCCAGCGCGGTGAGCACTTCACAAGCCGCTTTGATGGTACCGGACGCCCCCAGGGCATATTTCCAGCCATGCAGCCGGAATTGCCATGACAGGGTTTCCAGCTTCTGTACCGCAGCCAGACGGGCCCGCCGGAAATTATCGGCAGAGATGACGCCTCCCGGGAAGTAGATATTAGAGAAACTGACGCACCCCATACGACGGCTTTCCACCAGTTGCGGTTCGAAGTCCTCGCCGATGACCAGCTCCGTAGAACCGCCACCGATATCGATCACCAGTTTGCGGCCTTTTTCCGGTTGGGTGTGTTCAACCCCCATGAAAATCAACCGGGCTTCTTCGTTACCGGCAATGATTTCAATCGGGTAGGGGATCACTTCTGCGGCGCGCCGTAAAAACTCTTCCGCATTGGTGACCACCCGCAGGGTATGTGTCCCGACAATGGAAACATTGGCAGGGTCGAACCCCTGCAGCCGCTCGGCAAATAAAGCCAGGCAGGACAGGCCGCGGTCAATTCCTTCTTCACTCAGGCGATTATCGCTATCGATAGCATCGGCCAGATGGACCCGTTGTTTCAGACGACTGAGCACCTGTAAGGCACCATCGACCACCCGGGCGATCACCATATGAAAGCTGTTAGAGCCGAGGTCAATCGCCGCGAATTCCTGAGGCTTTGCGATTTTTTTATCTGTTTTTGGCATAAATATTATTCAGGTTGTTCCAGATTTTTGATGTAGTCGTAAATGGCCAGTTGTCCGCGGACTTTACGGCGGTTACCTCTGGGCACATATTGATTACTCAGCTCTTTATCGATGATCCTTGCCTTCACGGTATCACTGAACAGAATACCGATAATATCAAGAATGCGTTGTTTAATTTGCGGGTCAAGAATAATAACGGCCACCTCGATACGGTAATCGATATTACGCGTCATCCAGTCAGCCGACGAGAGATAGACTTTTTTATCGCCGTCGTTCTCAAAAATATACACCCGATCATGCTCAAGATAGCGATCCACGATACTGATCACCCGGATATTGGTACTGATACCGGGTAAATCCGGGATCAGCGAACACATTCCGCGCACCAGCAAATTCACTTTAACCCCGGCCCCGGAGGCGGCGTACAGGCGGTCTACCAGACCTTTGTCCACCAGGTTATTGATCTTCAGGGTGATGCCTGCCGGCTTACCTGCCTGTGCGTTGGCGATTTCCTGGTCGACCAGTTTATACAGCATACGCCGTGAGTTTTGCGGCGATACCATCAGGTAATCGAAAGAGACCGGGCGGTAAGGGTTTTCTATAAAGTTGAATACCCGCCTGACTTCATTCGTGATCCGGGCATCTGAGGTTAACAGCGAGTAATCCGTATATAGGCGTGCTGTCTTTTCGTTAAAGTTACCGGTACCGATATGCGCATAACGGACAACTTCTTCGCCCTCACGGCGGGAAATCAGGAACAGTTTGGCGTGAATTTTTAAGCCCGGCGCAGAAAAAATGACATGCACCCCGGCCTCTGTCAGGCGTTTTGCCCAATGAATATTGGCGGCTTCATCAAAACGCGCCTGTAGTTCGACCACAACCGTCACTTTTTTACCGTTGTGCGCCGCATGGATCATGGCCTCCATGATCCGTGAATTTTTGGCGACACGATAAATATTAATTTTGATTGAGAGTACGGCCGGGTCAAAAGAGGCCTGACGCAGGAACTCCAGCACGTGCTCAAACGTGTGATAGGGGTAATACAACAGAATGTCCCGTGCGCGCACCGCATCAAAACCATTACGGAACCCGTTAAACCCCTGATGACGAATCGGCGGCAATGGCTTGTTTTCCAGATTGCGCTGGCCGACATTCGGGAACTGGATAAAATCTTTGAAATTGTGATAACGACCGCCCGCCAGAATAGAGTCCTGGTTCGAGACAGAGAGTTTTTCACACAGCAGCTCCACCATTTCAGCCGGCATATCACGCTGATAGACAAAACGTACCGGCTCGGCCGTCAGACGCTGTTTCAGGCTGGATGACATCAGCTCAAGCAGGCTGGATTCCATTTCGGTCACCAGATCATACTCCGCATCACGCGTCATCTTCATGGAATAGGCATTCAGTTCGTCGTAGTCAAAGAAGCCTTTAAAGATTTCGTTCAGGCAGTAACGAAGAATATTATCCAGCAGGATCATGGGTTTTCGTCTGCGCGGCGGTTCGGCCGGCAGATTGATGAAGCGCGGCACTTTATCTGACGGGATCTCCAGCAGTGCATAGCGTTTACGGCTGCCACGGATCAGTTCCACCGCCAGATAGGTATAGTCATCTTTCAGAAACTGAGTGAGATCGGTATCGCTGTTGATCAGGATAGGGGTGACATGCGGGCGCAGATGCTGGCGGAAATAATTCCGTAGCCAGATTTGCTGATTCGGTGAAAGCTGCCGTTCATTGATCAGGAAAATCTGGTTGCGGGCCATTTCCAGCAGTAATTCATTATACAGATGGTCAAATTCCTGATCGGCTTTGACAACCCGTTGCTGTATTTTTTTCAGCAAATGACGCGGCACGGTGACGGAACCTTGTTCCTCACCAATCAGAATACGGCGTTTCAGATCAGCAAAGCGGACTTTATAAAATTCATCCAGATTGCTGGAATAAATCCCCAGAAAGCGCATACGTTCAATTAACGGATTCAGTTTATCCGCCGCTTCCTGCAGCACCCTCTCGTTAAAAGATAACCAGCTTAGTTCTTTCTCTATGTACAGTTTTTCCTGACCCATTACCACTCCGTATCACTCTGACAGAACTCCGGTCCCAGTGTCTCGTAACATTATGGCGAGAATATGGCAGAAATGTCCAATACTGGTCAGTTTCCTTCGGGGCGGTCAGCGGTTTGCCGGCAGATGAAAAGAATAACGCTGCCGGAAGGCAGCGCAGAGAGATTAACGAACAGCGTGTTCCGGAGAGTAGCCGCCGGGCGGGAGAGGGATATTATCCAGCCAGGCCTGATGATTACGCAGCGCCAGCCGCCCCTCAAGGAACCAGCGGATAGCCTGCGGATAAAGCGAGTGTTCTTCGGCTTTGACTCTGGCCTGTAACTGTTGCTCTGTTTCACCAGGGAAAACCGGGATCCTCGATTGCAGGATAACCGGTCCGCCATCCAGTTCCTCGGTGACGAAATGCACGGAAGACCCATGTTCACGGTCCCCGTTTTCCAGCACCTGGCGATGAGTATGTAACCCGGGATACGCCGGCAGGAGAGAAGGATGGATATTAAGCATCCGTCCGGTATAACGGGCAACGAATTCCGGACTTAAAATACGCATATATCCGGCCAGGACGACCAGATCCGGATGAAAGTTGTCAATTGCCGCCATCAGCTGACGGTCAAATTGCTGACGATCAGAAAACGCGGCCGGGTCGAGTGACAGGGCAGGGATACCGGCCTCACGGGCATAGTCAAGGCCCCCTGCGCTGGCTTTGTTACTGACGACTGCGGTAATTTCAGCCGCCAGTTGACCTGACCTGCAGGCATGCAGAATCGCCTGCAGGTTACTGCCGGTGCCTGAAATCAGGATAACCAGCTTTTTCATCACTTGATAATGACCTGCTCTGCAGAAGGTTCCGCGGCTGAAATTACCCCGATCTTCCACGCTTTTTCTCCGGCATCCTGCAATAATTGCAGCGCCTTATCGGCGTTCTCCGGGCTCAGCGCAATGACCATACCGACACCACAGTTAAAGGTGCGATACATTTCATGGCGGCTGACATTCCCTGCCTGCTGTAACCAGTTAAATACGGCCGGCCACTGCCAGCTGGACTCATCGATGACCGCACAGGTGTTTTCCGGCAGGACACGCGGGATATTTTCCCAGAAGCCGCCACCGGTCAGGTGGGCTATCGCATGCACATCCACCTGCTCAATCAGGCTAAGGATATTTTTGACGTAAATACGGGTCGGTTCCAGCAGGTGATCGGCCAGAGATTTGCCTTCCAGTTGTTTCACGGTCGGGTCGGTCTGGCTCACTTCCAGAATTTTACGGACCAGAGAATATCCGTTTGAGTGCGGGCCGCTTGAGCCCAGGGCCAGTAACACATCCCCTTCACTGACTTTACTGCCATCAATGATTTCTGATTTTTCCACCACCCCGACACAGAAACCCGCGACATCGTAGTCTTCACCGTGGTACATGCCTGGCATTTCAGCCGTTTCACCGCCGACGAGTGCACATCCGGACTGCGAACAACCTTCGGCGATCCCGGTGATCACGGCGGCAGCGGTATCGACATCCAGTTTGCCGGTCGCGTAGTAATCCAGGAAAAATAAGGGCTCAGCACCCTGTACCACCAGATCGTTGACACACATGGCCACCAGGTCAACACCAATGTGATCATGGCGTTTCAGGTCCATCGCCAGGCGCAATTTTGTTCCCACACCGTCGGTACCTGAAACCAGCACCGGTTCGCGGTATTTTTGTGGTAAGGCACAAAGTGCACCAAAGCCTCCGAGGCCTCCCATCACTTCCGGGCGGCGGGTTTTTTTCACAACCCCTTTAATACGGTCAACCAGAGCATTACCGGCATCAATATCAACACCGGCATCTTTATAACTGAGAGTGGTTTTGTCGGTCACTGCAGATTCCCCACGCGAATTGCGGTTGGTGGTTTAAATAGAGCGTGGGTATTCTAGCAGTGCAGGCAAACGTTTGCGAGTCTGTTGTTCACCTCTCTTCACTGAGCATACCCCCGGTGTCTGATTCTGTTTTTCCGGAAAGTCTGCGCCTCAGATTTGCGTTAAGTCAGTATCGGCCATCCGTAAAAAGCGCTATAATCCGACGATTTTTTTTAGCTCAACACTTTCCGGGAGAAGAATAATGAAGATCGTGGAAGTCAGACACCCCCTGGTCAGACATAAACTAGGCCTGATGCGTGAACACGATGTCAGTACTAAGCGCTTTCGTGAATTAGCCTCTGAAGTCGCAAGCTTGCTGACGTATGAAGCGACGGCTGATCTGGAAACAGAAACCGTGACGATTGAAGGCTGGAATGGTCCGGTAGAAATTGATCAGATCAAGGGTAAAAAAATTACCGTGGTTCCGATCCTGCGGGCAGGGCTGGGCATGATGGACGGTGTGCTGGAACATGTTCCGAGCGCCAGGATCAGTGTGGTCGGGGTTTATCGCGATGAAAAAACCCTGGAGCCGGTGCCTTACTTCCAGAAGCTGGTCTCCAATATAGAAGAACGTATGGCGCTGGTGGTCGATCCGATGCTGGCAACCGGGGGATCGATGATTGCCACCATTGACCTGCTGAAACAGTCTGGCTGTGAATCCATCAAAGTTCTGGTGCTGGTCGCGGCCCCGGAAGGGATAGCAGCACTGGAAAAAGCGCATCCGGATGTCGAGCTGTATACCGCGTCGGTCGATCAGGGATTGAATGAGCACGGATACATTATTCCGGGGCTCGGTGATGCGGGCGATAAAATTTTCGGGACTAAGTAAGCCCGGAATGCGGGGCAGGGGCAGGGGCAGGAGACTGTTTTCCTCCGCCGGAAGCCGCGGATGCAGGCAGGGCCTGATGACCGCGGCTTTTCTGGCCCGCAGTGACCGCACTTTTTTTTCGCCGGAAGAGACCGGCACTATTCTGTTTGTTCTGACCGACGTGATGTCGGTTTTTTTATGTCCGGTAAAAATAAAAATGAAGGGGATGAAGGAATGACACGGCGTACGATAGAAGTGAATGAAAGACCACCTTTGCTGCAAACTATCCCGTTAAGCCTGCAGCATCTGTTTGCAATGTTCGGGGCGACGGTTCTGGTACCGATACTGTTTCACGTTAATCCGGCGACCATTCTGCTTTTCAATGGCCTGGGCACTTTACTGTATCTGTTTATCTGTAAAGGCAAAATTCCGGCGTATCTCGGGTCCAGTTTTGCGTTTATTTCCCCCGTATTACTGTTGTTACCTCAGGGATATGACCTGGCGTTGGGCGGCTTTATTCTGTGCGGGGTCCTGTTTTGTCTGGTGGCATTCATTGTCAAAAAAGCCGGCACCGGCTGGCTGAATGTGATGTTTCCTCCGGCAGCCATGGGGGCCATTATCGCCATCATCGGTTTAGAGCTGGCCAGTGTTGCGGCCGGGATGGCCGGGTTATTACCGGCGAACGGTGCGCTGATGGATAATAAAACGGTACTGGTCTCACTGGTCACCCTCGGTGTCACGGTGTTCGGATCCATTCTGTTCCGGGGCTTCCTGGCGATAATCCCGATCCTGATTGGCGTCGTCGCCGGTTATGTGCTGGCTTCCTGCCTGGGGATGGTCAACTGGTCGGTGGTCGAACAAGCCCCCTGGCTGGCATTACCGACATTCTACAGGCCGCGCTTCGAATGGGCGGCAATGCTGACGGTTCTGCCGGCGGCACTGGTGGTGATTGCCGAACATGTCGGTCATCTGGTGGTGACGGCAAATATTGTAAAACGTGATCTGATAAAGGATCCGGGCCTGCACCGTTCCATGTTCGCCAACGGCCTGTCAACGATCATCTCCGGCTTTTTCGGTTCCACACCCAATACCACTTACGGCGAGAATATCGGTGTGATGGCGATTACCCGGGTCTACAGTACCTGGGTGATTGGCGGGGCTGCGATTATTGCTATCTGCCTGTCCTGTGTCGGTAAACTCGCGGCATTGATTCAGGCGATTCCGGTCCCGGTGATGGGCGGTGTGTCGCTGCTACTGTACGGCGTTATTGCGGCCTCCGGTATCCGTGTACTGATCGATGCTAAAGTGGATTACAGCAACGCAAAAAATCTGATGCTGACCGCTATCATCCTGATCATCGGGGTCAGCGGTGCGAAAATTCAGGTGGGTGCCGTTGAACTGAAAGGGATGGCGCTGGCAACGATTGTCGGGGTGATCCTGAGTGTGATTTTCCATCTGATCGGTGTGCTGCGCCCGGAAAAGGATGACGCTGCCGGCAGGGGATGATCCGCGGATCCCTCATCGGACAGCCTGGCGGGTTGTCCGATTCATCTCCGCGGGAAAGTTGTGATAGACTGAGCGCGTTTTTTGCCATTTATGCTGAGGTGCACCTGAACACGCCGGCGCAATTGTCATTGCCACTTTACCTGCCTGACGATGAAACCTTTGCCAGTTTCTGGCCCGGGGCCAATTCGTCGCTACTCGCTGCGCTCAAAGGAGCGTTAACACAGCAACATGGCGGCTATCTCTATTTCTGGTCACGTGAGGGCGGGGGAAGGAGCCATTTACTGCATGCCGCCTGTGCCGAGATATCCTCACGGGATGAAGCGGTAGGCTATGTGCCGCTTGATAAACGGACCTGGTTTGTTCCGGAAGTTCTGGAAGGGATGGAACATCTGGCGCTGGTGTGCATCGATAATATCGAATGTATTGCCGGGGATGAAGACTGGGAGATGGCTATCTTCGATCTCTATAACCGGATCCTGGAAACCGGTAAAACCCGCTTACTGATCACCGGCGATCGACCGCCAAGACAGCTGAACCTGAAACTCGCTGACCTGGCATCCCGTCTTGACTGGGGGCAGATCTACCGTTTGCAGCCTCTGTCCGACGATGAAAAATTACAGGCCATGCAGTTACGGGCAGGGTTGAGAGGGTTCGAGTTGCCGGAAGATGTCGGTCGTTTTCTGCTTAAGCGGCTCGACAGAGAGATGCGTACCTTGTTTGAAACGCTGGACAGGCTGGATCATGCCTCGATCACCGCCCAGCGTAAACTGACGATCCCTTTCGTGAAAGAAACCCTCAGTCTTTAGCAATCGAGGATTTCAATAACCTGCTCAGGAGGCCGGCCCAGCCGGGCCCGGTCACCGTTTACCACTAACGGCCGTTCTATCAGTTTCGGATGGCTGGCCATCGCCGCCAGTAATTCATCCTCCGTCAATGTGTTATCGGCCAGCTCCAGTGTTTTATAGATTTCCTCATTACGCCGCATCAGCTGGCGAGGATCACTGAATCCCGCGGCCACCAGCAGCTGTTTCAGCGTCGCCGGGGATGGCGGGGATTCAAGGTAAAGAATAATTTCCGGATCGATCCCGTGTTGCCTCAGCAGGCTGAGGGTTTCTCTGCTTTTGGAACAGCGGGGATTGTGATAAATCTGGATAGTCATAGGACATTAACCTTTCTGATACTGGCGGAAACGTTGCTGTAACTGACGCAACTGATCGATACGGGCATCATAACGCGCCTGTTTCAGGCTGCCAACGGGGACCTGTGCACTGGCACTGGTCAGAGCACGGATCGCCTGTTCCAGTTGTCCGTTCAGTGCCAGCCCCTGAGCCTGAGCAAATAACACCTCGTCACTGTCGCCCAATGCAGCATTTGCCTGCGTGAGGAGATCCCAGCCGTTAGGGTCATCCGGATAACTCCAGGTATAGCGATTCAGCAGGGTGCGGGCCTCGCCGGGCTGGCCGGCTTCCAGACGGGCATTCGCCAGATTCAGCTGAATCACTGGGTTTTTCTGCAACGGGCTGCTCACCGACGTCAGTAACTTCACCGCCGCCGCTGGCTGTTTCAGACCGATGTCGATGTCGCTCATGATATCCAGAAACCACAGATTATCCGGATGCTGTTGTAACAGCGGTTGAATGATATTTTCGGCATCACGGAATTTCTTGGCCTGCAGGAATAATACCGCTTTACCGTACCGGGCGGCCAGTTGCTGACGCTGATTACCTTTCGCATACTGGTCGAGAATATCGTCCAGCAGCCCGTTAGGTTGCCCCTCCGTCGTGCCATACATTCCCATAATTCGCACCCTGGCGAAGAAGAAATCCTGAGACGAATGCACCACGACGGCGGGCATCTGATTGGCACGATTCCGTGCATCGGCCAGCCGGCTGTCCGGCAGCGGGTGAGTCAGCAGGATCTCCGGGGGTTTTGAATCATACCGGGATAAATCGGCCAGTTTTTGCATAAAATCCGGCATCGCCTGCGGGTCAAAGCCGGCACGATCCAGTACCTGAATACCGATACGATCGGCTTCTTTTTCGTTTTGCTGAGTAAAGCTGATGATCCCCTGCTGTGTACCGGCCAGGGTACCGGTCAGTGCCGCCATCCCGACCTGCGGATTGGCCATGGCCAGCAGAATGGAGCCCAGGGCGCCGACCCAGGTGAGAGGCGCACTACGTTTCTGTTCTTCCATTGCCCGGGCGAGGTGACGCTGGGTTACGTGCGAAATCTCATGGGCCATAACCGAGGCCAGTTCGCTTTCGTTATCGGTATAGCGAAACAGGGCAGAATGCAGCACCACATTACCGCCGAAGAAGGCAAACGCATTCAGCTCATCATTCTGAATCAGGTAAAAGTGAAAGGGGGTTTTGACCGAATAAGCATGGGCCACCAGGCGCTGGCCCAGGGTGTTGATGTAACTGTCCAGCAGCGGGTCATTGATCAGCGGTGCACTTTGGCGTAATTCACGCACGTAAAAGTCACCCATCTGCAGCTCTTCACTAATCGACAGTGTGGAGCCGGCGGTAGTCCCGATATCCGGCAGGGTATCCGCCACATCGGCGGCAGAGACAGCCGTGATCCCCCCTCCGGCAGACGTCAGTAATATCAGCGTTGCCAGCGTGTTTTTTAACGAGAACGTCATTCTCCGTCCCTGTTCGTCAGCAGTGGAACAATGACCCTGATACTGAGGCAGGTTCGCCGGTTTCGCAACGGCTCATATCTGAATCTGCGTGGATGGCGAACGGTGTCAGAGGGGGTCGTTATACGCTGAAGTATAACAGAGTGACGGCAGAGGCGTGAGCGCCGTCCTGAGAGGGTGTGATACCGGCGGATAACCCCGACAGCGGTATCACACCGGGGGATCAGGACTGCAGGTAACTCAGGATAATGTCGTGATGATTGGAGGTTTTAAAATCATCAAAGACTTTTTCCACCGTACCGTCAGCCGCAATCAGAAAACTGGTCCGATGAATACCGTCATAGGTTTTACCCATAAATTTCTTCTCACCCCAAATTCCGAACTGCTCACAGACCTGGTGGTCTTCGTCGGACAACAGGGTGAAGTTCAGTAACTCTTTCTCTGCAAAACGGGACAGCTTCTCCGGTTTATCGGTGCTGATCCCCAGCACCTGTACTCCGGCGCTATTCAGGGCTGCCATATTATCCCGTAAGCCACAGGCCTGTACCGTACATCCCGGGGTCATCGCTTTAGGGTAAAAGTATATAAGTACCCGCTCACCCTGGAAGTCGGTCAAATTAACCTGTTCCCCATCCTGATCAGGCAAGCTGAACAAAGGTGCTTTATCACCGGCTTTCAGTGGATTCATCACAACTCTCCGAACTTATCTCTGGGCTCTATCCGCCCGTGGGTATTAAGATATCTGCTAACCTTACCTTCGGAAAAAACTGGCTGTGGCACAAGTGCGTAAAATGCGCAATTTTTCCCTGAGAAGGGTAACTTCCGGGCAGGTGCCTTCACCGGCCGGGAAATGTTTCTGACGCGTCACTGTCGAGTATGCTAAACAGCCGTATACTGCCCTGCGCGTGCAGTTCTGTACAGAGCTGATGAAACGCCTGTTCAAAAATATGACGTTCATTCTGACCGGTGCTGTGTGCGGTCATCTGAATATACAGGGTCGGGGACTGCCCTGCGCTGACCGGGTGAGTACGCGAGACCAGTTCGGCAATATTCATCCGGTGTTTATCCATCAGGTCGGTAAAGCGTTCGATGATACTGGGCGAGTCGGCCACTTCGACTTCAATCCGAACGGTTTCCGGCCTTGGCGGATGAGCCTCAACTTCTGTCCTTTTCATCACGATCAGCAGTTCGAGTTCTGCCCCTTTCATCGGCAGCGTGGACTCGATCCGGCCGATAGCGTCCCAGCACCCGGACAACAGCATAATAAAGGTGAACTCGTCCCCTAACAGAGCCAGTCGGCTGTCATCGATATTGCAACCGCAGCGGCTGACATGGCGGGTGATGGTGTTCACTATCCCCGGCCGGTCAGCACCCAACGCGGTAATGACCAAATGGTGTTGTTGTGATGGCGACAAAGTAGGCTTTCCTGTTCTTTTACTAATAACCCTAAGGTAAACATAAAAAAAACTGCTGACAAGCACATGAAGCGTCTGGCTTGCTTGCTTTTCACCTGAGGTAAACCGTACCATGAACTAATTGTTGGTTGAGGGGATCGCTAATGTTTACCGGAAGTATTGTTGCGCTAATCACGCCGATGGACGATAACGGCCATCTTTGTCGGGAAAGTCTGAAAAAACTCATTGATTATCATGTTGATAGCGGAACGTCTGCCATCGTGTCCGTCGGTACGACGGGAGAGTCGGCGACACTCAGCCATGAAGAGCATGTGGACGTCGTAAAAGCCACGGTCGAACTGGCAGACGGACGTATTCCTGTCATTGCCGGCACCGGCACCAACGCGACTGCCGAAGGTATTGCACTGACCCGTCATTTTGAAAACAGCGGAGTGGTGGGGTGCCTGACCGTCGTCCCTTATTACAACCGTCCGACGCAGGAAGGGATGTACCAGCATTTCAAAGCGATCGCCGAAAGCACCGATTTACCACAAATGCTGTATAATGTGCCGTCCCGTACCGGGTGCGACATGTTACCCGATACCGTTGCCCGCTTAGCCGAAATTAAAAATATTATCGGAATTAAAGAGGCGACAGGGAACTTATCACGTGTGAGTCAGATCCAAGAGCTGGTTGATGAGAAGTTTATTCTGCTGAGCGGCGATGACGCCAGTGCATTAGACTTTATGCAACTGGGTGGCTCGGGTGTCATTTCTGTCACAGCGAATATTGCTGCCCGTGAAATGGCAGAAGTATGTACGCTTGCTCAGCAAGGAAATTTTGCTGAAGCCCGGCACCTGAATCAACGTCTGATGGCTTTACATCACACGTTATTTTGTGAACCCAATCCTATCCCCGTTAAGTGGGCAGCCAGGCAGCTGGGATTGATCGCGAAAGACACTTTACGCTTGCCGATGACGCCGTTAACTGCAAAAGCAGAACCTGTCATCGCCGGGGCAATGCGTGAAGCCGGTCTGCGATAATTTAGGGAGTTTCGATGGCTTATTCAGTTAAGAGTTCGGCAGTCGCCAAAGTTGCCGGTTTGTCAGTGGTGTTATTACTGACCGCCTGTTCTCATGATCAGCATTACAAACGGGAAATCAATGGCAACCAGGATTACCTGAAAGCGGCAGGACTGCAGGATCTCAATACCCCTTCAGGTATGATTTTACCGCTGCAGAATAGCCAGTATCAGGTACCGGCGGGCACCATGAAAGGGGCTACCGGCAAGCAGCTGGATATTCGTCCGCCAGCCCAACCGCTGGCACTGCTGAATGGCAGCCGGACACAGCTTTCCGGTAACAGCGCATTGCTTATCATTGAAAATCCGCAATCGGATATCTGGGACCAGGTCGTGGGTATTCTGCAGGCACAGAAATACGGCATTGCACAACGTGATGACGCGACTCAGCAATTAACCACGGAATGGATCAACTGGAATCGTCCGGATGAAGACCATCAGTACCGTGGCCGCTACCAGATAGCGGTACAGAAGCAAAGCTACCAGACGGTGATCACCGTTCGTTCGCTGGATCTGCAGCAAAAGGGCGGGACTGTCACTAGTGCCGAAGAAATTCAGCGTTATAACACCCAACTGCTGAATACACTGACGACCGGACTGAATGCTGTCGCGACGGCGCGTGCCAATGCCGCCGGTAATGTGACCGGCAGCATTGATGTGCAAAGCGGTGCGGATGATACCGGGTTGCCGGATCTGATTATTCGTGCGCCGTTCAATACGGCCTGGGAACGCTTACCTGCAGCATTGTTACGTGTGGGTATGAAAGTGTCCGATAAAGACCGTTCTGAAGGTAGCCTGAAAGTGAGTTACAGCGCACCGGGTAGCAGTACCTGGGATGCTCTGGGGGCGAAAGACCCGGGCCTGGTGAACGGGGATTACAAATTGCAGTTAGGCGATTTGGATAACCGGAGTAGCCTGCAGTTCATCGACCCGAAAGGGCATGTGCTGACCCAGTCGCAGAATGATGCGCTGGTTCCGGTGTTACAGGCCGCGTTAAACAAATAAGTCCGGAAGGCCGGAGCTTCTCCGGCCTTTTTATTTTTGTTTTGGCATAGTAGTATTCCGCAAGGTAAACGATTGCGTGGCGTGAAGATTCCGATAAAATCAGCAACCGTGCGTAAGTTCTTTCATGTTTGGAGTTAATAAGATGCAAAAGCAAGCTGAGTTGTATCGCGGCAAAGCTAAAACAGTGTTCAGTACTGAGAATCCTGACTTACTGATACTGGAATTCCGCAATGATACATCAGCAGGAGACGGGGCAAGAATCGAGCAGTTTGACCGCAAAGGAATGGTTAACAACAAGTTTAACTATTTTATTATGCAAAAGCTGCAACAGGCCGGCATTCCGACTCAGATGGAAAGATTGCTTTCTGACACCGAAGCCCTGGTGAAAAAACTCGATATGGTGCCGGTAGAGTGTGTGGTACGTAACCGTGCTGCCGGTTCTCTGGTGAAAAGACTGGGTGTGGAAGAGGGTATCCCCCTGAATCCGCCGCTGTTTGATCTTTTCCTGAAAGACGATGCTCATCATGACCCGATGATCAATGAATCTTATTGCGAAACCTTTGGCTGGGTCAGCCAGCAGCATCTGGCGCGGATGCGTGAACTGACGCTGCAGGCAAACACGGTACTGAGCCAGTTGTTTGATGACGCCGGGCTGATACTGGTGGACTTCAAACTGGAATTTGGTCTGTTCCGCGGTGAAGTCGTGCTGGGGGATGAATTTTCTCCGGACGGCGCACGCCTGTGGGATAAATCGACCATGGCTAAAATGGATAAAGACCGTTTCCGTCAGAGCCTGGGCGGTGTTGTGGAAGCTTATGAAGAAGTGGCTCACCGCCTGGGTGTACCGCTCGATTAATTTCCGCAGAACCTCGTACTGAAACGCCGGTAGGGCACTGTCTGGTGCCACCGGCGTTTTTGTTTTTGGCATATCCTGCCGGCCGTTTATCTCCCGCCTGTCTTTGCGTTATCTTCCGGTACTGGTTATCTTTCCGTTCAGCCACTAAAATCAGTCTATTGTAATAAAAAATAACAGAGGTAACAGATGCGTTGGCAAGGGCGTCGGGAAAGTGACAACGTAGAGGACAGACGTGATCAGTCCTCTGCTGACAGCAGCGGGACAGGGGGCGGAGGCATTCGTATTCCGCGGGGGAAAAGCGGTATTGTGATACTGATTGTGGTGGTGGTGGCCGGCTATTATGGCTATGACCTGACGCCGTTGCTCGGCGGCGGAAACTCTCAGAGCCAGGTGTCCACCTCTTCACAGACCACCGGGAAACCACAGCCTCATACGGCGGCGGATGACCAGGCGGCGAAGTTTACCTCGGTGATCCTCGCCTCCACAGAAGATGTCTGGGGGCAGATGTTCCAGAAAATGGGCCGCCATTATGTGGATCCTAAGCTGGTGATGTACCGGGGACATACCACCACCGGCTGCGGTACCGGACAGTCAGTGATGGGGCCTTTTTATTGCCCGGCGGATCAGACCGTTTATATCGATCTCTCCTTTTATGATGAGCTGAAAAATAAGCTGGGGGCCGGGGGGGACTTTGCTGACGGCTATGTGATCGCCCATGAAGTCGGTCACCACGTTCAGAAATTGTTAGGGATTGAAGAAAAGGTCAGACAACAGCAGCAGCAAGGCAGCAAGGCGGAAGCAAACCGCTTATCTGTGAAGCTGGAATTACAGGCCGATTGCTTTGCCGGGGTGTGGGGGCATTACATGCAGCAACAGAATGTACTGGACACCGGTGATCTGCAGGAGGCGCTGAATGCCGCAGAGGCGATTGGTGATGATAAGCTTCAACAGCAGAGCCAGGGACGTGTCGTGCCGGACAGCTTCACCCACGGAACATCACAACAGCGCTACAGCTGGTTCAAACGTGGTTTTGACAGCGGAGACCCGGCTCAGTGCAACACCTTTGCGGCTCAATGACAGCACTGCTTTTTGAATGTGAACAGATGCGGCGAACCGGGGTTCGCCGCCTTTGTATTATCAGTGGGGAGGACGGCTGGGTCAGTCAGTCAGCGCAGAGACTCCGGCAGAATCTGGCGGGGGACTGGCTGACCGTCAGTACCGATACACAGACGCTTTCCCCCTGTATACCCCCCTCAGCGGTCAGGCAATGTCTGGGCCGCGAGTTTCTTCATGCCATTTTTGATGCCCGATCCGGTTTTCATGCGGAAGCGCTGGCGACCGTGGCCGGAACCTTACTGGCCGGTAGCTGGATGCTCCTGCTGCTGCCGGCCCGTGAGAGGTGGGAGCACTGGCAGGATCAGGACAGCCTGCGCTGGGCCGATACCGCGGAGGCGATTGCCGTCCCCGGGTTTATGCGGCATCTGCAATCGGTGCTCGCCTCGTCCCCGGACGTCAGTTACCTGGAACAGTATCAGCCCGCCAGAGTAGCGCCGATCACCGGTCATCAGACATGGCAATGCCGCGCCCCCGCGCAGCAGGCAGTGTTACTTCACCGGCTACAGGCCATGCAGCAGGGCGTGGCGGTCGTCACTGCCCCCCGGGGACGCGGGAAATCTGCGCTGGCCGGCATGCTGGCCCGGGATAACCCGGGGGCACTGATCTCTGCACCCGCCAAAGTTTCTACCGAAGTCTTACAGCACTTTGCCGGGCAACATTTTCAGTTTATGGCCCCGGATGCGCTGATTGCTGCGGGGAAGACGGGAGAGGGCTGGCTGATTGTCGATGAAGCCGCGGCCATCCCCGCCCCCGTGTTGCAACAGATGGTCAGCCGCTTCAGGCGTGTGCTGCTCTGTACCACGGTGCAGGGCTATGAAGGCACAGGCCGCGGTTTTCTGCTGAAGTTTTGCGCCGGATTACCGGAGGTAGCTCAGTACACTCTTTCTGAACCGCTGCGCTGGGCGGCCGGGGATCCTCTGGAACGTTTTATTGATGCGCTGTTTCTGTTTGACGATAGCACCGCCCCCCCGGCCGGCCGGGGCACCGGCATCCGGCGTCTGCCGCCAGCGGTCTGGTCAGAGGAACCCGCGAAAGCACAGGACGTGTACCGCCTGCTGACGGCAGCCCATTACCGGACCTCACCGCTGGATTTACGGCGAATGATGGATGCTCCCGGCATGACTTTGCTGGTCGATGAAGCGAACACCGGGTTGCGGGGGGCCTTGTGGTTACTGGAGGAAGGCGGGCTCTCATTGCCGCTCAGTGAGGCGGTGTGGGCCGGATTTCGCCGTCCGAAAGGGAATCTGGTGGCACAGTCTCTGGCCGCCCATGCCGGTTTCCCTCAGGCGGCCTGCATGCATTCTCTGCGCATCAGTCGTATTGCCGTTCACCCGCAGGTGCGGCGTCAGGGGAGAGGCCGGGCACTGGTGATGGCAGCGATTACCGCGGCAGAAGGCTATGATTATCTGTCGGTCAGTTTCGGTTATACCCCTGAGCTATGGCATTTCTGGCGGTCATGCGGGTTTCGTCTGGTCAGACTGGGGACCCAGCGTGAAGCCAGTAGTGGCTGTTATGCGGCCATGGCTATCCTTCCGCGGACGGTGGCAGCAGAACAATTAGCCGCCGCCGCTGAGCGGCGATTATCCCGTGACGGGGGATATATGCGGCAGCGCGGGTTGTCAGATCCGGATTTACCTGTCGCTGAAGAAGACAGCGATACGGCACTGAATGATGAAGACTGGCGTGAGCTGGCGGCGTTCGCCTGGGGAAGGCGGCCGTTTGAATCGGCTTTCCCGGCACTGATGCGCTTACAGGCCAACCTGCCGCTATCTTTTCTCTGTTTATCTGCGCTGTCGGCTGAGGAGGGCGCTATCTGCGAGCAGCAGTCGGTCGTAGCGGCGGGGGGCAGAAAGGCGTGGCTGCGTCTGCTGCGTGAAGAAGTCGCTCAGGCATTGTCCGCACGTCATCCGTCCGTGGTCAGTCAGTGGGCCAGTCGGCTGCGGGCACTGCAAAACGTCTGATCCGCGGAGCAAGCTGCTCAGACGATATCGGCGATCCTCCGGCGCAAAGGGCAATCTGTGGAGATAAGACGGCCCCGCAGCAGGGCTGATGATGTCATTATCCGGCAGGGAGGATGTGGGGCCGGATGAAAAAACAGAGCCGGAAGGGGAGGAACACGGATATCCGCAGAGGATATCCGTGTGAGGTCTGATTATTTTTTCTTTGGCCAGTCGTCGTCGTCGTCCCACTTATCGTTGAAATCACGATGTGGCGGGAGTTCAGGTTTATTATCCAGATATTTCTTCGTATCGACGCGTTTCAGATCTTTATACACATTCATCAGAATGCCGACCATAAACACAATAATTAAAACCCACCAATACTCTTTTAACCATTCCATGACGTGACTCCTTCAGTCATCAGGCAATCAGCTGGTCCATGATCCTCTGGTACATCCGGCTGAGTGTTTGCAGATCAGATGCTTTCACACATTCATTAATTTTATGGATGGTGGCATTGACCGGCCCCAGTTCCACGACCTGCGTTCCCATCCGTGCGATAAAACGTCCGTCAGAGGTACCGCCGTTAGTCAGCAGTTGTGGCCTGATTTCATTATAGTGCTGAACTGCGTTTACTACCGCATCCACCAGTTTACCTTTCGGAGTAAGGAAAGGCTGCCCGGAAAGATTCCATTCCAGGGTGTACCGGAGCTGATGGCGTGTCAGCAGGGACTCCACCTGTTCACGGATCATGGTATCGGTCAGTTCCGTACTGAAACGGAAGTTGAACTGCACAAAAAGATCGCCCGGGATCACGTTATTACTGCCGGTACCGGCCTGAATATTGGCAATCTGCATGCTGGTGGGGGGGAAGAACTCATTACCTTCATCCCAGCGGGTGGCCGCCAGCTCAGTCAGTGCCGGCAATGCGCGGTGTACCGGGTTATCGGCAAGGTGCGGATAAGCCACGTGGCCCTGCACACCATGTACCGTCAGATTCGCGGTAATGGATCCCCGACGGCCATTTTTAACCACATCCCCGACCACTTCGGTACTGGAGGGTTCACCGACCAGGCAGTAGTCCATGCGCTCCCGGCGCGCCATCAGAGCATCAACCACTTTGACGGTACCGTTTATTCCGCTCGCCTCTTCATCAGACGTGATCAGGAAGGCCAGGCGACCACGATGGTTCGGGGTCATGGTGACAAAGCGCTCCGCAGCCACCACCATGGCCGCCAGTGACCCTTTCATATCGGCCGCGCCACGACCAAACAACATACCGTCGCGGATCGTCGGTTCAAAAGGCGGGTTTAACCAGTGGCGGGCCTCTCCCGGCGGGACGACATCGGTATGGCCTGCAAAGGCCAGTGTTTCGCCTTCGCCCCGGGTCGCCCAGAAGTTTTTGGTATCTCCAAAATTCATCGGTTCAATCCGGAAACCGATCGCTTTCAGACGGTCGGTTAACAGCGACTGACACCCGGCATCCTCAGGACTTACCGAAGGACAACGGATCAGTTGCTGTGCAAGCTCAATAACGGGGCAAAACATTATACATTCTCCTGAATAAACGTCAGGTAAGTGGAAGGTGAAAAACCGGCGAGCAGGTGACCGTTGGCTGCACATAACAGCGGACGTTTAATCACGGCCGGATGTTCCAGCATCACCCTGACAGCGCTGGCATTATCCTGAACGGTGTCACGGAGTTCTTCAGGGAGGTTTCGCCAGGTGGTACCGCGCTTATTCAGCAGCGTTTCATAGCCCAGTGTGTCAACAAATGCCGATATGCGACGGCTGTCGATTCCGTCAGCACGGTAATCATGGAAGCGGAAAGCAACGCCCTGTTCTTCAAGAAAGCGACGTGCTTTACGCATGGTGTCGCAGTTCTTAATTCCATACAGGGTCAGGCAGGGAGTGGTTTCATTATTTATCATTCAGGGGAACAACCTGTTATTAAAAGTGCTGCCAGCCACACCAGAGGACTGGTCTGATAAACCATTTATCATCTATGCCTGTGATAATGCCGTATCGGCGCCGTTTAATCTACCCTGCTGTCATGCCGTTGGCCTTGACTGGCGCGGGGGGAAGGCCATTTTCGGCAGATAAAACGCTACGTCGGGAGTCCGGTTGCGGATCCTATGGTTTTGTTCTGTTGTGGATATGCCCCGGGTATCTCACCGTCCCGTCGCGGGCCAGGGGAAAGGGGTGACAGAACATTGTCTTACATTTTTCAACGACAGGCGCTGAAATACGGTTTTTTTGATACAAAACACCCGACATAACATTAAATTATATTACTTTTGCCCACAGGGTAACGACAGACTGTGATCCCCGACGAATAACGGGTCTTTACGGAGGATGTATTTAACGGGTAGGATGCGACGCCCCATTTTTTTCTTATGACAGAATTTTATGACGTTGCGTGGGATGTTGTACTCCGTTCGCAATATCCAAAACGCAAACGATTACTGTTGTGTGGCAGATGGTCAGGACAAACAGGATAACTATGAAACATACAAAAAAAACAGCCGAAGAGTTACGAGTGGCAAAGCGTAAATGGCTTAATTCGCACGATGCCGGTTACCGGAAAGAGATGGGTAACCGACAGGTACAGATGATTGCTATTGGTGGTGCGATCGGTACCGGATTATTTCTGGGCGCCGGGGCCCGTTTACAGGCAGCCGGTCCGGCACTGGCTCTGGTCTACCTGGTCTGTGGTATTTTTTCCTTTTTCATTCTCCGTGCACTGGGTGAACTGGTGCTGCATCGCCCGTCGAGCGGGAGTTTTGTCTCTTACGCCCGTGAATTTATGGGCGAAAAGGCCTCCTACGTTGCCGGCTGGATGTATTTTGTTAACTGGGCAATGACCGGTATTGTCGATATTACTGCCGTGGCGTTGTATATGCATTACTGGGGTGCATTCGGTGACGTCCCGCAATGGGTCATTGCGCTGGGGGCCTTAGCGGTCGTCGGTACCATGAATATGGTCGGGGTGAAGTGGTTCGCCGAAATGGAGTTCTGGTTTGCGCTGATTAAAGTCATTGCTATCGTGGTGTTCCTGATCGTCGGTGTGGTTTTTCTCGGCAGCGGCAAACCTCTGGCGGGCAGTCAGCCTGGTTTCCATCTGATCACCGATAACGGGGGCTTATTCCCGCATGGACTGTTAGCGGCACTGGTGCTGGTGCAGGGCGTGGTATTTGCTTTTGCCTCTATTGAGCTGGTGGGGACTGCGGCCGGTGAATGTAAAAACCCGAAAATCATGGTGCCGAAAGCGATCAACAGTGTTATCTGGCGTATCGGCCTGTTTTATGTAGGTTCTGTAGTCCTGCTGGTCCTGTTACTGCCCTGGAATGCCTATCAGTCCGGTGAAAGTCCGTTTGTGACATTCTTCTCTAAACTGGGTATCCCGTATATTGGCAGCATTATGAACATTGTGGTACTGAGTGCCGCGCTGTCCAGCCTGAATTCCGGCCTCTATTCGACCGGCCGTATTCTGCGCTCAATGTCGATGGGCGGGTCGGCACCGAAGTTTATGTCGCGGATGAACCGTCAGCAGGTCCCTTATGCAGGTATTCTGGTGACTATCGGGGTCTATATTTTCGGGGTACTGCTCAACTATCTGGTGCCTTCTCAGGTATTCGAAATCGTTCTTAATGTGGCATCACTGGGGATCATCTCTTCCTGGGGCTTTATCGTGTTATGCCAGCTGAAACTACGTAAGGCGATTAAAGAAGGGAAAGCGGAAGATATCAGCTTCAAGTTGCCGGGGGCTCCGTTCACCTCCTGGCTGACCTTACTGTTCCTGTTCAGTGTGCTGGTTCTGATGGCTTTCGACTACCCTAACGGGACTTATACTATCGCCTCTATCCCGCTGATTATGATCATACTGGCTGCCGGCTGGTTTGGCGTGCGCAAACGCGTTAATGCGATTGCTGCACAGCAACATGATCATGCCGGGAGCGTGCCGCTGGATAAGCTTTGATTTCCGGTAATGCATAAGATGAAAAACCTGCCGCCGGCAGGTTTTTTTTTAGCCGTGGCAGGTCAGCCAATCCTGAAACTTACCGCAGAGCCGATTAATCAACAAGAGTCCGAAGATTCTTATTGAGGCAGACCAGGGCATTCCGGATGATTCCTGTTTAGTTCGTCTGTACCGGAGATCCTGTCCGGCGCCTTCCCCGGTAAAGTGTTATGCAACTATATAAAATTCTTTTGTTATCGTTATTGCTCCCGGCGGGGGCCAGCCACGCGGCACAACCGGTCCAGACAATTATTTCCGGATGGGAGTTAACCTGTGATAATTTTTCTGCCTGTCAGGGACGGAATCTGAACAGCGATGGCGGGTTAATTATCAGCTTCTACCGGACAGCTTCCCGGGCGCCGGTCAGCTGGCTGCATGTTGAACTGCATCCGCACGCAGCGCTACCCGCGACAGAGACCCCGCTGACACAACGACTTAAGATAGATAACCAGCCGCTGACGCCGGTCCCGGCACAGGAGAGCAGCCACGCGTTACTGATCGATAATCCTGAGGCCGCACAGCAGATACTGTCGGCGCTGGTGCACGGTAACCGCCTGACCGCCGGTCAGCCCGGCGGGGGCGGGATATCCCTGACGG
Source organism: Tatumella terrea (assembly GCF_039523755.1). Classification (NCBI taxonomy): domain Bacteria; kingdom Pseudomonadati; phylum Pseudomonadota; class Gammaproteobacteria; order Enterobacterales; family Erwiniaceae; genus Tatumella; species Tatumella terrea. The sequence goes on along the minus strand of NZ_BAAAFX010000014.1, from coordinate 133,364 downwards.
CTCTGGGGGCGGTACTGGCAGAGGCCGACAGAATCCAGTCGGCGGTACAGCCTGCATCCTCCGGACCGGAAACGCCCCCGATTCTGACGGTGGGCGGCGGTCAGCCGGCACCGGTCACGCCACTGACGGCTTCCGAGATCAGGGATTTTGTAGATTACGCAATTTCGCAGATAGATGTGAACAGTTGTCCGCTGGCCCCGGTATTCCGGCAGATCAAGCTGGCGGCCCTGAGTAATTCACAAGCCCTGATGCTGATCAGCTGTGAAAGTGCAGCGTACAATACCTTCTACCAGGCTTACCGAATCAGCCGTCAGGCACCGTTTATTGCCCGGCGCCAGGTCTTCCGTCTGCCGTTTACTTATCCGCAAGGGTTCGACCTGACGAATGTCCGTTATGATCCACAAACCCGTGAACTGACGACGTTATTATGGGGAAGGGCGTTGGGGGATTGCGGAACGGCCAGCCACTGGCGTTACGATGGTCAACAGTTTGTGCTGGAGAAATTCAGCAGTGAAAGTGGCTGTGACCACTGGCATACCGCCAGTGACTGGCCGGTATTATGGTCATCACCGTCTGCGGACAGAACCCTGCCCGCAGACGCCGGAACCTAAGGGCGGTGATTACTGACCAGTGCGGTGATCAGTTCGTTGACGCCATTACTCATCGGCATAAAATGGCTGGCACCGGTGCGGGCGACCACAATAAAGACCCCCACATTATGTTCAGGTGACATGGCGATATAAGTCATAAAGCCGCCACCTCCGCCGGTTTTTTCCAGCAGTGCGGGTCTCTCACCGTCCGCAGGCATATGCAGCCATCCCATGCCGATAGCATCGGCCCGGCCGGCGACATCCATCCCGTTAACACGCAACAGAGAAGAACGCGGATAAATCATTTTTTGCAGGTCAGGTGCTAACGGTGAACGCGGATGCCCGGTGGCGCTCAGGAACTGCTGCATCCAGCGGCCCATATCCTCAGGGGTGGAATAGACCCCACCGCTACCGATGGCGGCCAGGGTGTTATCACACGGGCTGGCATTCTCTTCCGGGATCATCAGCCTTTCACACTGGTCCGGTGACGGTGTAAAAGTGGTGTCTTTCATACCCAGCGGCCGGGTGACCAGTGTACGAAGCAACTGAGGATAAGGCTGACCGGCGGCTCGCGACAGGGCATCAGCCAGGAAGTCAAAGCCAAGGTTGGAGTAGGAGACTTCAGTCCCTGGCGAGTATTTGAGTCTGGCATGGGCAAGCCAGGACCAGCGCTGATTGTGCACCGGCCAGACAAAGACCGGACGGTTCGCTCTACCGCCAGGCATTTCACGGGGCAGGCCGGCACTGTGGGTCGCCAGGTTGATTAACCGGATACTGTTACCATGCCACGTCGGGACGACGGCACCCTTTGGTGCATAGCGGCTCAGGGGATCATTAAAGTGAACCCGGCCGGATTCGGCGAGATGGACCAGTACATCGGTGGTCATCAGTTTACTCAGCGACGCTATCCTCACCACTGAATCTTTCCCCGGATGGATACGGCTTCCCGGCCGGGTTTCTCCCAGACCGGTAAAGACCCGCTCGTTGCCATCGATAACCATGATCGCCATACCGGCGGCCCGGGTACCCTTGAAAATCTGATCCGCATAACGGTCGGTAATCTGAGATGTCAGTTCCGGTGACGGGGTGACCTGTGCCTGGCTACAGAATGAATAAAGTGAGCCAGCCAGCGCCAGCAAAAGTGATGCATGCTTTTTCAATCGATAATGTCCGTGGAAAATCAGTGGATAACGGGAAAGGGATAGTGTAATGGGTTTAACGCTGGCGGAAAGAGAATAATCAGGGATTTTATGTATCCTGATATGAGAATCGTTACGCTTTTTAAAAATCTCCCTCTTTTCGTTACGAAAAGAGGGAGCGGAGGGATTACAACAGAGCGTTAGCTTTCGCCACCACGTTCTCCACGGTGAAGCCGAACTCTTTAAACAGCAGATCTGCCGGGGCTGACTCGCCGAAGCTGGTCATACCGACAATCGCACCGTTCAGGCCGGTATACTTGTACCAGAAGTCAGCGATAGCTGCCTCGATAGCCACACGGGCGGTGACCGCCGCCGGCAGTACCGATTCACGATACGCCGCATCCTGCTTATCGAAGGTATCCGTTGACGGCATTGAAACGACCCGGACCTTACGGCCCTGGCCGCTCAGCTGCTCTGCGGCCGCCACGGCCAGAGAGACTTCTGAACCGGTCGCAATCAGGATCAGTTCCGGCTGACCGTCACAGTCCTTCAGTACATAGCCGCCGCGGGCGACGTTCGCCAGCTGCTCCGCGCTGCGTGGCTGCTGTGGCAGGTTCTGGCGGGAGAAGATCAGCGCGGTCGGGCCGTCCTGACGTTCGATAGCGTATTTCCATGCCACCGCCGATTCCACCTGGTCACCCGGACGCCAGGTACTCATGTTCGGGGTGGTGCGCAGGCTGGCCAGCTGCTCGACCGGCTGGTGAGTCGGGCCGTCTTCCCCCAGACCGATAGAGTCATGGGTGTAGACCAGCACCTGACGGATTTTCATCAGGGCTGCCATACGGGTTGCGTTACGCGCATATTCCACAAACATCAGGAAAGTTGCGGTATAAGGCAGGAAGCCGCCATGCAGCGCGATACCGTTCGCCACCGCGGTCATACCGAACTCGCGCACACCGTAATGGATATAGTTACCGGCGGCATCTTCGTTGATCGGTTTAGAGCCGGACCACATGGTCAGGTTGCTCGGTGCCAGGTCGGCTGAACCGCCCAGATATTCCGGCAGCAGTTTACCGAACGCTTCAATGGCATTCTGTGAGGCTTTACGGCTGGCGATGTTCGCCGGGTTTACCTGCAGCTGTTCGATGTATTTCTGTGACTCTTCCTGCCAGTTTTCCGGCAGTTTATCCGTGGTACGACGGATGAATTCCTCAGCCAGCGCCGGGAAAGCCTGCTGATAAGCAGCAAATTTCTTATCCCACGCCTGCTCTTTCTCAGTACCGGCGTTTTTGGCATCCCAGGCCGCATAAATATCGTCAGGGATTTCAAACGGTGCGTAGTTCCAGTCCAGCTGTTTACGGGTCAGTGCGATTTCCTCGTCACCCAGCGGGGCGCCGTGAGAATCGTGGGTGCCGGCTTTGTTCGGCGAACCGAAACCGATGACCGTTTTGCAAATCAGCAGTGACGGTTTGTCGGTCACACTGCGTGCTTCTTCCACCGCGCGGCGGATAGCGTCATGGTCGTGACCATCGATACCGCGGATCACATGCCAGTTATAGGCTTCGAAACGCATACCGGTATCGTCGGTAAACCAGCCATCGGTATGACCATCGATGGAGATCCCGTTATCGTCATAGAACGCGATCAGTTTACCCAGTTTCAGGGTACCGGCCAGCGAACAGGCTTCGTGAGAGATCCCTTCCATCATGCAGCCATCACCCATAAATGCATAGGTGTAGTGGTCGACGATATCGTGGCCCGGACGGTTAAACTGGGCAGCCAGCGTGCGCTCAGCAATGGCAAAACCGACGGCATTGGCAATGCCCTGGCCCAGCGGCCCGGTGGTGGTTTCCACGCCCGGGGTGTAACCGTATTCCGGGTGACCCGGGGTACGGGAGTGCAGCTGGCGGAAGTTTTTCAGTTCCTGAATCGGCAGATCATACCCGGTGAGGTGCAGCAGGCTGTAAATCAGCATCGAACCGTGGCCGTTAGACAGCACAAAGCGGTCCCGATCGGCCCAGGACGGGTTCTGCGGGTTATGATTCAGGAAATCACGCCATAACACTTCGGCAATATCCGCCATGCCCATCGGGGCGCCCGGGTGACCGGATTTGGCTTGTTGTACGGCATCCATACTGAGGGCACGAATAGCATTCGCGAGTGCGTTATGAGAAGGCATAGTACATTCCAATCGGTTAATAAAAAGTTAATGAATATAAAAACTATAGCCGGGCTGCCAGCATGTCTTCCAGTTTTTGCTGGTCGATAGCGAGCTGACGTATCCCTTCAGCCAGTTTTTCCACAGCCATAGCCTCCTGATTATGCAGCCAGCGAAATTCATCTTCGGCGAGCGGGGCTGGCTGATGGAACGCTTCAGTCGAAGGAATAAGTTGACGTTCAATGGTGGATTCTGAGTCCTTCAGTGCCCGAAGTAATTCCGGTGACACTGCCAACCGGTCGCAGCCGGCCAGTGCAAGCACCTGTTCCGGTTGACGGAAGCCGGTAGCCATCACGATCGTCATATAGCGATGTTTCTTATAATAGTCGTAAATCGCTCTGACTGATTTCACACCAGGGTCATTTTCTGCAACATAAGATGAATCAGGATAACGGCTCTGATACCAGTCGCAGACAGGTCCGACGGGCGCTGAGATCAGACAGACACCGGCTTCAGCGCAGGCCCGGGCCTGAGCGAACGAGAACAGCAGCGTCAGGTTGCACCGGATACCGTTCTGTTCCAGCGTTTCAGCCGCTTTAATTCCCTCCCAGGTCGCAGCCAGCGTAATCAGCAACCGGGAACGGTCAATGCCCTGTTCTTCGTACATTTTAACCAGCTTTTCGGCGCGCGAGACGCACAATCCACGGTTAAAGGAGAGGCGTGGATCGATCCCGGCAGATACCCCTCCAGGAATATGTTTCAGGATTTCGACACCGGAATTGACTGCCAACCGGTCACTGGCGTTGATGATACGGGTTTCCCGGTTTCCGCCTTGCAGACTGGCATACTGAATCGCCTCTGCGATCAGTGGCTGGTAGTCGGGTAAGGTGGCCGCATTCAGTATCAGCGAGGGCGTGAGGGTGGCGTCATGGGGCTGATACGCAAGCACAGCGTGAATATCGTCACTGTCGGTGACCACAGTCGTAAATTCTTTTAATGCGTCAAGCGGATGCATAATCCGGTTCTCGTCTCTTCAGAAGCGGGTTTCCGTGGCAAACGGAATCAACCGTAACAGTAATTTAACACTGTGCCGGAGTTTTTTCGGGAAGAAAATACGTTTTCTCCGATAGTAGCAACAGGGGAGACTAAAAAACGGGGAAGCGGGAGAGCAGGGACGCTCTCCCTTCAGAATAAGGGTGGGGATCAGATCCAGTCGTTTACCGGTAAGAATTTTTCATACAATTCGGCTTCAGGGCTGCCTGCTTCCGGCTGGTAGTTATACTCCCAGCGTACCTGCGGCGGCATTGACATCAGGATAGATTCGGTCCGGCCTCCGGTCTGTAAACCGAACAGGGTACCGCGGTCCCAGACCAGATTAAATTCCACATAACGTCCGCGCCGGTATAACTGGAACTGGCGTTCACGCTCACCCCAGCCCAGAGACTTACGACGTTCGACGATCGGCAGATAAGCTTCTGTGAAGCCAAGCCCGACCGCCTGCATAAATGAGAAGCAGTGGTCAAAATCCGGGCTGTTCAGGTCATCAAAGAACAATCCACCGATACCGCGCTGTTCATCACGGTGGCGCAGATAGAAGTAGTCATCACACCACTTTTTATACCGGGGATAGACGTCTTCACCAAACGGCTGACAAATATTCCGAGCGGTCTGATGCCAGTGCACGGCATCTTCTGTAAAACCGTAATAAGGCGTCAGATCAAAGCCCCCGCCAAACCACCAGATAGGGTCAGCACCGGGTTTTTCTGCAATAAAAAAGCGGACATTGGCATGGCTGGTCGGTATATACGGGCTGTGCGGATGGATGACCAGCGAAACGCCCATCGCTTCAAAACTGCGGCCCGCCAGTTCAGGCCGGTGGGCTGTGGCCGAGGCCGGCAGGTTATTTCCGGAGACATGAGAAAAATTAACGCCCGCCTGCTCGAAAACCGCCCCTTCACGCAACACGCGTGAACGTCCGCCACCACCGCCTTCCCGCTGCCAGACATCTTCGCTGAAACCTGTTTTACCATCAGCATCAGCCAGTTGCTGACAGATATTGTCCTGCAATGACAGCAGGAAGTTTTTGACCTGATTCTTGTCGGGAGCGCTCATATCACTTTATTCGTTGAGGGGTTTCCGGGGATTATACCTAACTTACCCGGCGATTGTGGACCACTGACTCATTATAATAATTCACGATCCCTTCAGTGATTGCCCCGGCAATTTTACGCCGGAAGGCCGTCGTCCCCAGCAATTTCTCTTCTGACGGGTTGGTAATAAACGAGGTTTCCACCAGAACCGAAGGAATTGACGGTGATTTCAGCACGGCAAACGCGGCCTGTTCGGTGACCTGGCTGTGCAGGTGATGCACCGGACGGATACGTTCAATAACATGTTTCCCCAGCGTCAGGCTGTTTTTTATGGTGTTGGTCTGTACCAGGTCAAACAGGATCTGCTGCAGATAGTGGTCTTTTTCCTCGACTTTGAGTCCGGCGACTTTATCGGCAGAGTTTTCGCGATCTGAAAGATAGCGGGCCATGGCACTGGTGGCTCCCCGGTTAGAGAGGGCGAAGACCGAGGCACCATGAGCATCCGGGCTGGTATAGCCGTCAGCATGAATGGACATAAACAAGTCGGCACCGTGCTGACTGGCGATTTCCACACGCTGATACAGCGGGATAAAGTGGTCGCTGTCACGGGTCAACCGCGCTTCAATATAGGGATGATTGTTCAGCATCTGACGGACGTTACCGGCAATTTCCAGCACCACGTGTTTTTCCATGGAGCCTTCTTCACCGACGGCACCGGAGTCGATCCCGCCATGACCCGGGTCCAGCATGACAATAAACTTACCGTTTTTGGCAGGCTTATGGGGCTGCGGCGTATGGGCTGCCTGCGCTCTGAGATCTGGCTCTTTTGCCAGCACCGCCCTGGGTGACAGTACTGCCAATGCCAGACCGGAAAAGAGTAGCTGGCGGCGGTTCACCAGTTGTTTCATCGGGGACAATTTTTTCATCTGCAGTTCCATTCTGGTAATTATTTAGTTAATACCATTGTGTTATATCGTAACAACCCTGCTTTTGCGACAAAGCAAATATTTCAGCCTTTTACCGAGTATTGCAGTTCTGTTCTTTACAAATATCAGAATTTTCGGCTTTGTTTCATGCTTCAGGCTTGCAGTGAGGGCGGAAAACGCCATAATCAGCGGATATCTGTAATGTAAAAGGGGCATCGGCGATGGAAATACGGGTATTTCGCCAGGAAGATTTTGACGAAGTTATTACGCTATGGGAGCGTTGTGATTTATTACGCCCATGGAATGATCCGGAAATGGATATCGAGCGTAAAATGAGCCATGATCCTGATTTATTCCTGGTTGCCGTGTTAGGCGGTGAAATTGTTGCCACGGTGATGGGGGGGTATGACGGTCATCGCGGCTCTGTCTATTATCTGGGGGTGGATCCGGACTATCGCGGTCGTGGTTTTGCAAATGCCATGATGACCCGGCTGGAGAAAAAACTGGTCGCCAGAGGCTGTCCAAAGATCAATCTGATGGTTCGTGAAGAGAATGATGTGGTTCTCGGGTTTTACGAAAAACTGGAATACGAAACGGTTGACTCGGTATTACTGGGTAAACGACTGATTGAAGACAGGGAATATTGATCTGCCTGTCCCCGCAGGCACGGAGTGAGGCCACAGATTACCATTGATTCATTATTCACCTGATCACTATGACAGCAAAGGCCAGCTTCGCTTGCCTCTTATGTTCTGGCTGGTCCTGATTTTACAGGCGAGAACCTGGATAGTGCTGGTATTCGCCGGTGCGTCCCGCCAACAGGGCAATGCACTCCTGACGCTGTTTTATCCTGACCAACAGGGGTTCTATCCCGGGCTGGCGTTTGGCCTGGTGGCGGCGGTGGCGTTTTTACTGTCCGGTCGCCGCCAGCAATTCCCCCGCCTGTGGGCGGCCTGGCGCTGGGCCTTAGTCGCCGCAGCTGTATTCACCGCCGTCTGGCAACTTCAGCAGTTCAGTTATACGTTATTGCAACAATCACCGGTCCCGTTGATTTTACTGATCTTTGATCTGCTATCGGCCCTCTGGCTGCTGGCTGATCGCCGCCTGCGCGACTGCTTCCGGACGGAGAATATGGCCGGCAAATAAACTTTCTGCTGATTTATGACTCCAATCAGACATTAGCTTAATGCGTAAGGAACAGAAACTGCCATGAAATTGTTAAAAACCGCGCTGCTGACCAGTGCCATGCTACTTGGCGGATGTGCCGGTTCCGGCCAGAGTACAGCGACGGAGAGTACCGTCCACTGGTGGAACCCGCTGACCTATTCCTGGTCATCGGCACTCCCGTGGCACTGGTTTAGCAGTCCGGTTAAAGTGACAGATCAGGGCGTGGGCGGACTTAATAGCCTGACGCCAATGAATGAGTCTGAGATCCATCAGGCACTGGGCAGCGACTATCAGTTGCGACAGGGGATGCGCACCGAAAACGGAAATATTGTCACTTTCTGGCAGGCGCTGAAGCAGGGACAGGTCATGCTGGATATTCAGGGGCAAAGTACCATTTCCCGGATTACCGTGACTGACCCGTCCGTCGTGACGGCAGATGGCGTACATATCGGCAGCCCGTTCTCAGCGCTTTACAGTAAAGCTTTCGGTCACTGTCAGTCAGCGGATAACGGTAACAGTGTGCAGTGCCGTTCGCCGGTGGCCGGAAATATCCAGTACCTCTATCAGGGGGAAGGGCACGGGCCGGAAGGCATTATGCCGGCCGATGAGACGCTGAAAAACTGGACCCTGACCAAAATTATCTGGCAACAGTAACCGGTGACATAGAACAGGGGGACCGGGAATATCCCTGTTCTGTCACAGGTTATTATTTCGTTTTTCCGGTATCATAAACCAGAAATATATCCTGTTGAGTGATACCGGAGAGCATAACGTGACACATTTTCAGAGCGGCATTTTGCCGGAACATTGCCGTGCGGCTATCTGGCTTGAAGCCGGCGTCCGCGGAGACCTGACGCAAGCAGGGCCTAAAATCCGGCAATTTCTCGCCCGGCAGCATGAATTACAGCAAAAGTTTCCTGATGCGCAACTCAGTTCGGTGATTGCCTTCGGACCGGGATTATGGCGTGATCTGCAACCCTCGGCCACCTCTGCCCCGGAACTGAAAGACTTTACCCCGCTCGGGAAAGGGATGGCACCCGCCACCCAGCGTGATCTGCTGATCCATATCCACTCCCTGCGTCACGATGTTAACTTTTCTCTCGGTCTGATGGCCTGTGAAATTTTTGCGGGTCTGCTGGAGAACAACGAGGAAACGCAGGGGTTCCGTTGGGTCGAAGATCGTGATCTCAGTGGTTTTGTGGATGGTACAGAGAACCCGCACGGGGACGACCGCCGCCAGGTCGCCATTATCGAAGATGGCGAAGATGCAGGCGGCAGCTATGTTTTCACTCAGCGCTGGCAGCACAATCTCGGGCAGTGGAATAAATTACCGGTAGACCGCCAGCAAGCCATTATCGGGCGTACCAAAGAGACCAGCGAAGAACTGCCTGCCGATGAACGTCCTGTCACATCACATGTCAGTCGCGTGGATCTGAAAGAAGCGGGGAAAGGCCTGAAAATTTTACGCCAGAGCCTGCCTTATGGCAGCGTCAGTGGCGTTCATGGGCTGTATTTTATTGCCTACTGCGCGCGACTGCACAATATTGAACAGCAGTTGCTCAGTATGTTCGGCGAGACCGATGGTAAGTTTGACGGCATACTGCGTTTTTCCAAACCGGTGACCGGCAGCTATTATTACGCCCCGTCGCTGTCCCAGCTGGACGCACTCTGATATCTCTGCCGAGGTGGCGGTCTTATGCTGATGCATGGCGATCGCTGGCCTCAGCCTTCGCCTGCCACATATCTCCGGACTGGCACTAAACCGTCTGGCCTTATCGTAAGCACCGCCAGTACAGCCGGATGTGCCGGGGCAGGCTCCGGTCCGCTGACCTGACATTCAGCCCTGCCAGTCGGGGTTGACAGGCGCCCGGGCGGGCGGGGCGCATTCTGCGCTGTTTGCCATCCTCCGGCAATCCTTATGCAATTTTAGACTTTGAAAGCAATAAAAAGTATATAAAACTGCTACAGCTTTCCCCTGAGAAATAAATACACTGACTCACTGCGGCTATCGGGTGTCGCGTGGGTACTCAGGGGTAAGTTAATGAATCTCTCAGGAAAAAAATGGACAGGTGCAGCGTTGTTGTCGCTGGCCTTCGTCAGTACGGTTCAGGCGACGACTCTGCTGAACAGTTCCTATGATGTCTCCCGGGAGTTATTCAGCGCCCTGAACCCGTTGTTTGAAAAACAGTGGGATCAGGCTCATCCGGATGACCCTCTGACGATTCGTCAGTCACATGGTGGCTCTTCCCGCCAGGCGCTGGCAATCCTGCAGGGATTACGTGCGGATGTCGTGACCTATAATCAGGTCCCCGATGTGCAGATCCTGCATGATAAGGGCCATCTGATCCCGGCGGACTGGCAACAGCGTTTGCCGGATAGCAGCTCGCCTTTCTACTCCACCATGGCTTTTTTAGTCCGCAAAGGGAACCCGAAACATATTCACAGCTGGGCGGATTTAACGAAGCCCGGGGTGAGTCTTATCTTCCCGAATCCTAAAACCTCCGGTAACGGGCGCTACACCTGGCTGGCTGCTCTCGGGGCGGCCGAAAAAGCAGACGGTAACGATCCGGCGAAGACCCGGGCGTTTATGACCCGGTTTATCGGTAATGTGGCGGTCCTGGATACCGGCGGACGCGGTGCCACCACCACCTTTGCCGGGCATGGCATCGGGGATGTGCTGATAAGTTTTGAATCCGAAATCAATACTATTCGTCAGCAATACCCGGACGCCGGTTATGAAGTGATTGTGCCACGGACCAATATTCTGGCGGAGTTTCCCGTGACCTGGATCGATAAAAATGTGTCTGAGCAGGGGAATACCGCGGCCGCAAAGGCGTATCTCAATTTTCTGTACAGTCCGGCGGCTCAGAAAGTCCTGACCGGATTTTACTACCGGGTCCATAACCCGCAGTTAATGTCGCAGAATAAAGCCCGTTTCCCTGATGTCACCCTGTTTCGTGTTGAGGATCAGTTTGGTGGCTGGGAGCAGGTGATGAAAACACAATTCGCTACCGGCGGAGAGTTTGATCAATTGCAGTCAGCAGGACATAAGTAATGATACTAAAGCGTCAAAAGCGGGTATTACCGGGATTTGGATTAAGTTTAGGGACCAGCTTGTTTTTTACCTGTCTGATCCTGTTATTACCGATGAGTGCTTTACTCATTCAGTTATCAAAAATGACCTGGTCAGAGTACTGGCATGTGATCACCGACCCGGAGCTGGTGGTGGCTTATAAAGTGACACTGCAGTCGGCGGCCGTGGCAGCGATATTCAATGCTTTTTTTGGCATGCTGATGGCCTGGGTTTTAACCCGCTATCGGTTTCCCGGCAGAACGTTTCTGGATGGTCTGATGGATCTGCCTTTCGCATTACCCACGGCGGTGGCAGGCCTGACCCTGGCGGGGTTACTGGCTCCGTCCGGCTGGTACGGTCACTGGCTGGCTGAGCATGGCATCAAAGTCGCCTATACCTGGCTTGGGATTTCTGTGGCGATGGCCTTCACCAGCCTGCCGTTTGTTATCCGCACGGTGCAGCCCGTACTGGAAGAGCTTGGGCCGGAATATGAGGAAGCGGCTGAAACACTGGGGGCGAGGCCCTGGCAGACGTTTTTACGGGTGATCCTGCCGGAGGTGGCACCGGCTCTGATGGCAGGCACTGCGCTCTCTTTTACCCGCAGCCTGGGAGAGTTCGGCGCAGTGATCTTTATCGCCGGGAATATCGCCTGGAAAACCGAAGTCATTTCGCTGATGATTTTTATCCGTCAGCAGGAGTTTGACTTCCCGGCGTCCAGCGCGATTGCCTCCGTCATTATGGCGGCCTCTTTACTGTTACTTTTTGCCATTAACGTGTTGCAGAGCCGTTATGGCCGTCGTATCGGAGGTCACTGATGCGTGATGTCACCACAGGGCCTGTCGCCTTTAAAAAGTCCCTCCCGTGGGGGAAATATCTGCTGATCACCGCGGGTGTGCTGTTGTCTGTGCTGATCCTGGTGATCCCGCTGATCTCCATTTTCTGGGAGGCGCTGGGAAAAGGTATTCTGGCTTCACTGCATAATCTGTCGGACCCGGATATGCTGCACGCTATCTGGCTTTCCGTGATGATTGCACTGATCACCGTGCCGGTAAATCTGGTGTTCGGGACGTTACTGGCCTGGCTGGTGAGCCGCTTTAATTTCCCGGGCCGTCAGCTACTACTGACGTTGTATGACATTCCGTTTGCCATGTCGCCGGTCGTGGTGGGGCTGTTGTATCTGCTGTTCTGGGGGATTAATGGCCCCGCAGGACACTGGCTGGATGCCCATAATATTCAGATCATGTTTGCATGGCCCGGCATGGTGCTGGTCAGTATCTTTATCAGTTGTCCGTTTGTTATCCGTGAGCTGGTCCCCGTCATGTTAAGCCAGGGGAATCAGGAAGATGAAGCCGCAGTCTTACTGGGCGCGAATGGCTGGCAGATGTTCTTCCGGGTAACGTTACCGAATATCCGCTGGGCGCTGCTGTATGGTCTGGTGCTGACCAATGCCCGCGCTTTGGGGGAATTCGGCGCCGTGTCGGTGGTTTCCGGCTCGATACGGGGTGAAACCTATACTCTGCCTCTGCAGGTGGAATTACTCCATCAGGATTACAATACCGTGGGTGCCTTCACGGCGGCCGCGTTACTGGCATTAATGGCTATCGTTACACTTTTTCTGAAAAGCGCACTGCAATGGCGACTGGAACGTCAGCACCGGCGCCAGCAACAGGACGACAATTATGAGCATTAATATTGAGAAGATTAATAAATCTTTTGGCAAAACATCGGTACTGAACGATGTGTCGCTGGATATTGCCTCCGGTGAAATGGTGGCGCTGCTGGGGCCGTCCGGGTCCGGTAAGACGACGCTGTTACGTATTATTGCAGGCCTGGAGCACCAGAATAGCGGAGCCATTTCGTTTCACGGCCGCGATGTGAGTCACCTGCATGCGCGGGATCGTCATGTGGGGTTTATGTTTCAGCACTATGCGCTGTTCCGGCATATGACGGTCTCTGACAATATTGCGTTCGGGCTGACCGTATTACCCCGCCGCGAGCGCCCTTCGGCGGCCGACATCCGGAAAAAAGTCAGCAAGTTGCTGGAAATGGTGCAGCTCTCGCATCTGGCCAACCGCTATCCGGCCCAGCTGTCCGGGGGCCAGAAACAGCGTGTTGCACTGGCCCGCGCGCTGGCGGTCGATCCGCAGATTCTGTTACTGGATGAACCCTTCGGTGCCCTGGATGCCCGGGTGCGCAAAGAGTTGCGTCGCTGGTTGCGTCAGTTACATGAAGAGTTACAGTTCACCAGCGTATTTGTGACCCATGATCAGGAAGAGGCGATGGAAGTGGCGGATCGGATTGTGGTGATGAGCCAGGGGAATATTGAACAGACCGGGACGCCGGAGCAGGTGTGGCAGCATCCTGAATCCCGGTTTGTGCTTGAATTCCTCGGTGAAGTGAACCGCTTTGATGGCCATGTCACGGGGGGAGTATTGCAGGTCGCCGGGCAGTCCTGGCCACTGAATGGCGTGACCGGTATTGAAGGCGATGTGGCTCTGTTTCTCCGTCCCTGGGAAGCGGCAATCCGCCATGAGTATTCTGACGTTACGCCACTGGCCGTTAAGATCCTGGAAGTCAGCCCGCGCGGCCATTACTGGCAAATCATTGCCGAACCGCTGGGCTGGACAGGCGAACTGCTGACTCTGGTGAGTGAAGCCACCTCTGCGCCTCCGGTGCGCGGTCAGACACTGTATATCGGTGTTCAGAATGCGCGTGTCTATCAGGGAGAGCAGAGGTTACAACCTATTGCCTTTGCGAAAAGCGCCTGATATTTTCAATTCATTGTCTGTAAAACAGCCTGGCGCTCATCGCGACCAGGCTGTTTTCGTTTCTCTGTGCAGGTAACACGCTGTGATAACTCTGGAAAGCACTATCGGTAATACTCCCCTGATTCGCTTACAGCGCCTGGTGCCAGATAATGGCAGTGAGGTCTGGGTGAAGCTTGAAGGAAATAATCCTGCCGGCTCGGTCAAAGACCGGGCGGCCTATTCGATGATCCATCAGGCTGAGCTCCGTCAGGAGATCTCCCCCGGTGATACGCTTATCGAGGCCACCAGCGGTAATACCGGGATTGCTCTGGCGATGATTGCGGCGATGAAAGGTTACCGGATGGTTTTACTGATGCCGGATAATATGAGCCTCGAGCGTCAGGCGGCAATGAAGGCTTACGGTGCAACGCTGGTCCTGGTCAGCCGTGAACAGGGGGGAATTGAAGGCGCCCGTGATCTGGCGATGCAGATGGCGGCCAACGGCGAAGGTAAGGTGCTGGATCAGTTTAATAATCCGGATAACCCTCTGGCGCATTACCGCACCACCGGTCCCGAAATCTGGCAACAAACCGCGGGAAGACTGACGCACTTTGTGTCCAGTATGGGAACGACCGGGACGATCACCGGAGTCGGACGCTACCTCAAACAACAGGATCCTGCGGTGCAGGTGATAGGATTACAACCGGAAGAAGATTCTCAAATCCCGGGGATCCGCCGCTGGTCAGAGGCTTACCGGCCGGGCATTTTCCGGGCGGAATGGATAGACAGGACAATCGATATGTCACAGGCACTGGCCACTGAGACCATGCGCCAGCTGGCCCGTCGTGAGGGTATTTTCTGCGGAATGAGTTCCGGCGGTGCAGTGGCCGGGGCGTTAAAAATTGCCGGAGATGTCCCCGGGGCGAAGGTAGTGGCGATAATTTGCGATCGCGGTGATCGTTATCTTTCTACCGGAATCTATGAACTCTCCTGAGCAGAGACGCCGCGGGTTTTGCGGCGGAAAATGGTAAGGATAGCGTAAATCCTGCGGTCAGCGGCGGAATAACCGGTCAGAATACGACGAATACAGAGACAGAGAGTGTGACATGAAAATATTACTGGTTGATGATGATCACGAGCTGGGCACCATGCTGAGTCAGTATCTGGAAGGTGAAGGCTTTGCGACTGTGCTGGTGATGACCGGCAAAGAGGCCATCAGTCAGGCGGCTTCGGGTCAGTTCAATGCGGTAATTCTGGATATTATGTTACCCGATATGAGCGGCATTGATGTCCTGCGGCAGATCCGTCAGCAGGGACGATTACCGGTCATTATGCTGACCGCGAAGGGCGATAATATTGACCGGGTTATCGGTCTGGAGATGGGGGCGGATGATTATATGCCAAAACCCTGTTATCCCCGTGAGCTGGTGGCCCGGTTACGCTCGGTGATGCGCCGTATTGACGAACATCCGATAGTCCCGGAGAAAAAAGAGTTACTCACCTGTGGGGAGCTGACGCTGAATTCCTCTACCCGTACTTCCGCCTGGCGGGGTGAAAACTTTGATCTGACCGCTTCGGAGTTTAATCTGCTCGAACTGCTGATGGCGGCCAGCGACCGGGTAGTTTCGAAAGATGAGCTATCAGAGAAAGCGCTGGGACGACAGCGTGAAGCCTATGATCGCAGTGTCGATGTCCACGTGAGTAATATCCGTCAGAAACTGAGTAAGCTGACCGATGACGAGGTGAACATCGAAACTGTCCGCAGCATCGGTTACCGGATACGATGAAAACCGGTTACCCGGGACGGTTGTTCTGGAAAATGCTGCTGCTGTTCTGGCTGGTGTTTCTGATTATCAGTCAGTTCCTGTGGCTGGGATTCAGCATGTTCGGTAACTTTGAACCGCCGAGCCAGAAAGAAGCCCGGCGGATGCTGAACCTGCAACTGGAATCGGCGGTTTCGACGCTCAGGACGGCCGGACCGGAAGGGATTGCTACCCTCACTGCCGGGTGGCCGGAGAATATGAAGCAGGTCTTCACGGTCAGCATCAGCCCGCAACAACCCCCGCGGTTACTGAATCTTACCGATATGCCGGCGAAAAGCCGGTCGGCCGGTGAGCCGCCGGGACTGCCGCCGCCACTGATACCTCGTCCTGGCAGTGATTCGCAAACGGTCTCTTCACCCCTTTATATGTCCTCCGGACACATTTATCGTCAGGTGACCGGACCACGAGGGGTGGTATATGACCTCTGGTTCAATCTCCGTGCTTTCCGGCATCAGGAATCCTACGACCATTCGATCATCCAGCGGTTCCTGCACATTCCGATGCCAATGGTGATCATGTTTGTTCCTATGGGACTGATGATGAGCCTGTTACTGGCATGGAACCTGACCCGCCCGATGCTGCAGTTCCGTGAAGGGTTCAGACAGGTTTCTACCGGTGATCTGTCGGTCAGGCTGTATCACAAAATGCAGCGGCGCCATGATGAACTCTCGACGGTTGCGCGTGACTTTGATGCAATGGTGGAGCGACTGGATGTTCTGGTAAAAGCCAGAGAGGAGTTGCTGCACGATATCTCTCATGAGTTGCGGACACCGCTGGCGAGGCTGCAACTGGCAACGGCACTGGCCCGCCAGACGCCGAAAAATGTCGAAGATTCACTGGAAAGGATCGATAACGAAGCGCATAAGCTCGATAAAATGATCGGTGAATTGCTGACCTTATCGCGGGCAGAGCATGACTCGCCGGACGTTGATCAATATTTTGATCTGACCAGTCTGCTGGAAGTGGTGGTTGCGGATGCCCGGTTTGAAGCGCAGATCCCGCAGGTGAAAATCGATGTCAGTTATGACACCCGGGCTGATCATATGGTGCAGGGGAACGCAGAGATGATCCGCCGGTGTATTGAGAATGTGCTGAGAAATGCATTGCGTTTTTCCACCGCAGGACAGTGTATTGATATTCAGTTATCTTCCGCACCGGAATGGCTGACGCTGTATATCAGGGACCAGGGGCCGGGGGTGGAACAGGATAAACTCTCCAGCATCTTTGACCCGTTCGTCCGTGTACAGTCGGCACAATCCGGAAAAGGCTACGGTCTCGGACTGGCGATTGTACGTAAAATTATCCTGGCCCATCATGGTGAGGTCAGGGCAGAAAATCGCCGTCTGGGCGGGCTGGAAATTATGTTGCGTCTGCCGCACTGGGTGGCCGGCGAGTAATACAGGCGGCGTGTATGTTGCCTGTTCAGCGTGGCGGTTTTGATGGCAGGCAGACCAGTATCACCCCGGTGATCACCAGCAAGATACCGGCCAGCGCAGACACTGAGAAATGTTCCCCGTGTAACCCCAGTCCAAGGGCGATCCCCCACACCAGAATATAACTCAGACTCAGTAAGGCATAAGCTTTACTGAGCGCCAGCCGTTTCAGGGCCAGAAACCAGCATCCCATCGACAACGCATAGCCAACCAGCCCTGCCAGCAGTAATCCGCTGGTCATCGGATGATGCCACAGGAAAACAAACAGTGATATCAGCTCCCCTGACGCAGGGAGTGCGGTCATGGCTTCCTTCATGGCAGGCTGTGCACCGCTCACCAGCAGGACGCTCAATAATGCCCAGAAATATCCCATCAGATCCCCCGGCTAAGTAACAGAATACCGCCGATAATACAGGCAATCCCCAGCCAGTGCCGCCGGCTGACAGGTTCATGCCACAGCCAGCGCGCGGCCAGTGTTATCCAGATAAAATTCAGACTGAGCATCGGGTAGGCCAGCCCGACCGGCAGGGTGCGCAGTACCTGCAACCAGAGCAGCATCGCACACCCAAGGCAAAGCAGGGCCAGGCCGAGCCACAGACAGAGATGGTTCAGCCCGGGGCGCCCCGTTGCTCCGGAGGCTGCCTGTTTCTGGCATAACTGTCCCAGGCAGCTCAGTAAGCTCGAGAACAACAGTGCGACCAGGGTCATCGTTGCGGGCCGTATTCGACATACAGCAGGCGGCCCTGCTGGACACTAAAGTCAGGCTGCGGAAGGTCCATCCCGGACAACGTTTCACCTTTATTTGTCTGCAGCACCATCGAAACCCCCTGATTGCGATGTGTGGCCAGCCACGCCGGGAATGCCTCACGGGAAATAAACCGCCCCTTGCCATCGGCATAGTTCAGTCCATAGGTAAGTTCACCTTTTTCGTCATACAAATCAATATCTGAACGTTTAAGGTGCCAGGCGATCCCGGAGGCAATCCCCACCCGGTTGGACAGAATGTAGCGGGTTGCTGTCAGGTGAGTCGTCATCCGTTCCAGAAACTCCTGCGGCTGTTTACTGTCCCTGACGGATGCGGGGATCGTATACCCGACCAGTAAAGCCAGACCTAACGGACATAGCGCCGCTGCCAGACGGAATTTTCCCTGGCGAATGAGTGCCAGTACGCCAAACAGGCTCCAGCTCAGAAAAACAATGAAGGCCAGTAGTAAACGGTGGCCTTCCTGCGGGCTATAGAACGGATGTGTGGGCATTCGCCAGCTCACCACTAACAGAAGGATGCCGGTGATACCGAAAATGATATTGATCCAGCCATTCGCCGCAGTGGTACGCCGGGTCGCATTCAGCACCGTTTTACCCAGTAAAATGGCCAGCGGAGCAAAGCAGGGCAGGATATAGGTCGGTAATTTCCCTTTTGCGATGCTGAAAAAGAGTAATGGCATGATGACCCATCCGAGCAGGTAAACGGTGCCCGGGTGCTGATGACGTCCCTGCCAGCCGGTTTTCAGCGCCGCTGGCAGATAGCCAAGCCAGGGCAGTGAGCCGCTCAGCAGCACAGGCAGGTAGTACCAGACAGGCGCCTTGTGCTGAGCATCCGGTTCGGCAAAACGCTGAATATGTTCAACCCAGAAGAAATAGTGCCAGAAGTCAGGCTCTCTGGCATTGATAGTCAGCGCCCAGGGCAGAGTAAACAGCAGGCAGCTCAGTACCGCCAGTGGCCCGAATATCACCACTTCCCGCCAGCGTCGTGTGCTGATAACCCAGGGGATAATACTGATCACCGGTACGGCCAGAGCAAGAAAGCCCTTAGTCATGATGCCCAGGCCACAGGTTACCCCCAACACCAGATACCAGGCCGCCCGGCCAGTGCCGGTGGTTGCGGTTGTCGCCCGCCAGAAACTGATCATCGATGCCGTCAGACAGAGTGCTATCATCGGGTCCAGCACCGCATAGGTGCCGATACCATTCACCAGCAGGCAGGTCAGGTAGATCCCGCCGGAGATAATGGCCAGTTTCTTATCCCGCCACATCAGCCAGGCCAGCCAGCCAGCCAGTAAAGCACACAGCGTGACCGAGAAGACCGCCCCGAAGCGGACAGCGAAATTGTTATGACCAAAAATCATCTGGCTGACATTGTTTATCCAGTATCCTGCCACCGGCTTCTCAAAATAGCGCAGTCCCAGAAAATGCGGATCCGCCCAGTTATGATTTACCAGCATCTCACGGCTGATTTCGGCATAACGCGATTCGTCAGGCTGCCAGAGCGCGCGCGTCTGCAGCGGGAACAGATAAAAAAGAGCATACAGCAGTAGCAGGCATACACCGTATTTAGTGGCTTTCATCATATACACATTATCGTTGAAGTGTCTGACAGCCCAGCCAGCCTTCACGGCCGGGCACATGTCCGCGCATTATCTTTCCGGCGGGCAGCGATGCATCAGTTTCGGGAAGCAGTTCACTGAGCGGGACAAACCGGATCCCCTCATCGCGGGCGGCGGCCAGCAGGCGTGAAAAGTCGTCGCGATAGGCAATGCCTTCGACCTCGGCATGGATGGTATAGACAGGGGTGCCTTCGTCTTTATGCATGGCATCCAGGATAAAACGATTAAACGCTTGCGGACGAATATTCCGCCCGACGACCTCATCCCAGGTCGGCAGGGTCACCGGTATCTGCACCGTACCAGAGGTGGTGTCATTCAGCACTGGCCTGAAGGGGGCCGTTCCCCGGCAATCACTGTTATAGCGAAAGCGGAAAGGTTGTTTGGCTTTCACCACCCGCTGGTCGGCACGCCAACCGGCGACCGCTGAACAGGTTACCTCTGTGCCGGTAATGGCTTCCAGGGCCTCTTTCCCCCGGCGGATATGTTCAGTCAGATCCTTCGCTTTCCAGACCCCGGCCCAGGTTTGCCAGGCATGATGATCCCAGGCATGCAGCCCGGTTTCATGTAAACCGGCGGCCCTGCGGATAATCTCCGCATTACCGGCACCGATCAGCCGGCCGGGCCAGGCCGTTCCGGCCAGTAAAATATCCCAGCCATACAGGGAGGGGGCTCCCGAGCGAAGCATCTTCAGTAAAAATGCCGGTTTGATCAGGCGCCAAAGATGGCGCCCCATGTTGTCCGGTCCGACAGAAAAGAAAAAGGAAGCCCGGATATTTTCAGCCGCCAGCATGTCCAGCAGCGCGGGAACCCCCTGGCGGGTTCCCCGCCAGGTATCGACATCAATGCGCAGGCCGACTTTTTTCATCGGGTCTGATCCGCGGGAATGACCGTATTAAGGAAGAAGTCGAGTGTCTCTTCGATGGTTTTCTCCATTCCGATGGACGGGGTCCAGTTCAGCAAGCGTTGAGCATTACGGATATTAGGCTTTCTGTGCTCGACGTCCTGGTACCCTTTACCATAATAACTACTGCTTTCGATATCGCGATAACCGGCAAACGGCGGGAAGTGCTGCCGGAGTGGATGACGCTCGAAACAGCGGTAAAGCATTTCGGCCAGTTCACGGATACTGGCTTCATTCTCCGGGTTACCGATATTGATGATCTGTCCATCACACTGTCCCTGTTTATTTTCGATAATACGGAACAGGGCCTCGATACCGTCGGCGATATCCGTGAAACAGCGTTTCTGCCGGCCGCCATCCACCAGTTTGATCGGCGATCCTTCGACCAGATTCAGGATCAGTTGGGTAATGGCCCGGGAACTGCCGATCCTCGCAGAATTCAGGCTGTCGAGGCGCGGCCCCATCCAGTTAAATGGCCGGAACAACGTGAAGCGGAGTCCTTCTTTTTCGCCGTAGGCCCAGATCACCCGGTCCAGTAATTGTTTTGAAACCGAATAAATCCAGCGTTGTTTGTTGATAGGCCCGACCACCAGGTTAGAGCGGTCTTCATCGAACGTTTCATCCGTACACATGCCGTAAACTTCAGAAGTGGACGGGAAAATGATCCGTTTTTTGTATTTTACACAGCCACGGATGATTTTGAGGTTCTCTTCGAAATCCAGCTCAAATACCCGTAAAGGGTTACGTGTATATTCTACCGGTGTGGCAATGGCCACCAGAGGCAGGATGACATCACATTTTTTGATGTGGTAATCGATCCATTCGGTATGGATCGTAATATCACCTTCGACAAAATGAAAAAGCTCATTGCCAAGAAAACGGCTGACCGCATCCGAGCCGATATCCATGCCGAAGACTTCATAATTGTCATCCTGCAGCAGGCGTTCGGTCAGATGGTTGCCGATAAAGCCGTTGACCCCGAGGATCAGCACCCGGGTGCGTTTTTTCTGCGCGACCACCGGCTGTGTACTGATAATTGAACCTTCGGTCAGGCCTAAGGGACGTACGAGTTCGCGGCCCTGCATATAGACGCTTTGTTCCGTTTGTCCGGTCACAATTTCCAGTGCGCCCTCACCACAGGCAACTATCAGCGGAGAAACCGACAATACCTGGCCTGGTGTCGCTGCCGGGACATCGGTATGTACGCGGGATTTCCAGACGATAAACCTGGTGTTACCGACATAACTGAAGGCGCCCGGCCAGGGTTCACTGACGGCGCGCACCAGGTTATGCAATACCGTGGCGGGCTGATTCCAGTCAAGGCGACCGTCTTCCGGGGTTCTGCGGCCAACATAAGTCGCCCGCTGTTCATCCTGGGCTGACAGCGTGACCTTGCCTTGCTTTATCGCCGGCAGAGTGGACTGAAGCAGTTCGCGGGCCGCCTGAGTCAGTTTTTTATGTAACCGCAGTGCATCATCACTGGCGGAAATAGGGACCGTTTGCTGAGATACAATCTCTCCGGCATCCGCCCGTTTCACCATTTTATGTAAGGTAACACCGGTCTCTGTTTCGCCGTTCACCAGCACCCAGTTCAGAGGCGCGCGTCCGCGGTAACGGGGCAGCAGAGAACCATGCAGATTATAAGCACCGGCCGGCGGGAGATTCAGGATATCTTCTGACAGCAAGTCCCGGTAGTAAAAAGAGAAGATAATGTCCGGCGCACTTTCGCGAAGCCGTTCCACCCACAGCGGATGATTGACGTTCTCCGGTGAAAATACCGGAATGTTATGTTCTGCCGCCAGGTGTGCGACAGAACCGTAGAAATGATTTTCTGACGGATTGTCCAGGTGGGTATAGATGGCAGTAATATCGAAACCGGCTTCAATCAGCGCCTCAACGCCCACACATCCCATGTCATGATAAGCAAAAACGACAGCTTTCATTATAAATTATCCTCATTAGTTGACGAAGCGGCGTGATTAACGACACGCTGAACAAAATAACGCGGGCGCGCACGGACATCGCTGTAGATCCTGCCGATATACTCACCCAGTAATCCCATGCCAATGAATTGCGCGCCGATAAAAATAAATAACACGGCGAATAGCGTAAAAACCCCTTCAGCGGCCCAGTGGGCACCGAAAATCAGTCGCAACACGACCAGCAGAAATGCGAACAGAAAACCGGCACAGGCGATCAGCGCGCCGACGACACTAAGCATTCGCAGTGGTGTGGTCGTCAGACAGGTCACCAGGTCATACATCAGGTTTATCAGGCGCATAAAGCTGTATTTCGATGTGCCGTGCTCACGCTCCGCATGATGCACCGGAATCTCGGTGGTATGACGGGCGAAGGTATTGGCCAGAATGGGGATAAACGTGCTGCGCTCCTGGCAATGCAGCATGGCCTCGACGATAGGGCGCCGGTATGCCCGCAGCATACAGCCATAATCGCCCATCGCTTTACCGGTGGTACTCTGGATCAGCCGGTTAATCATCCTTGAAGCAATCTTACGGAACGGGCTGTCCTGACGGTTTTGCCGTACGGTGCCGACGACGTCATAGCCCTGCCGGGCGGTCGCGACCAGGGCCGGGATCTCTTCCGGCGGATTCTGTAAATCTGCATCCAGTGTGACAATCAGGTCACCGGTGACATAGCTGAAGCCTGCCATTATGGCGGAATGCTGGCCATAATTACGGTTCAGGAGGATGGCGACGATATGGCTATCCACCGCTTCCGCAGCATCAATAATCTGTTGTGCGGAGTTATCACTGCTGCCGTCATCAATGAGCAGGATCTCATAATCGGTGTCCAGCTGCCGGCAGGCAGCCGTGGTCCGGGAAATCAGGTCAGGCAGGCTCTCCTGCTCGTTATATACAGGAATAACGACAGAGACTTTATTCACAGGGGTTGGTGTCCGCATCTTACATCCTGGTAATTTCTTTAATGGCGGTAATCACCCGATGACAGTCGCCATCGGTCATGTCCGGAAACAGGGGAATGGAGCAAATACGGTCGCTGTTCCATTCGGTGGCCGGTAAGTGCAGGTCCGGAAATTTTTCACGGTAATATTTCTGGGTGTGCACCGCGCGGAAATGCATACCGGTTCCGATATTCCGGTCTTTCATTTGCTGCATAAACTGATCCCGGCTGACACCACAACGTGTCTCATCGATCCGTAACACAAATAAATGCCAGGCGTGCTGGTGGTGCCAGGCGGGCAGGGCCAGAGGTAATACGGGAGCATCGGCGAAGGCTTCGGTATAACGGGCTGCAATATCTGCCCTGCGGCTATTAATCGCCGGGAGTTTACTCAGTTGATTCAGGGCAATCGCGGCCTGAATGTCGGTCAGGTTATATTTAAAGCCGGGGGTGATCACTTCTGCCTGGGGCTTACGGCCCAGTGTCTCCCTGTCAAAGGCATCTACGCCCAGGCCATGGAATTTCAGTGTCCGTATGCGGGCGGCCAGTTCATCATCGTCGGTAACGATCATTCCGCCTTCCGCGCAGGTTACGTTTTTAATGGCATGGAATGAGAAAATGGCTGTGGCATGGTGACCGATGTGCTGCCCCTTGTAGTAACATCCGGTAGCATGAGCAGCATCTTCGATAACCAGCAGATTATGACGGCGAGCCACCTCATAGATGGCGTCTGAATCTACCGGCGCACCGGCATAATGTACCGGAATAATTGCCTTGGTCCGCGGGGTGATGGCCGCTTCCAGGGTGGCTGCTGTCACCATAAGGTTATCAGGGTCAATATCTGCCATCACTGGCGTTGCCCCCAGTAACGAAATCATATTCGCGGTAGACACCCAGGTCAGCGACGGAGTAATGACCTCATCGCCCGGGCCCACACCCGCGGCCATCAGTGTGATATGCATTCCGCCGGTTGCTGAACTGACGGCAATCGCATGCTTTGTTCCCGTAAGCTGGCTGAACTCTGCTTCAAGCGCCTGATTTTTTGGACCAGTGGTGATCCACCCGGACCGGAGCACCTCACGAATTGCATCAAGATCCTGTTCATCCAGAGAGGGACGTGAAAAAGGAATAAAATCAGTCATAAAATTTCCTGGTATTAAAATAAAAGCTGGTCAGCAGGTAAACGTATTCCGTTATGCAAAACATGCATGGCGGATAGCGCGAATAACGCAGCCTGAAAGGAATAGTACCTGACCAGATATATATGATGATTCAACGAAATACAGGGTGATGTGCCCTGTATTTTACTCAGGTTAAGAGAATTATACAGAGGAAAAGTTCCGGGTGAACAGGAAGAATATTTAAATTATTTTACGAAGCCATGATTATTAATTTTTTTTAATGTTGTCTGATCGGTGAATATTTAATGGAACATAAACAATTATAAAAAATCGCGCCCGAAATTAAACGAAAGATAACCAGTAATGAAAAATGGCATTTTCCGGATTTGCATATTTTAATTAATCGTCTAGCCCCCCTGAGGGATATTGAAAAAAACAGTTGCAGTATAGGAAGAGGAAAAAATAATTTTTCACACTTCGTCATCATTGTGTCCGCTGAACAGCCAGTAACGTAGGGTAGCCGGGAGTGACCAGCCGCCGGCAGGAAATGACTCTCTGCACAGGGGGGACTTGACGGTGTCAGACACCAGTGTATCGTTCCTGCCTAAGCCCTAAGCCCTAAGCCCTAAGCCCTAAGCCCTAAGCCCTAAGCCCTAAGCCCTAAGCCCTAAGCCCTAAGCCCTAAGCCCTAAGCCCTAAGCCCTAAGCCCTAAGCCCTAAGCCCTAAGCCCTAAGCCCGGGTTCTATGTCCGGCTCCGGTTGTGCCGAGATTGTCCGGTATGCCGGGAAATGCGCTTTCAGTTGATGATTGACGTACAGGCAGTGTGCCCCGCCGAGAGGGGCGGTCTTCTTCAAGGTATGCCAGCACGCTGCGAAATAAGAAAAATACAGATTATGGCACGACTGATGAGTGTATTACGACGTGAGAAGTCGTCGTCAATGATATTAACGAGCGGGAGACTTTGCTGATCTGGCGTGAAGGCGGTATCGTATTTTTCTGAGCCTGAAAGCTCAGTGCCTGATACGCTGCAGTAAGTCTCTGAGTCTGGTGATGCTGATTAGGAATAACTTAATTTATTATTATATAAGAAAAACAGTGCGACAGGTGAGATGCAAAGTACAGAAGGTGACAGTTTTATTTTTTTTTTTTTTTTTTTTTTTTTTCGGGTCAGCAGAGGAGCAGGAGAAATATGTCAGGATATATCATTGAATGATAAAAACTCTACGGAGATGTCAGCGGCCAGGTACTGGTGAATGTTTTTAAAAACATAAAGTTAATTATTGCGAATATTATCCGGCAGGGGGGAGGGACACTCTGGTAATTAAGAATATTTCAAACCGTCAGCGAAGTTGTGTGAGTTTGTAAGCACCTTTGCAGACAGATCTCAGGCCGAAAAAAAACGCCAGCCGGGAGTATTCCCTGACTGACGTCTTTGGCTTATCCGGAAGAATTACTTCCTGATACGGATGACCGGTGTTTCTCCGGCAACGACCTGACCGGTGAGTTTAACCAGTTCACGAATTTCATCCATATTGGAAATCACGACCGGCGTCAGCGTCGATTTGGCCTTTTCTTCGAGGAAAGGCAAATCGAATTCGAGCACGATATCGCCTTTTTTGACTTTCTGCCCTTCTGAAGCAATGCGTGTAAATCCTTCACCTTTGAGCTCGACAGTGTCGATACCAAAGTGGACAAACAGTTCAATGCCGTTATCGGACTCGATAGAAAAAGCATGGTTTGTTTCAAAAATTTTACCGATAGTGCCATCTACCGGGGCAACAATTGTGCTTCCGTTCGGCCGTATGGCCACACCGTCACCGACAATTTTCTCAGCAAACACCACATCAGGAACATCTTCAATGTTTACAATTTCGCCGGACAGCGGGGCGACTATATCGATAGTACCGGAGGTACTCTCAGACTTCTCGCCGAATAATTTAGAAAACAATCCCATGATCTTCTCCTGAGCAGTAATTTTGGGCCCGCGTATGGCTGATTAGCAGAGTGTCTTTTCTTTGATGAACTGGTTAACCAGTGTCATCAAATCGTCCGCGGTCGGCTGTTCCAGTGCCTGTTCTGCTAATGCTTTCGCATCCTCAAAATTAGTATTGCGAATAATTTTTTTGATACGTGGAATTGAAATGGCACTCATACTGAATTCGTCCAGCCCCATTCCCAGTAATAATAGTGTAGCACGTTCATCACCGGCCAGTTCACCACACATCCCTGTCCATTTACCTTCAGCATGGGATGCATCGATAACCTGCCTGATAAGGCCCAGAACGGAAGGGCTCATCGGATTATACAGGTGAGAAATTCTATCATTACCACGATCTACCGCCAGAGTATACTGGGTCAGATCGTTGGTGCCGATACTGAAAAAGTCGACTTCTTTCGCCAGATGGCGTGCAATCACAGCCGATGCCGGTGTTTCGACCATAATTCCGATTTCTATATTTTCGTCGAAACTTTTACCTTCGTCACGTAATTGTGTTTTCAGCAGTTCAATTTCGTTTTTAAGGAACCGGACCTCTTCTACCGAGATAATCATCGGGAACATGATGCGCAGTTTGCCAAAATCGGACGCACGTAAAATAGCGCGTAACTGCGCATGCAGTATCTCTTTACGATCCATAGCAATACGGATAGCGCGCCAGCCGAGGAATGGGTTGTCTTCTTTCGGCAGGTTCATATAAGGGAGGTCTTTGTCACCTCCGATATCCATGGTACGCACAATCACGGCTTGTGAGCCCATCGCTTCCGCAACGGCTTTATAGGCTGCAAATTGTTCATCTTCGGTAGGCAGAGATTCACGGTCCATAAACAGGAACTCGGTACGGTACAGTCCGACACCTTCTGCGCCGTTGCGCTCAGCCCCGGCCACATCCCGCACCGTACCGATGTTGGCACAGACTTCCACCTGATGACCGTCGAGAGTAATGGCAGGTAAATCTTTCAGTTTAGCCATTTCGGCTTTTTCACTGAGATAGTGATCCTGTACATCGCGCAGTTCGGCAATGGTCTCTGCCGTCGGGTTGATGTGCACCTGGTTACTGACGCCATCCAGGATCAGGTAATCACCGTTTTTCACTTCGCGGGTGATATTGCCGGTGCCTACAATGGCCGGTAACTCGAGAGAGCGGGCCATAATAGAGGTATGTGAGGTTCTGCCGCCCAGGTCGGTGATAAAACCGAGTACTTTTTTCAGATTCAGCTGTGCTGTTTCTGAAGGCGTCAGGTCTTTGGCGACCAGAATAGATTCGTCACTGATAGCGCTGAGATCGACAATCGTTAAGCCGAGAATATTTTGCAGCAGACGTTTACCGATATCACGCACATCCGCAGCGCGTTCTTTCAGATACTCATCGTCGAGTTCTTCCAGCGCACCGGCCTGATCTTCGATCACCGCCTGTACAGCCGCATCGGCCGACTGATGATCTTTCTTAATAAGGTCAATAATTTCCTGCTCAAGCTCTTCATCTTCCAGCAGCATGATATGACCTTCGAAGATCGCTTCTTTTTCCGGGCCGAAAGTCTCGCCAGCCTTTATTTTAATGGCTTCCAGCTGTGTAGCGGCTTTACTGCGGCCTTCAAGGAAACGAGCAACTTCTGATTCAACCTGATCATCGGCAATTTTTTTCTGATTGATGACGATCTCATCTTCTTTCAGCAGCAAAGCTTTACCGAAAGCGATACCGGGTGATGCGAGAATGCCTGAAATCATAACCTTACCTTTAAGTACGATGGCCAAAAAGAATGACGGTACGCCATTTTCCGTAATCAGTGTAATCTACGGAAGCAATAACGCGGACATGTTGTCCGCGATCAAGACTGTTGCATAATCTTCAATAAATCTACACTGTTTCCGTTGAATGACAACACTACTCAAGTTCAGCCATCAGGCTGACCAGATGTTCAACGGCTTGCTGCTCATCTTCGCCTTCGGCAGAGAGGGTGATAACCGTCCCTTGCGTCAGACCAAGCGTCTGCAACTTGAACAGACTTTTTGCGCTGGCAGATTTACCATTTGAGGTAACGGTGATTTCGGACTGAAAAGCCTTGGCTTCTTTGACAAACTGCGCTGCAGGACGGGTATGTAAACCGTTAGGAGCTGTGATAGTAACTTCTTGCTGAAACATTTTATTTCCCCAACGTTATCAGAGGTTAATTCTGGCACCGGAGCCGGAAAACGTCCCTGTGGACTCCTGCGACAAAGCCCGGTTGTACGGGCAATGTCAGTTAGCAGACCCGGTTTCGCCTGTTCATAGTTTGCGGTAAATCCGCACACCTGACCGAATCATTATGCCGTTAATTTGGATTATGCCCTATCGGTAATTGTGCTGGTTTTGATCCGCTTCATAACAATGACTATTTATTTCGGGCTTCTAAATAAATATCAGCGTTGATAACAAACCTTGATGTCAAAAAGCAATACGATTTAGGGTAAAAATGAGATCGGGGACACAAAAAAAGCACCCGCAGGTGCTTTTTTCAGACAGAGGAACCGGCAGCGTAAGCCACTGATTATTAGCCAAGTTCTTTTTCGGTGAACAGATCAGCAAATAATGCGGTACTCAGGTAGCGTTCTCCGGAAGACGGCAGGATAACAACGATATTTTTATCGGCAAACTCTGGTTCCTGTTGCAGTTTCAGTGCTGCGGCGACAGCTGCACCGGAGGAGATCCCGGCAAGGATGCCTTCAGATTCCATCAACTGGCGTGCGGTGGAGATAGCTTCTTCGTTGGTAATCGCGACTACGCGGTCAACCAATGATAAATCCAGGTTTTCCGGGATAAAGCCGGCACCGATCCCCTGAATTTTATGCGGGCCGGGCTTAATTTCTTCGCCTGCCAGTGCCTGCGCGATCACCGGAGAATCTGTCGGTTCTACCGCGACACTCACCAGTGATTTTTTACCGCGGGTGTTTTTCAGGTAACGACTGACCCCGGTCAGTGTTCCCCCGGTCCCGACGCCGGCAATAAAGACATCCACGTCACCGTCGGTGTCTTCCCAGATTTCAGGACCGGTAGTTTTTTCATGGATTGCCGGGTTGGCTGGGTTGCTGAATTGCTGCAGAAGGACATATTTGGCCGGGTTACTGGCGACGATTTCTTCGGCTTTAGCTATAGCGCCTTTCATCCCCTGAGCTCCTGGCGTCAGCTCCAGATTAGCTCCCAGGGCCTTGAGTAATTTACGGCGCTCAACAGACATGGTTTCCGGCATGGTCAGTGTCAGTTTATAGCCCCGGGCAGCTGCCACATAAGCCAGAGCGATACCGGTATTGCCGCTGGTGGGTTCAACCAGTTCAACCCCGGGTTTCAGGATACCGCGTTTCTCCGCATCCCAAATCATATTGGCGCCGATACGGCATTTAACGCTAAAGCTTGGATTACGCGATTCAACCTTTGCCAGAATACGCCCGTTACCAATGCGGTTGAGTCTGACCAGCGGAGTATGGCCAATGGTTAAAGAATTATCTTCGTAAATCTTACTCATAGCTTGTCCTTAACTCTTTGAAATGTGGAGCACGACATGAGAATACGCTTTCTTTTGAGACAGTGAAGGAAAGAAATCGTATATCCTTATTTCAGAGGGCAATAAAGGCCGCTTTACTCAGCTGCTTTTCACGTCACGCTGACTCTGTGCAGCCAGCGTAGCTGACAGGCCACGGTACTGGTCAACCCACATGGCGGTCGCCCCGCAAACGGCAACAGGCATAATGACCAGATTAACCCCAGGGATCAGGGTAAACACACTGACCAGCCCGCCAAATTGTAAGTGCGCACTCCGGTGGGTGGCCAGGGCCTGGCGCATGGTCACGAACGGCACACGATGGTTATCAAAGGGATAATCACAGTACTGAATCGCCATCATCCATGCGCCGAAGATAAACCAGAGCAGCGGAGCGAGGGTTTGTCCGATACCCGGGATAAAGTGTACCAGCAACAGCAGAAGAGCCCGCGGCAGATAATATTTTAGCTTAAGCCACTCACGCCACATAATGCGGGGCAAATCCTTAATCAGTCCTGCCCAGCCAATCTCCGGAAGAGGGTGCCCGGTGAGTTTATTTTCCAGTTGCTCTGCCAGTAGTCCGCAAAACGGCGCGGCAATCCAGTTGGCAAGGGTCGAGAAAAAATACCCAAAGAAAAGCAGCAGCGAGAGAACAGCCAGTGGCCAGAGGAGATAATTCAGCCACTGCAACCAGTGCGGAATGTGGCCGAGTAATTCCGGAATCCAGACATTCAGTCGTTTAAATAACCAGATAAATGCAGAGCCCATTAGCAGTACATTGACCAGTAACGGGGCGATGACATATCGACGGATGCCCGGCAGCATCGCCAGGTGCCATCCCTGACGAAAGTAGTCGACACCGTTCATCGCTGTTTTGGTTTTTCCTTCCGGCATTTAATCATTCTCCTGACGTAACTTAGGCATATCATAACGTTGTTTAGCGGACGGGTAAGTAAATATTGGCTAAAAAGTCAGCAGTTACACGACGGATAGCATATTATTTGTCAGAAAGTACTATGCAGACTTGCACTTGTCCGGCCCTGCAAATACATTTAAGGGTAAAGGTGCCTTTTTTAGGCAAAGTATTGGAACAACAGAGAATACAATGATGCAGGATTTGCGTCTGATATTAATCGTTGTTGGTGCGGTTGCCATCGTTGCACTTCTCCTGCATGGTCTGTGGACCAATCGTAAGGAGCGGTCTTCTGTATTTCGCGATCGCCCGCACAAACGTCTGAAACAACGTAACGATGATGATCTCAGCTTTGAGGAAGAGGACAGTGTCTCTGATTTTCGCGCCAGCCGTGAATATGAGGAGGAGCCTGCTCCGGCTGAGAAACGTGCTACCCGTGCGCCAGAGGCTAAGCCTGCGCCAGAGGCTAAGCCTGCGCTGAAGAAATCACTGCGTGACCGGCCTGAGCCTTCAGCCGATCCGTTGATGGATGTCAGAACAGACTATGAAGCCACGCAACCGGAGATCACAGCCGACATTCATCAGCCACAGATTACCCCTGAGCGTCCGGAATCGGTGGCGGATAATGCCTATGCTGCGCCAGGCATAACCACTGCGCCGAAAACGGCTGCTCCGGCGAGTGATTCTGTGCCACGTGATGAGATGCGCGCACCTCAGGCTGAAGCCGCGTATGAGGCTGACGTCGATGCAGAGCCGGTTGCTGAAAGTGTCCCTGCTGAGGCTGAACCTTCAGCTCCGGAAAATACCGACGCGCCCGCGGCGGAAAACACCGGTGGTGCTAAAGAAGCGGTACTGGTGCTTCATGTGTCTGCGCATACCGGCGGAGAGCTGAATGGTGAGCCTTTATTGCAGGCTATTCTGCAGGCCGGTTTCCAGTTCGGTGAAATGAACATCTTCCACCGGCATCTGAACCCATCCGGCAGCGGTCCGGTACTGTTCAGCCTGGCGAATATGATGAAGCCCGGTTCATTTGACCCGGAACAGATGGGTGACTTTACCACCCCTGGCGTTTCCATTTTTATGATGGTCCCTTCCTACGGGGATGCACACCAGAACTTCAAGCTGATGCTACAGTCTGCACAGCGAATTGCTGACGATGTGGGGGCGGTGGTTCTTGATGATGAACGCAGAATGATCACTCCGCAGAAACTGGAAGTGTACAAAACACGTATCCGGGAAGTCACTGAAATCGCTTAATCGTTAATTTGTCTCAATAAACCCCCGCTAGTCGGGGGTTTTTTATCTTATGGGGTTGTATGAATAACATCCGCCAACAGCTCAACCAGCTGCGCACACAGTTGCGGCATCACGAATATCTCTATCATGTGCTGGATGCACCGGAAATCCCTGATGCCGAATACGATAAACTGATGCAGGCGCTGAAAGCTCTTGAAGAACAGCATCCTGAACTGATCACCCGCGATTCCCCGACACAGCGCGTCGGGGCTGCCCCGCTGACCGGTTTTGAGTCTATCCGTCATGAAGTGCCGATGCTGTCTCTGGATAATGTCTTCGATGACCAGAGTTTTCTGGCATTCAATAAGCGTGTTTCTGAGCGATTGAAGAGTACCGCTCCGGTGGAATACTGCTGCGAACTGAAACTGGACGGCCTGGCCGTCAGCCTGTTATACGAGCAGGGAGAGCTGGTACAGGCAGCTACCCGGGGTGACGGGACGACCGGCGAAAATATCACCGCGAACGTCCGTACCATCCGTGCAATTCCTCTGCGTTTAACCGGTGACGGCATTCCGGCGCGGCTGGAAGTGCGTGGTGAAGTATTTATGAACCAGAAAGGGTTTGAAAAACTGAATGACAGTGCACGAAAAAGCGGTGCAAAAGTTTTCGCCAACCCACGAAATGCCGCTGCCGGTTCCCTGCGTCAGCTGGATCCAAGAATTACCGAAAAGCGTCCGCTGACCTTCTGCTGTTACGGTATCGGGGTCTCTGAAGGGGGAGAACTGGCGGATACGCACTGGCAACGTTTGCAGCAACTGAAACACTGGGGATTACCGGTCAATAATCATGTCCGCGTCTGTGATACCCCGGAAAGCGTACTGGCGTTCTACCACCGTATCGGCGAACAGCGCTCTGAACTGGGCTTTGATATTGACGGCGTGGTGATTAAAGTTAACTCACTGGCCTTGCAGGAACAGCTTGGATTTGTCGCCAGGGCCCCGCGCTGGGCGACTGCCTTTAAATTCCCGGCCCAGGAGCAGGTCACCACGGTGCGTGATGTGGAATTCCAGGTCGGACGTACAGGCGCGATTACCCCGGTCGCCCGTCTTGAACCGGTACAGGTCGCCGGCGTGATGGTCAGTAATGCCACGCTGCATAACGCTGATGAGATAGAACGGCTGGGGATCCGCATCGGCGATAACGTCGTTATCCGCCGTGCCGGGGATGTTATTCCGCAGATTGTCAATGTGGTTCTCTCTGAGCGTCCGGATGTCACACAGGAAATCATCTTCCCTGCCCACTGTCCGGTGTGTGGCTCTGATGTGGAGCGTACCGAAGGTGAAGCCGTGACCCGCTGTACGGGGGGGCTGATCTGTGGCGCTCAGCGGAAGGAAGCCCTTAAGCATTTTGTTTCGCGCAGAGCGATGGATGTGGATGGGATGGGAGATAAGATCATCGACCAGCTGGTGGAAAAAGAATATGTGCATACGCCAGCCGATCTGTTCCGTCTGACCGCAGGAAAACTGACCGGGCTTGATCGGATGGGCCCACGTTCGGCGCAAAATATTGTTGATGCGCTGGAAAAATCCAAAGAGACCACGCTTCCCCGTTTTCTTTTTGCATTGGGGATCCGCGAAGTGGGTGAAGCGACGGCCCTGAGCCTGGCGTTACACTTTGGTGAATTGCCGCCACTGATGGATGCGCCGCTGGAGGCTCTGAAGGAAGTCCCGGATGTGGGGCCGGTGGTGGCCAGCCATATCCGCCATTTTATGGATGAAGAGAGTAACCGTGAAGTGATCCGCCAGCTGGTGGAAGAGACCGGCATTCGCTGGCCGGCCCCCGGGCGCGGAACCACTCCGGTGGACGATAATCCGTTTGCGGGTAAAACCGTCGTGCTGACCGGATCATTAAGTCAGCTGACCCGTGATGAAGCAAAAGACCGGCTGACCGCACTGGGCGCGAAAGTGAGTGGCAGTGTGTCGAAGAAAACGGATCTGCTGATTGCCGGTGAAGCGGCAGGATCCAAGCTGGAAAAAGCCAATGCACTGGGTATTCAGGTCATTGATGAACAGCAAATGATCGATTGGCTGGGAGACTGACTCTGAACAAGCAGGACCTTATTGCGCTGGCGAATACCCGCATGCCTTTCGGAAAATATCAGGGGCGGGTGCTGATAGACCTGCCGGAAGAATATCTGTTGTGGTTTGCCCGCAAAGAGGTCTTTCCGGCGGGGCATCTCGGTGAGCTAATGCAGCTGGCGCTGGCGATTAAGATAGAAGGATTACAGGGATTGGTGGATCCGCTACGGAAAACCACAGGATACTAAGTACCCTGTGGGCTGTGGTTATTGTGCGGTAACGCCGGTTTTCGGGGTCGCTCCGAATACCGGATACTCCGGCAGTGATACGGCCTGATAGTTTTCCCAGCCTCCGCCCAGCGCTTTGTATAATGCGACCAGGTCTGTGGCGGTCTGTGCACGGGCGCTGATCAACTGTAACCTTGTCTGAGCCAGTTGCCGTTGTGCATCCAGGGCATTGATATAGCTACTGAGACCTTTTGAGTAACTTTCGCTGGCCAGTGAAAATGCCTGTTGCAGCGCATCTGCAGAGGCCTGTAACGATGTCAGTTGCTGCTGATCCGCCCGGTAACTTACCAGTCCGTTTTCAACTTCCTGCAATGCTCTCAGCACAGTATTTCTGTAGTCCAGTGCCGCACTTGCCTGAGAAGCCCTGGCGAGTCTGACCTGCGACACCAGTTGCCCTCCCTGGAAGATAGGCAATGAGATGCCGGGACCAATGCTATAAAAATGGCTGCTCCAGTCGTCAAGATAGCTGGCATCGGTGTTCCTGACCCCCAGCTGGCCTGTCAGTGAGATATCCGGGAAAAGCTGCGCAACCGAGACTCCGATATCTGCGGTGCGGGCATGCAGTGTGGCTTCCGCCTCCTGAATATCCGGTCGCCGGCGTGCGAGCTCTGCCGGGACGCCGACAGAAATCATCGCCGGCAGGGCAGGTAAAGGTTTCACCTGTATCAGTTCGTTATCCAACGTGCCCGGGGCTTTGCCCAGCAGAACTGCCAGTCCGTTCATGGCCTGACTGATTTGCGCCTGATATTGCGGCAACTGTGCTTCAAGGGACGTGACCTGTGCAGTGGCACTTTGCAGATCGGTGGCCGGGGCCAGGCCGTTCTGCATCTGACTTTCCGTCAGTTGCTGTGTCTGACGGGCAATGGTGATCTGCTCTTCTGTGACACGGGTCATTGCCTGAGCAGCACGTAATTGCAGGTAAGTCCGCGCTACCTCGGCTTCGAGTGACACTAACGCATCATTACGTTGTTCAATAGCTGACAACTGTTCGGCCTGCGCCATTTCCCGCTGGCGACGTACTTTGCCCCAGAGGTCCAGCTCCCAGCGGGTATCAAATCCGCCCTGATAAAAGTTCACACTGCCGGTCGCCGAATTCACCAGCTGACTGCCTTCCTCGTTCAGATTATCGTAGACACCGTGTGATTTAAGCAGGCCTTTTAAACCGACCTGCTGGCGGGCATAGCTTGCCTGCGCACTCAGCGTCGGGAAAAAGCCGCCGGTGGCCTCATTGACCTGTTCACGGGCCCCGGCGATACGCAGCATCGCCTGTTGTAATGTCAGGTTACCGGCAATCGCCCGCTGGATCAGACTATCCAGTTGCGGGTCATTAAAATTCTTCCACCAGCTGGCAGACGTATCGGCAGTTTCCGGACGGGATTGCTGAGACGAGTCGAGATTGTGCCAGTTAGCGGGTAACTTATTTTCCGGGGCATGAAAATCAGGGCCCACGCTGCATCCTGCCAGTAACAGACTGACAACGATTGCACTGAAGCGATAACTGACAGAGCGCATAGTAATTTCCTTCATTTTAATGGCCTCCGGCACTGCCTTCGCTTTTAACCGGAGCCAGCAATAAACAAAACGGTAACAGGATCAGGCCGATAATACAGAGGCCTGAAAAGACATCCACATAGGCAAGAAAACGGGCCTGGCTGATCATCTGTTTATACAGTTGCCCTGTGGCCAGAGAGGTTGCATCTCCGGCGGCGCTCGAAAAGTTCTGTATCGCCTGCGTCATTTTCGACACCGCCTGATCAAATTGCTGGTTCAGGGACGTCATATTGGACGAGAGGTAGGCGGAACGGGTTTGTGCCCGCTCGGTAATGGCTGCGGTGGATAATGAAATCCCGATGGAGCCTGCCACGTTACGGAACATAGTAAACAGCGCCGAAGCGTCCCCGTTGAGTTTTTGCGGAATCGAGATAAACGCCACGGTAGTTAACGGTACAAACAGGAATCCCAGACCGATGGATTGCAGGCTACGCATAATTACCATGGAGGTGAAATCGAGGTCCGGCGTCAGGTGCATCGCTGAGTAGAGGAACGAAAGTGCCAGTGAAGCAAAACCGAACATAATAATGTAGCGGGTCTGCACGACGGGCATCAGTTTCAGCACCACGGGTATGGCCAGAATCACACAAATTGCCCCGGGCGTTAGTACCAGGCCCGCCAGGGTTGCGGTGTAACCCAGCTCCTGCTGTGCCAGTTGCGGAATAACCACCGAACTGCCATAAAGGATAAAAGCCATGCCCGCCATCAGTAAACCTGAGACCCAGAAATTGCGATCCTTCATCACCAGAATATCGACCACCGGCTTACGGGTATACATCAGCCAGTAAATGGCACCGGTGATCCCGATAACCGCAAGCGTGGCAAACAGCACAATAAAGTGCGATGCAAACCAGTCTTCATCCTCTCCGCGATCGAGAAAAACCTGTAAGCAACCCAGTCCCAGAGTGATGAGCCCGATACCGATATAGTCGATACTGAGACTGCCTTTTGCCGCTTTTTTCTCCCACGGGGGATCTTCCAGCAACTGGTAAATGGCCAGTGCGGTCATAATCCCTACCGGGATATTGATAAAGAAAATCCAGCGCCAGCTAAAGTTATCGGTGATCCATCCGCCGAGCGTCGGTCCGATGACCGGTGCGACGATGATCGCTATCGACGATAAACCGAAGGCCTTACCCCGGTCTTTTTTACTGAAGTAGTCCAGCAGGACTGACTGCTGAACCGGCTGTAAGCCACCACCGAAGAATCCCTGCAGGATACGGAATAAAATCAGCTGCCAGAGCTCGGTGGCCATTCCGCACAGGAATGAACACAGTGTGAACATCACAATACACAGCAGAAAGTAATGTTTCCTGCCAAAATACCGGCTAAGGAAGGCAGAAATAGGCAGGACAATGCCGTTAGCCACTAAATAGGACGTCAGTACCCAGGTGGATTCATCGTAACTGGATGAGAGCGACCCCGCCACATGGGGCAGGGCGACATTGACGATGGTGGTATCCAGTACCTCCATAAACACCGCCAGCGTTACCGTTAAGGCGACCAGCCAGGGGTTAGCTGCCGGACGCCACTCTGTGGCGCCACTCATTTTATGGTTACCTCAGGTTCGACAGATAAGCCCAGGGGTAGCGGATGGTTCGGGTCCAGTCCTTTATCGATAACTATCTTAACCGGCACTCGCTGTACGATTTTTACGAAGTTACCCGTGGCATTTTCCGCCGGGAATGCAGAGAAATGTGAACCGGAACCCATCTGGATACTGTCGACATGGCCCTGCAGTTTCAAATCGGGCCAGGCATCGACACTGATATCGACGTGATCGCCAGGTTTCATCGATTCCAGCTGGGATTCCTTAAAGTTCGCGGTGATCCAGATATCCGGCGAAACCAGCGCAAACATACTGCTGCCTGCCTGGACCAGGCTCCCCTGATCGACATTACGTTTGGTCACAAAACCGGTATAGGGGGCGGTCACGCGGGTATATGAGAGGTTGAGTTCGGCCGTTTCCAGCTGTGCTTGCGCCTGTGTCACCTGTTGTCTGCGCGCTTCAACATTGGTTTCCTGCTGACGGATCTGCAGTGCGACCTGTGAGGCGACATCAACCTGTGCTGTGGCGTTCTGATATTCTGCCTGGGCAGAGCGCCATTGGGCCGTGGCACTGTCTATATTGGTCTGCGAGGTCGCTTTCGGATCAACCCCGTGCTGGCGGCGATAGGCAGCGGTAGCATTGTTCAGTTCTGCTCTGGCTCTGGCCTGGCTTGCCAGTGCCTGTTCTTTCTGCGCCGGATACTGAACTTTAGCCAGGGCTAACTGAGCTTCGGACTGTTGGAGCTGCGCATTGGCCAGTGCCAGTTGTGCCTGAGCCTGATCACGCTGAGCGATAGCATCCCGCGGATCAATAACGGCCAGCAGATCCCCTTTATTAACCTTCTGGTTATCTTTCACCAGTAACTGTGTCACATAGCCGGAGACCCGGGGAGAAATGGTCACCGCATTCCCGTCGGTAAATGCATCATCTGTCGTTTCGATGCCGCGGTTCATCAGCCAGTAGATAACGGCTGCGATGATGACGACCACCACGACAATCGCCAGGATGATCAGGGGTTTTTTACCGGGGCGTTTGCGCTCGTCATCAGTCGGTGAGTTCTCTTTCTTTTGCTGATCATCCTGAGATGAAGAGGCGGCCGCGCTCTTTTCCGCGCTGTCATCATGCGTTTGTTCGTTCATATCTGCCTTTGCCTTTAAAAAGTGAAAAGTGAAGCCCTGAAACGCTTTTAATTCAGTTTATTATCATCACTGAGGTGGTGGGACTGACTCAACGGACTGATTTGTCTTAATAGCACAGCACTAATCATTGACAGAGTCGGCAGAAAAATCAATAGCGGGAAAACCCGAAAATATCTGTACCGGAGGCGGGGGAACGGGGGTAATACAGCGCAGAACCTGATGGTAGCTGCGCTGCGGAGGGATCACTGTCCGGATGAAGAGGCGGTTATTTGCTCCTGCAGAGCGGCGTTATCATCCAGTTTTCGGTAGTGACGGGCAATAAATGAACAGGCCATCAGCTGAACCTGATGGAAAATCATCAGCGGTAACACAATGATACCGATAGTACTGGCAGGAAACAGGATGTTTGCCATCGGTACGCCATTGGCCAGACTTTTCTTTGAACCACAAAACAGGATGGTGATTTCGTCCTGACGATTAAATCCGAACGCGCGGGCCGCAATCACGTTGATCAGCAGCACGACGGATAACAGCCCCAGACAGCCCACGATGATCCATAACATGGTCGCGAGGCTCACCTGGTGCCAGATCCCGTTGACCACGGCCTCACTGAACGCGGAGTAGACCACCAGCAAAATCGAGGTCTGATCCGTTTTACCAATCAGCGAACGGTGTTTTTCTACCCAGCTGCCAATCCAGCGACGGGAAAAATGTCCCAGCAGGAATGGCACCAGCAACTGCAGCATGATTTTTCCGATCTGTTCCATCCCGTTACCCGGCACATTACTGTGAACATGCATGACCAGCCCGACCAGCAGCGGAGAAACAAAAATCCCCAGTAAACTGGAGGCAGAGGCACTGCACACCGCCGCCGCAACATTGCCCCCGGCAAGCGAAGTAAATGCGATGGAAGACTGAACGGTCGCCGGCAGGATGCAGAGGTAGAGGAATCCGTTATAGAGATCATCAGAGATGTGCAGCGGATGCCACCACGCAAAAAGCAACCCAAGGATCGGGAACATAATAAAGGTACTGAACATGATCCACAGATGGAGCCGCCAGTGGCTGCTGCCGGCCACGATTTTTTCCCGGGATAATTTGGCGCCGTGCATAAAAAACAGCAGAGCGATAGCGGCAGTGGTCAGCCATTCAAAAAACGGCACGAAACCGCCTTTCGCTGGCAGAAAGGTGGCAAGTAATACGGTAATGATGAGTTTTATCATCATCGGGTCAAGGCGCAGAAATCCCATCGTCATTTTCCGATCTGAAATAAAAAATATTGTGCGGTAATGCAGCTTAGAAATAAAATTAATTTATCGAACCTATATATGAATGTAATGCATGAATTATACCCTCAGGCAGTTGAAAGTATTTGTGGCTGTCGCCACCGAAGGCAGTTTCAGTCTGGCAGGGCAGGGAGTAGGCCTGAGCCAGTCTGCGGTCAGCCATAGTATCAAAGCGCTGGAGGCCGAGATTGGTGTCAAATTACTGGACCGGACAACCCGGGAAGTCCGGCTGACCCATGCCGGTCAGCAACTGGCCTCGAAGCTGGGTGTGCAACTGGAGGAGCTGAACACGACGTTACTGGAGCTACGGCGTTATGGGGGGCAGCGCAGCGGCACGGTCAGGCTGGCTGCCAGTCAGACGATTTCCGCGCGTTTAATGCCCGCCTGCCTGGCACAGGCAAGGCAGTGCTATCCGGAGATACGGCTGTTGCTGCAGGACAGTGTTCAGCAGTCGGTACTGCAGAGTGTACTGAACGCCACGGTCGACTTTGGTATCGTTATCGATCCCTTAAATAGTGATGAATTCGAGATTCAGCCCATTTTGAATGATCCTTTTTTGTTGCTATACCGGACAGACGATCCATTGAGTACAGCTCCCGCGGTCAGCTGGGGGGATCTCCGTGATCGCGATCTGGTGCTGCAGGATTATGCTTCCGGTAGCCGGGCGCTGATTGATAACATTTTCCGCGAACAAAACATAACACCCCGCGTGATCCAACAGGTCGGGCATCCGGTAACACTCTATCCGATGGCAGAAGCCGGGATCGGCATTAGTATTCTGCCGGCGCTGGCATTACCACTGCCCTCCGGCAGCCAGCTGGCCGTCAGGCGGATCTACCCTGAGTATCACCGGACACTGATGCTTATCCGGCGAAAAAACCGTTCACTGAGTCCGGCGGCAGAAGCTATCTGGCAACTGGTCTGTGAACAGGCGGATTATCTGAGCAGCCACCGGGATTTTATTCCTGAAAGCTAAGGGAATGTGTGCCGGGGGCGGGACGACAACCCGTGAATAAAAGCAGGCAGGGGATCTGTGCTCCCGGTGATACCTGTCGTCGCAGTAATAAAGGAAAGCTTTGTCATCCGGGGTCTTAGTGCCCTCTATCTGAGGGGTTATTACCCGCCACCGATACCTGTCGTTAATTCCGTGGCATTACACAGGATCGGTGTAATGCCATACGGGGACTGAAAATCGCTGACTCAGCGTCTCACAGATCTTACCGCGTGACTCAGAGACACCGCAGTAAACTTTATCAGGTAGTGTTAGTAGAGTGCAGACCTGGCAAAAAATGACACGGCGGGCGAATCAGACCTCAGCCGCTGAGAGTGCTCCGCTGAACAGAACCGGTCATTTACCTGAACGGGCTGGCCGGTCGCTTGGCATATTAAGCCGGAGGACAGGACTCTGGCCGAAAGATGCTACGTCACCGGACGTGCCGGTGCCCGGGGATGAGTATTAACAACGGGCTGGTAAAGTACAGATAACGGAGTACAATGTCACCCTGGAAGGGAGTCCTTTATGGATCATTCAATTGAATTTATTGAGACGTCGCTTTTTACCCGGCAAATCCGAATGATTGCCACGGACGATGAGCTGAAAGCATTGCAGTGTGAACTGATTGAATCCCCGGAAAAGGGGGATTTAATTCAGGGAACCGGCGGACTGAGAAAAGTCAGAATGGCGACCGGCCATCAGGGGAAAAGCGGCAGTGCCAGAGTCATTTACTTTCTGGCGACCTGTGAGGTTATCTGGCTGGTGATGGCCTATCCGAAAAATACTAAGGACAGTCTGAGCGCGGCAGAAAAAGCGGCGCTGAAAAAACTGACCCGACAACTTAAAGATGAGGTATAGCATGAGCATTTTTAACGAACTGAAAACCTCTCTCGAAGAAGCCGTCGCCATCAAAAAGGGTGACGCGTTACCGGCACGGGTAACCCGTTATAACGTAGCGGATGTTAAAGCTATCCGGGCGAAACTGAACGTTTCGCAGGCCGAGTTGGCGGCAGCGCTGGGTACCAGTCTTGATACGGTGAAAAGCTGGGAGCAGAAGCGGCGTAACCCGACCGGGCTGGCCGCAAAGGTTCTGGCGACCCTTCAGGACGACCCGCAGTACTTTAAGGTGCTGGCAGCCCACTAAAAATGACGGGGAAAGTGGCAGGTAACCCGTCAGAAGCGGTGCTTTACGTGTCACGTTAATGCCGGCAGAAAAGAGAATGCCCGGCCCACTGGCGGGCGGCGATGAAAACTTTCCGAAACCGGGCGGACACTGCGCAGAGCTTCATCCCATCATCCGGTTCTCAGAGAGCAGGGGGCAGATAAAAAATGCGCACAGTGAGTGATTTTAGTGAGTCAGCAGGGCCGTATAATTTTTACTGCTGATGCTGATGCTGATGCTGATGCTGATGCTGATGCTGATGCTGATGCTGATACGGGCAGGAAATACGTTTGGAAGCTGGCTGACACTGCGCAGACGGTGAGCGGGCTTATCAGAGCGCAGAAACGAAAAAAGCTCCCTGAGGGAGCTTTTTTCTGAATTGGTGGGTCGTGCAGGATTCGAACCTGCGACCAATTGATTAAAAGTCAACTGCTCTACCAACTGAGCTAACGACCCGTTTGGTGGGTGATGACGGGTTCGAACCGCCGACCCCCTCCTTGTAAGGGAGGTGCTCTACCAACTGAGCTAATCACCCGAAATAATTTACAGGGTTTTCTTTATCTTGAATTTGGTGGGTGATGACGGGTTCGAACCGCCGACCCCCTCCTTGTAAGGGAGGTGCTCTACCAACTGAGCTAATCACCCAAATTCAAATTATTTACCTGTTCCAGCGGGTTACCTACCTGAGTAGTGGTGGGTGATGACGGGTTCGAACCGCCGACCCCCTCCTTGTAAGGGAGGTGCTCTACCAACTGAGCTAATCACCCCCGCTGTGTGGAGTCGCATTATAGGGATAGTTGAATATGAGTCAACGCTTTTTCTGAATAAAATGTTCGTTCGTTTTAAAAAT
Organism: Tatumella terrea; assembly: GCF_039523755.1. Taxonomy (NCBI): domain Bacteria; kingdom Pseudomonadati; phylum Pseudomonadota; class Gammaproteobacteria; order Enterobacterales; family Erwiniaceae; genus Tatumella; species Tatumella terrea. Next base: position 90,333 of record NZ_BAAAFX010000014.1, on the reverse strand, counting down.
AGCCACCCTGCGGGGGTTTTAAACAAAACGGTGTTTTTTTTATCGCAAAACGCAGATTAAACAGTTTCAGAGGGCGAGCAATGATTGAGGATTCACTGCCAGGTGTTAAAATGAATCCACTGAATTCCGCATTTATTTCTGGTTTTTGTCGTCAGTGATGATAAAACCGCGTCCTAAGGCAATGTTTAATGAAAATTAAGACTCGTTTTGCGCCAAGTCCTACCGGCTACTTACATGTGGGTGGAGCCCGCACCGCTCTTTATTCCTGGTTATACGCCCGCCACAATAAAGGTGAGTTCGTTCTGCGTATAGAAGACACCGATCTTGAACGCTCCACACCGGAAGCCATCGAAGCCATTATGGATGGTATGAACTGGCTAAGCCTGGACTGGGATGAAGGTCCTTATTACCAGACGAAACGTTTTGACCGCTATAACCAGGTCATCGATGAGATGCTGGAGGCCGGAACCGCCTATAAGTGCTACTGCTCTAAAGAACGCCTGGAGACACTGCGTGAAACGCAGATGGAAAATGGCGAAAAACCTCGTTATGACGGACGTTGCCGTGATAGCCATGAGCATCACAGTGATGATGAGCCTTGTGTGGTTCGCTTCCGTAACCCGCAGGAAGGTTCGGTGATCTTTGACGATCAGATCCGTGGTCCGATTGAATTCAGTAACCAGGAACTGGATGATCTGATCATTCGTCGTACCGACGGTTCACCGACCTATAACTTCTGTGTGGTGATCGATGACTGGGATATGGAAATCACCCACGTGATCCGTGGTGAAGACCATATCAATAATACCCCACGTCAGATCAACATCCTGAAAGCGATCGGTGCGCAGGTGCCGCTGTATGCACACGTTTCTATGATTCTGGGAGATGACGGTAAAAAACTGTCCAAACGTCATGGTGCCGTGGGTGTGATGCAGTACCGAGATGATGGCTTTTTACCGGAAGCGTTACTGAACTATCTGGTTCGTATGGGCTGGGCGCACGGTGATCAGGAAATCTTCTCTGTGGCTGAGATGACCGAGCTGTTCCGTCTGGATGCTGTCAGTAAATCTGCCAGTGCTTTCAATACTGAAAAGCTGTTGTGGCTGAACCACCACTATATTAATACGCTGCCGGCAGAATATGTGGCAACCCAGCTGCAATGGCATATTGAACAGCAGAACATCGATACCGCTGTCGGGCCGGAATTGCCTGCACTGGTTAAACTCCTGGGCGACCGTTGCAAGACACTGAAAGAAATGGCGGAAAGCTGCCGTTATTTCTATGAAGACTTTGATGCCTTCGATGCAGATGCTGCGAAAAAGCACCTGCGTCCGGTTGCGCGTCAGCCATTAGAATGTGTGGCTGAGAAACTGGCAGCGATCACTGACTGGACGGCTGAGAATGTTCATCAGGCAATTCAGTCTACGGCCGATGAACTGGAAGTGGGTATGGGTAAAGTGGGCATGCCATTACGTGTCGCGGTAACCGGTGCCGGGCAGTCTCCGGGCCTGGATGTGACCGTTGCGGCAATTGGCCAGCAACGCAGTATCGCCCGTATTCATAAAGCCTTAGGCTTTATTGCAGAGCGCGAAGCACAGGCGTAAACGCGGTCAATGTACCGGAAACCGACGGGTTTCCGGTCTTTATTATTCCCCGTCCGGGATATCCAGTCGTTGCAGCATTCCGCGGATCCCTTCACGAAGTAACAACCCGCTTAACTGTTCTTTTTCATGACGTGTCATCTGACTGATACTGCTCAACAGCAGGGTCGCCAGTGGATCTTTTTCGGCAAAATAGTTGCCTTTCGGTTCAGACACATGCCTGATGGAATCCAGAAACGTCTTCACTTCTTCATCAATATGTATCAGCCGGGCTTTGCCTCCCTGTACACCAGGTTTTGGCAGGGTTGTCCAGCCTTCACGCTTGATCCACTTATTGATCGTCTGGCGGCTATACCCTGTTTCCAGCGCCAGTTCTTCCGGAGTCATCCATTCCTTTTTCACACTGTTTTCCTTTCCTGGTTGATGTAACGATGTCATTTTACAATGAAAGGTAACGTGTACTTTGAAAAAAGAAAAGATTTCGTCATCATCCCTATGGACGGATTCACTTTTTATTTTCCTTAACTCCCCGGGGACTGCGATCCTGAGGAGCTGCAGATGAGGTTACCCCCTGAATCTGGCGGCTTTTTCAGCAGTTGCACACAGATCAGAAATTTGCCGTTGACACTCATGCGCCGGTTTCATATTATGCCGTCCGTCAGGTCAGCCCTGACAATTTTCGGTCTGGGGGTATAGCTCAGCTGGGAGAGCGCTTGCATGGCATGCAAGAGGTCAGCGGTTCGATCCCGCTTATCTCCACCATTACTTCAACAGAAGTAACGCACCGAAAATATTCCAGATGTGGGGGTATAGCTCAGCTGGGAGAGCGCTTGCATGGCATGCAAGAGGTCAGCGGTTCGATCCCGCTTATCTCCACCACTTCTTTCTTCTCGTCCGATCTGTTTTTCTTTCAGCCTCATTCTTCAGCATTATCATCGTTAGCACTGCTTTCCTGATCTCAGTTTGTCCCGATTAACGCCTTATTAAATAAAGTGTTAGGCTGTTATTCGTCGGCTATCGGTCATTATCCCTGCAAAGTCTCAGGTCTCAGGTCTCAGGTCTCAGGTCTCAGGTCTCAAGTCTCAAGTCTCAAGTCTCAGGTCTCAGGTCTCAGGTCTCAGGTCTCAAGTCTCAAGTCTCAGGTCTCAGGTCTCAGGTCTCAGGTCTCAGGTCTCAGGTCGAAATAGTTATCCTGTTATCATTTAAAGTAACGTGATGATGTATAACCTTATTTTCAGGTTTTTTATCTTTGTCATTAGCTGTCGCCGTCGGCAGATAAATACTTTTTACTGCCCCTGCTGTCTGTATCGCGACGAAACTCTAACACGCTTAGTATAGTTCAGGGACGTTGCCGCCAGCAGGTGACCGGCAATCGGCGTCGTGCCGGAGAGGCGGATCCTCCGGGATGCTCAGAGAAACCCGGCAGTGTATTAAAGAATGACAGTGATACCGGCAACGCGACAGACGTATGTTGTTGCAGGGGAGTAGCTTACGTGTTTGTGCGACCGCTCTTAGGCCATTTGCGGGGGACGTATCAGGGCGAATGGCCGAACAGTGTGTTTTCCGGCCAGTGGAATACTGGCAGTGATACGCGTGAAACAGAGCCGGGGCATCCTGAGGTCCGGGCGTCTCACTGCAAAGGCCCCCGAATTTCCTGTTATCTTTCAGTAAGTCAACTCATTCGTGGCCTTCACCGGGATCAGCGCCTCTGTGTTTTTGCTGCCAGGCATGGTGAAAGGGGACTGCAGAAGAATGCGCAGGGGAGATCGTCTTCCGGCGAGTGAATAAACTGTTTTTCCTGTGACTACCGGGTCAATGATGGCTATTTCTTCTGCATCCTGTTGCCGGGAAGTTGCTTTCTGTACTTTATTCACTACATTTAACAGTAACTTATTCAGAGATAATGAGAATAAAAAATGAGAATCAAAGGCATTAATGAAGGATTTTTTGTGCTGCTCTTATTGCTGAGTACCCTGGCGTTTTGCATGGTACTCAAGTCATATTACTCGTCCATATTCTGGGGAGTGATTCTTGCACTGCTGTTTTATCCGCTTAAAACACGGATCAGGGCGTGGCTTGGCGATAAAAATGGTCTGGCGGCATTACTGACGTTACTGATCATCTGTCTGATCGTCTTTATTCCGTGTGTGGTTGTGATGAGCTCTCTGGCTTATGAAGGCAATGAGGTCTACAACAATCTCCAGCAGAACAACCATTTTTTATCCACCTCCATCAGCACTGTGGTTCAACATCTGCCTGGCTTCGTGCAGGAATTTCTGAATCGTTATCACCTGACCAATGTCGATCAGCTTCAGCAAAGAATTTCCGGCCTGGCGATGCAGGGGAGCCATACACTGGCCAGCAGCGCGCTGGTGATAGGGCAGGGAACCTTCAGCTTTACGGTCGGTTTTATCATTATGTTATACCTGCTGTTCTTCTTCCTGAAGGATGGTGCCTATCTGATTAGCCTGGTACTGGATGCCCTGCCTCTGAGCCGTGATGTAAAACATCACCTGTTCACTAAACTGGCCGCCGTTTCCAAAGCCACGGTAAAAGGAACGGTAGTCGTGGCAATTGTGCAGGGCGCGCTGGGGGGGCTGGCTTTCTGGTTCCTGGGTGTGGAAGGCAGTGTGCTGTGGGGGGCATTAATGGCGTTCCTTTCACTGGTGCCTGCCGTCGGGTCAGCCATTATCTGGCTTCCGGTGGCTATCTATTTCCTCGCCGCCGGACCGCTGTGGAAAGGTGTCTTCCTCGTGGTTTTCTTTGTCGTCGTGATCGGGCTGGTGGACAATATCCTTCGTCCGTTACTGGTGGGTAAAGAAACACGTATGCCGGATTATCTGGTGCTGATCTCCACCCTGGGCGGAATGGAATTGTTCGGCCTTAACGGGTTTGTTATCGGACCGCTGATTGCTGCGTTGTTCATCGCCTGCTGGAATTTATTATCCGGTCGTGACAACCAGTCCAATACCGATAGAATCGATGATGATGTTATTGCCGAAGGGCAGGAGAGTCATAAAGTGCAGCAGGTGACGGCGGATAAAGCCGACTAATCACTGATAAAAGCGTGTCTGTCAGCCCGGTCGCGGCACTTTTAAGCGCGTCGTCACTAAAAACCCCTGGCTCAGGGGTTTTTTCATCTCTGCGTGCGGTCATATTTTCTGCCTTGTGGCTGCAACCTTCTATACATCAGAGGGTCTTATCAGAAGTATCGCCGGTACAGGAAGGTCTCCGGCCCCACGTACTGGGAGACTCCTGCGGATCCTGGACTCAGGCCGTCGGACTGATGATTCTGAACATGATGATAAGCCTGTAAAACAGTGTCAGGCGCCTGGCCGCCTGAGCGTACAAATAAAACAAAAAAGTTGACCAAAAGATGAAAATACTGATTATTCAGAGGGATAACATCGGCGATCTGATACTGACTACGCCGCTTATCTCCTCCTTATCACGTACTCTGGGGGGCAAGGTTGACCTGCTGGTAAATACCTATAATCAAAAGGTTCTGGAAAATAATCCTCATGTGGGGAAGGTTCATCCCTACAGTAAATTACACCACCGGCAGCCGGGGCAGTCATTGTTTTCTGTCCTTTTACAGCGGGTTAAAAGCTACCTGAATGTACGCAATACCGGATATGACGTCGCCATTATTGCCCGCGGGGAGTGGTCTGAGCGGCCGCTGAAATGGGCCAAACTCTCCGGTGCGAAGCGCATCATAGCCATTGGTAATGATACCCCGCCGGAGGTGAGTGACCCGGTGACTCTGTCCGGTGAGCAGTGTCATATTGTTGAGTTATTCTCCCGCCTTGCTGCTCCCCTTGGGGTCACTGAGCCGCCGGCCGGACTGGAATTGTACCCTACCCGTGAAGAGATCCTGACCATGCGTGAACGTCTGCCGCTGTCGGAAGAACTTCCGGTGTTTGGTATTCAGATAAGCTCCCGTAAGCCGGAACAGCGCTGGCCGGCAGAGAAATTTATTCGTCTGATGCATGAGATTGCCTCGCAGCAGCCTTGTCAGTTCCTGCTGTTCTGGTCACCCGGCGCGGCGGACAATAAGAGTCATCCGGGGGATGATGATAAGGCCCGGCAGATTATTGAGGCCTGCCCGGATATTGCGTTGATCCCGGCACAGACACGTAACCTGAGAGAACTGATTGCCGGCATGTCTCTTTGCCAGCAGATACTGACCAGTGATGGCGGGGCATTGCACGTCGCCGCCGGAGTGCAGGTGCCGACCGTGGCCCTGTTCGGTAACAGTGATGCCTGGTTCTGGGGCCCCTGGAAGGTACCTTCAGAAATCCTGGAGGCCCCCGGGCAGGATGTTTCCCGGCTGGAAGTGGAGGTGGTGGTGAAGCACTTCATGCAGTTACGTCAACGGGTCGTCGCTGCGGATCAGGCCACGGTGGTGGCTGAGCGTTAAAAAAAACGGGGCCTGTGAAGGCCCCGTTTTTTGTCTGTGTGTCGGATCAGGCAAGAACCAGTCCGGCAACCGCTGCGGATAACAGGCTGACCAGCGTTGAACCGTAAAGTAATTTCAGACCAAAACGGGAGACAATGTTCCCCTGCTCTTCATTCAGACCGCGGATAGCGCCCGCGACGATACCGATAGAGGAGAAGTTAGCAAAAGAGACCAGGAAGACAGACAGGATCCCTTCGGAGCGGGGAGTCAGCTGGCTGGCCATTTTCTGCAGGTCCATCATGGCGACAAACTCGTTCGACACCAGCTTGGTCGCCATGACACTACCTACTTTCAGCGCTTCGTCAGCAGGTACACCAATGATCCAGGCAAACGGGTAGAACAGGTAACCCAGGACACCCTGGAAGCTGATACCGAAAATGCTGGTAAACAGCGCATTGATAGCAGAGATCAGCGCAATAAAACCAATCAGCATGGCCGCCACAATGATAGCGACACGGAAACCCGCAATGATGTATTCACCCAGCATTTCGAAGAAACTTTGTCCTTCATGGGTGCTTTTCAGTTGCAGATCATCTTCCTGTTCGACTTTGTAAGGGTTGATAATCGACAGCACAATAAAGGTACTAAACATGTTAAGGATCAGGGCGGCGACCACATATTTAGGCTGCAGCATCGTCATATAGGCACCGACGATAGACATGGAAACCGTAGACATCGCCGTGGCAGCCATGGTGTACATACGGTTATGGGACATCTTCCCGAGGATATCTTTATAAGCGATAAAGTTTTCAGACTGCCCAAGGATCAATGAACTGACCGCGTTGAACGATTCCAGTTTGCCCATACCATTGATTTTGGACAGTACCGTACCGATGGCGCGGATGACCAATGGCAGCACCCGGAAATGCTGAAGAATACCGATCAGCGCGGAGATGAAAACGATAGGGCAAAGGACGTTCAGGAAGAAGAAAGCCATGCCTTTGTCATTCATTCCGCCAAAGACGAAGTTGGTTCCCTCGGCGGCGTATTTCAGCAGAGTATCGAAGAAACCTGCGAACGCTCTGACAAAACCGAGACCGGCTTCTGAATTCAGGAAAAACCATGCCAGCAGAACTTCGATAACCAATAGCTGAATAACGTAGCGGATACGAATTTGTTTGCGGTTTTTACTTGCCAGTAAAGCAAGGACTGCGACAACCACCATTGCCAGAATAAAGTGAAAAATGTGTGCCATGCGGGCTCCGGTTCTGAGGAGAGTTATATTTTGTGGTGTATTCTATGTAACACGCCGCATAAAAACGAGATCCAAAACCCAATATAAGCAAAAGATCTCGCTGTTTTTTCTGAATAACCGACGCAGACAGTGTGTGCTTTTGTATGGAATGTATCGGATTATTAAATAATCTGTCGTTTTTCTGTTAATTTCTCATTCTCCTCCGGCGAAACTGTTCACAAAATCCTTTGCTCAAATTTTGCTAATCGGGTAACGTGAGGGTTCGAAGTATAGCCAGTGCTATACTTTTTAGCTCCGTCTATTGATGTAATAATTATTATCGATTTAACGCCCCTGATGCTTTACAGGTAGAGTGGGGGTCAACCATAGCTCCGGGGAACCCAGATGCCAGACAGTCAGATTACTGAACGTAATAACAAACAGAGAAAAGTGAAACTGGCGCTGATGGGGCCTGCGTTCATTGCGGCGATTGGTTATATCGACCCCGGAAACTTCGCAACTAACATTCAGGCCGGTGCCAGTTATGGCTATCAGTTGCTGTGGGTGGTTGTCTGGGCAAATATTATGGCGATGCTTATCCAGTTGCTTTCTGCGAAACTGGGGATTGCCACCGGAAAAAACCTGGCTGAGCATATCCGTGACCGTTTTCCCCGCCCTGTCGTCTGGTTCTACTGGGTGCAGGCCGAAATAATCGCGATGGCGACCGACCTTGCGGAATTTATCGGTGCAGCATTAGGGTTCAAACTGCTGTTCGGCATTTCATTGCTGGAAGGGGCGGTAGTCACCGGCATCGCGACGTTCCTGATCCTGATGTTACAGAATCGCGGACAGAAGCCTCTGGAATGGGTGATCGGCGGAATGCTGCTGTTTGTCGCCGTGGCCTATGTCATTGAATTATTCTTTTCTCAGCCGAATCCTGCAGGCTTACTGCGCGGTATGGTGGTGCCTGCATTACCGGAAACGGATGCCCTGTATCTGGCGGCCGGGGTACTGGGTGCCACCATTATGCCGCATGTAATTTATCTGCACTCGGCACTGACACAGCGGGATACCGGCGGTAACCGCAGTCAGCGTTATAGTTCGACAAAAATGGATGTCGCCGTGGCGATGACGATTGCCGGTTTTGTTAATCTGGCTATGATGGCCACGGCCGCGGCTGTATTCCATTTTAATGGGCATACCGGTATAACGGAACTGGATCAGGCCTATGTGACCCTGAAACCGCTGCTGGGAAATGCGGCCGCCCTGGTATTTGGTCTGAGTCTGGTCACTGCCGGTCTGTCATCTACGGTGGTGGGGACACTGGCCGGCCAGGTGGTTATGCAGGGGTTTATTCATTTTACCATCCCGTTATGGGTACGCCGTGTCGTGACGATGTTGCCGTCCTTTATCGTTATTATTGCCGGCATGGATCCGACCCGGGTACTGGTCCTGAGCCAGGTGTTACTGAGTTTTGGCATCGCATTAGCCCTGATCCCTTTACTGGTCTTTACCGGTAATCCCCGTCTGATGGGTGAACTGGTGAACAGTAAAAAAATACGTATCACCGGCGGTGTGATAGTTGTCCTGGTGATAATGCTTAACCTCGGGTTGTTGGTAGGTGAAGTTCCGGGACTATTGTAGTAATCTGCAAATCTCCGGTCTGAACTCAGCCGGATGGCGGAACGCCTTCTGAAAGGGCGGGGTTACTCCCGGAGTGGCAGGTGTGACTGTCAAGGGTAAAAAGTTTTCTTTGGTATTATTCAGCATCTTACCTATGTGCATGGGGTATTCTGCAAGGTATGGTAGATGACTGTAAAAATTATAATGTGATTTCACCGGAATTCCCGGTGAAGAAATAATTTGAAGACGCCACTGCGTCTTCACCATCAATTACCCCCAAGCGGAGTAGCATAAGAATGACAAACTATGCCTTGGTCGGCGATGTCGGCGGAACTAACGCCCGCCTTGCATTGTGTGAGGTGAGTAACGGTAACATCTCACAGACCAAAACCTTCTCTACCTCTGATTTTCAGAGCCTGGAGGATGTCATCCGTCACTATCTTTCGGAACAGCCGGAAGTGCAGGCTGCCTGTATTGCGATAGCCTGTCCGGTCAAAGATGACTGGATCGAGATGACTAATCATCACTGGGCATTTTCCATCGAAGAGATGAAGCAAAATCTTGGTCTGGAACATCTGGAAGTGATCAACGATTTTACCGCCGTCTCAATGGCTATTCCGTGTCTGAGTGATGAGGATGTTATTCAGTTTGGCGGCAATGAACCGGTTAACGGTAAACCTATTGCCATCTACGGTGCCGGGACCGGGCTGGGCGTGAGTCATCTGGTGCATGTGGATAAACGCTGGGTCAGTCTTCCGGGCGAAGGTGGTCATGTCGATTTTACCTGTGGCACCGAAGAAGAAGATATGATCATGAGCGTGCTGCGTGCAGAACGTGGCCGTGTTTCTGCTGAACGTGTACTGTCCGGGAAAGGGCTGGTAAATATTTACCGTGCGATTGTGATTTCAGATAACCGTGAACCGGAGGTATTACAGCCTCAGGATGTGACTGAACGCGCGCTTTCCGGAGAGTGTACCGATTGCCGCCGTGCGCTGTCCCTGTTCTGTGTCATCATGGGCCGTTTCGGTGGCAACCTCGCGCTGACGCTTGGCACCTTTGGCGGTGTTTACATTGCCGGGGGGATTGTGCCGCGTTTCCTGGAATTCTTTAAAGCCTCCGGTTTCCGTGCCGCCTTTGAAGATAAGGGGCGTTTCCGTGCCTATGTTCAGGATATTCCTGTCTACCTGATCACCCACGATCAGCCGGGGCTGTTAGGTGCCGGTGCGCATATGCGTCAGTATCTGGGTGTGGTGCTGTAACTACACCCTGTGATAGTTCGCTGTAACCGCACCGGTACTGACCGGACGGTTACAGCTTCATCAGCTGGCGAAACGCTTTCACTTTACTGCGGCTGACCGGGATCTGAAATTCCAGCTCATGGAGTTTCAGGATATAGGTATTATTAAACCAGGGCTCAATTTCGCGGATCCGGTTCAGGTTGACGCAGAAAGAGCGGTGACAGCGGAAGAACTGACTCTCCGGAACCCGCTGGCAAAACTCACTGATACTCATCGACATAATAAACTGATCTCGCCGGGTATAGACGATGGTCAGCTTCTCATGGGCTTCCGCATAACAGATATCGTGGATATTGGTCACGATAATCCGGTCATCCTTTACCAGATTGATAGTCTGCTGGATCTTTTCCGCCGCCCGGGGAGCCACAGGGTGTTGCTGCGCCTGCCAGTTGCTTTCCAGCTTATTCAGCATCGTCACGATACGGGATTCCTGGTAGGGCTTAAGAATGTAATCAAAGGCTTCTAATTCGAAGGCTTCCACGGCGTGCTCTTTCCAGGCCGTAATAAACACAATTAACGGGCGCACGGCGAACATACTGATATTTTTTGCCAGCAGCATGCCGTCCAGCGACGGGATATTGATATCGAGAAAGATCACATCCACCTGATGATTTTGCAGATATTTGAGGACATCCACACCGTCGGTAAAGCAGCCCTCAATACTGATATGACTGTGATGCTGTATCATCCAGCGGAGTTCCTGTTGCGCCAGGTACTCATCTTCCACAATTATGGCCTTCACGTAATATTCTCCGGACTGAACTGTCGTTGGTCGGGAGGCTTAGCCGCGACGTCTTTAGTTACGGTAAAGGAGATTTCGGTGCCGGGTGAAAGCCGGCGGATACACAGCCCTTCACCGTACAGCAACCGGACGCGATGATGAACATTCAGCAGTCCTATCTTGTTCCCGGGCATCTCATTACCGGCTACCCGACGAATAACGTCTTCGCTGATCCCGTCACCGGTATCGCGCACCGAAATATGCACATCCCCGCAGGTTTCTGTCTTTCTGACCGTAATGGTGACCACACCTTTTCCCTGGCTCCGCTGTATACCGTGCACAATGGCATTTTCCACCAACGGCTGAATTAACAGGCTGGGAATTTTGCAGGCAATATCTTCATCAATATCGTAAATCACCGAGAGCTTATCGCCGAAACGCGCCTGTTCGATAGCGATGTAATCCATCACCTGATACAGCTCTTTTTTGATATCAATGGTTTCGTCATCACTCAGCTCCAGGTTATAGCGCAGGTAGCGGGAAAGATTGATCACCAGTTGTCGTGCGGTATCCGGGTTCATCCGGATAGAGGAAGAAATGGCATTCAGTGCATTAAACAGGAAGTGCGGGTTAATTTTACTCTGCAACGCACGGAGTTCAGCTTTATTCGCCATCTCGCGTAATTGCTCGGCCCGCGAAACTTCCAGCTGGGTCGATATGATCTGTGACAGACCGACCGCCATCTCTTTCAGCGAGCCGGTTATTTTATGGGCCCGGCGATAATAGATTTTTAATGTGCCGGCGACCGTACCTTTTTCCCGCAGCGGGATCACCAGAATAGAGTGGATGTCCCGGGTACGGTAAGCTTCATCATTATTGCGGATGATGATTTTCCCGCTGGTAATAGCCAGGGTGGTGGTCGGGCTCAGGCTGATATTTCCCGTCTGGTAGTGTTCCTCGCCGTATCCGACATAAGCCAGAATCTCCCGGCAGTTGGTCAGGGCAACGGCATCTGCGTTGATATCATGGCGGATAATTTCACATACCTGGCGTAACGATTCGCTGTTCACCTGACGGAACAGGGGCAGTGTTTTGTTTGCAATATCGAGTGCCAGCTTGGCCTGGCGGGCGGCCTGGGCTTCTTTTTCACCTTCCACGCTCTGCACCAGTAAAACAATCAGACCGATACTCATCGACCCGAGGATCATTGGCAGTGCAATTTCACTGACTATCTCGATGCCCAGGGCGGCAGGGCGGGCGAAGAGCACAATCAGCAGCATGGTCAGGGATTCACATAACATCCCGCAGAGGATGCCGGCGCTCCAGCGTCTGGATTTATCGACTCGCTGATAAATCATTCCTGAAATCACGCCAGCCAGAATACTGGTGATCAGGCAGGGAATTGAGCTGACCCCGTGCATATCGATCAGATAGCGATGCAGTCCGGCAATGATCCCCGTAGAAATGCCGACCCAGGGACCAAACAGGATCCCGCCGGACATCACGGCAATGATACGTACGTTCAGCAGTGACCCATCAACATTGATCCCGGTCCAGGTACTGAACAGCGCAAATAACGAAAAAATAACGATGACGGTCAGTTTTTCTGCCGGCGTGTAGTCATCTTTTTGCAGTAACTGGCGGAAAGGGGCGGCCCGGGTCAGAAAAAACAGGCAAATCAGCATCAGGGCTGCCCGATCAAAAACTGCCAGTAGCTTATCAAGGTGCAGGAACATCGGGGCTGGCCTTAGATCAGAATGCGACAGGAATTGCGGCGTATGATAGAAAAAACTCACCCTGTGCACCAGTACCGGGCCCGGTTATTCCACCTGAATGGGTATTCTGATCAATTTTTTAACCTGCCGGCGGCCCGCCAGTCTGGCTGACGGTACCGGGAAATAGCTGCTTACCTCATCACATCAAATTTTTCAGGATTGAAAATATATTAAAAGCCCGTTTCTGCCGCGCAGTATTCCTTTTACACTCCGGGATGCGGTAATCGGCAATTCCGGACCTTTTTCATCGCCGGACGGCATCAATCCTCTGACAAATATAGATAATCAGGCTACAGTAGTTGCTCGTTAAACTGAGTTACCCGCAGACGACGTGATGTCTTTCTGAAAATATACTGATGCGACAACGGGTAACCGCCTTTCACTGAAAGTGAGCTTGATAGAATGAAAACACTGTTAATGGCGATTGATCGTCAGGCTACCATGGCAGAAAAAGTGATTAACGTGACTCTGGAACAGGCCAAAGCACATCAGGCGTCGGTGATTATTTTATGTTGTGTGGCGCCGGATGATGCTGCCTGTAGCCAGCCGATTGAAATTGATACCGCTGAAAAAAACGCGCTGTCGATGGATGCGCTGGACTCCCGTAATTCCGCTGAACAGATAGTGCGCTATGCGCTTAACCCGTTTGCGGAGGCCGGTATTCCTGCCCGCGGAATGATTTGCAGCGGTGACCCGGCCACCACGATTGTTGAACAGGCTGACCGGCTCAATGTATCAATGATTATCATGGGGCGGCGTCATCTTTCTTCGTTCAACCGTATTCTGAAAGGTTCAGTCAGCGCGGCGGTCCTGGAAAGGGCACACTGTCCGGTATTAGTCGATGTATCACGAGAGCCTTCGCCTTCAGTATGACTGACACCCTTATCCCTTCTATTGCTGGTCTGATTATATCGGGGCTTTTCTGGACACTGGTTGTCAGGAAAAGCCGGTTGTCACTGGCCGGCGGACTTCTGCTGACCGTGTTACCGGTCATTGCCGGAAATCTCTATTGGTTTTATGCCTGTAAACCTGAACGGGATGCCCGGAAACAGGAACAACAGGCGCTGGCTGAGATGGCCTCTCTGCCGGGCTACCGGATACTGAAAGTTCAGGAACCCGGGCTCTGGCGTATGCTTCAGCCGGCGTTTTTACGCTCAGTGCGCGAAGGTAATAGTGTGCCTGTCGCGCTGGGGCAGTTGCGCGGTATGCTGGTGGATGTGATTAATCAGCGGATTGGCCGGGCCAGTGACGATGCGGTGATCCATTATGTCTCGATGTCGGTAGATGAAATGAAGACGCTGGATAACCTCTCATCCGACGCCTGTTTTCGTTTCCTTTATCCCCAGGTCGAGGGCGGGGTTAATCTGATGCAATTGCTTCCGCCGGCGTTGAACACGGAAGATGCTCAGGCGATGGAGGCACTGCTGCTGACCAGTCAGGGGCCGGATAAACCATTGAATAAAACACTGGCGACCGAAACCCTGAAAGAAGTGGTCAGTACGCTGTATCCGCGCTGGGGGGATCAGCTCAGACAACTGAATGAACCCGGAGATACTTCCTCGAATCATCAGGCGCTTTGTCATATGACAATCGACTTCTACCAGACCATTCTCAGCTTACCCCCGGTTCAGTCGGTAAACCTGTTACGGATGATGGTGCTTAGTGCCGAATAACCAGCAGTACCCGAGAGGTGGCTCAATGCCGGGAGTATTCCGTCCTGCATTGGGGCGGGGTCATCCTGCTGTGCTGCGGGTCGATCGCCGGCGGCCTCTTGTGTGCCGCCGGGCCATCCGATCACCACGCTTTGCTTCGCAGGCACTGACCCGATGAAGTGTGGACTAAAGTATTCATTGCCGGTGATGTGCCGCCGGACCATCCGGCCTCCACGTTTTATTTAGCAGGCACTGACCTGATGAAGTGTGGACCAAAGTATTCATTGCCGGTGATGTGCCGCCGGGCCATCCGGCCTCCACGCTTTGCTTCGCAGGCACTGATCCGGTTAAGTGCTACTTAAGCATTCATTGCCGGTAATGTGCCGCCGGACCATCCGGCTTCCACGTTTTATTTAGCAGGCACTGACCCGATGAAGTGTGGACCAAAGTATTCATTGCCGGTGATGTGCTGCCGGGCCATCCGGCCTCCACGCTTTGTTTAGCAGATACTGATCCGGTTAAGTGCTACTTAAGCATTCATTGCCGGTAATGTGCCGCCGGGCCATCCGATCACCACGCTTTGTTTAGCAGATATTGACCCGATGAAGTGCGGATCAAAGCCCTCATTGCCGGTGATGTGCCGCCGGACCATCCGGCTTCCACGTTTTATTTAGCAGGCACTGACCCGATGAAGTGTGGACCAAAGTATTCATTGCCGGTGATATGCTGCCGGGCCATCCGATCACCACGCTTTGTTTAGCAGATATTGACCCGATGAAGTGCGGATCAAAGCCCTGATTGCCGGTGACCCGGCTCAGCTACTGTGCATGACCGTTAATACGTCCGCCATGATCCTGCCCCGGGGCTGAGCTGCAGGGTAAGTGAACTATTATTTCCCGGTCTCCGCAGCGGACTCCATACGCTTCAGCCCCCCGGTTCCGTCAGGCCGTTTGCGCTCACGGCAATGCTGTGGAGTGATGAAGCGGTCTGTGCTGATTTTCCTGTCGGGGGCTGTGAACGTAAAAGCAAACAAAGAGGCAAGGATAGAATGAGGGTAAGGGGGCAGTTCAGGAAGACGGGGGGATCAGGAGGCCTGCTACAGTGAGCAGGCACAGTGATTGCGGTGAAACGGGCAGTCAGGAATTCAGGGCCGGAGCGGTAGAGACAAAACGTACGCCCGGCTGGCGAATGGTTAGTGATAACACCAGCGATACTGTCAGCAGAACCATAATCAGGGCGAAAGTGACGGTGAATCCGCCTGACAGCGAAGCGACCAGCGAACCGAGAATACTGCCGATACCGAAGCCCAGATAAATCACACCATAATTTTTAGTCAGATTATTCAGGCCAAAAAAATCACTGACCAGAGAGGGGAAGACGGTGATGGTTCCGCCGAAACTGAATGCGATACTGGCCACCGCCATGAAAAACGTGGTTTCATTCAGTGACGTGAACATTAACAGGCTCATCCCTGCCAGAGAGATAATCTGCGCCAGAGAGATGACACGAATGCGTGGCAGTTTATCGGATAAGACTCCCAGAACCAGGCGCCCGCCCAGGTTGGCTACCGCGATCACGGTGACCGCGTTAGCTGCGCTCAGCGCAGGCAGGTGAACCATGCTCTGACCGATATCTTTAGCCACCCCGATGACATATAAGCCGCTCATACAGGCGGTAAGAAACATCAGTGCCAGCATCCAGTACTGCGGTTGTTTCATCGACTCCGCCAGAGAGAAATCACATACCGAAACAGCACCGGGCTGCGCTTCTCTGCGTGGGGCCTCTTTCATCAGTGATGCACCGATAGCCACCATCACCAGCGCAATACAACCCCACAGCATAAAGGTATGTTCAAGCCCCTGGTGAACCAGCAGATAGCTGCAGATAAATTTAAAGCCCAGACTGCCCAGACCGTATGCCCCAATAGCACAGGCAGAGATAACGCCCTTACGTTCCGGGAACCATTTCACGCAGTTTGACAATGTCATCAGATAACCGGCCCCATCGGCCAGTCCGACCAGTACTCCGGCACTGAGATACAGCATCGGCAATGATGAGGCGTTGGAAGTCAGGAAAAAACCGACCGCCAGTAACACACCGGCACCGACGGTGACTTTTTTCACGCCGAACCGCTCCTGCAGTTTACCGGCCAGAGAGGAGGCAATTGCCAGTCCGAGACTGAGTAAGCCGAAAGAAAGTGCAACTTTACTGATGGGGGCTGAAAGTTTTTCTGACAGGGGCTGATTAAACAGGCTCCAGGTATAGACTGAGCCAAGGGCGAACTGCGTAATAATGGTGCCGGCCAGTGTCAGCCAGCGGGTCATGGGTGAAAAAGGTGAGTTTGTATTCATATCATGCTCCGCATGCAAGTTATCTGCTGCGGTGAGCATAATGAATCCCTGCTTTTGTGTGTGGGTAATGGCATGAAATGCAGTTTTCAGGGAATGAATGGCAGGGGAGGGGGAATAAACGGAGTAATGGGCAGCGGCCTGTCTGTTAACCGGCCGCTGCCAGGGGTTATGAACGGTGGTTGTTAAGCCGCAGGGGAGTGCGGATAAACATTAACAGGTTAGCGCAGGAGATAGCTGCCAGCCCGATAATGGCATGGGGTTCCCAGACGAAACCTTCATATTCTGCGGAAAACGCCAGGGCAACCAGAGGAAATAACAGGGTACTCCAGCTGGCTTTAGCGGCACCGATCCGTCCCAGTAAAATAAAGTAAGCGCCGAACCCGCAGACGGAACCGATAATGGCCAGGTAACAGACCGCGCCCAGCCAGCGGATATTCCCCGGAGGAACGAGTGAATATCCCATCACCAGGCTCAGTAACGCCATCACTAACGCGCCATAGAGCATGGCATAACCGGTTGTGGTCAGTGTATCCTGCTGCTGCCGTTGGTGGCGAACACTGATCATATTGCCCAGCGAAAAGCCAAGTGTACCGAGTGCCGATAAGCCGATGCCGGCCAGCAGTTGCGGTGAGACGTGGTTTTCTGATAACTGCGGCCAGAATAAGATGACAATACCCCCGATGCCGATCACAACGGCCGGCCAAAAGCGGGCGGGCGGTTTCTGCCGGAAGAAAATCCAGCTGTTAACCGCGTTATAGCAAACCGCCATCGAAAAGATAACGGATTCCAGACCGCTATTGATCCACTGGGCAGCGTGATAAAAGCAGACGAAATTTATCCCGAAAATCGTACATCCCTGAAGGAGACAATAGAGATGTGTCTGCCGGGACAACGACTTCAGCCGCCCGCTGAGTTTCAGTACCAGCAATAAAACCACCGACGCCAGCGCAAAACGCCAGAACACAGCCACCGTGACCGGAATTGCAGCATTATGTTCCTGCACAAAGATAGCAATCCAGGTGGTTCCCCAGATCAGAACTACAGCGAAATAGAGCAGTATTGTCATTATTAACCTCCGGCCAGTGTTTTTCTTCCTGCCCTCAGTATTCACAAAACAGAGAGCGACCATTTGTACCAGTCTGCTGCCGGTTTGCGTATTTCTGCGCTTTTATGTGTGCCGGGTGAGGTATTAGTGGCGCACGGGGACAGCGGCAGAATACACTGTGCGTCTGACAGCCGGAAAAGGCGGAGAGAAGATGCCTGATTATCAGACGATGGAAATTCTGCAACGCCATAAAGCCAGGCTGCTCGACAGCGTTGCACTGGACAGCGGGGTTCAGCTGGCTTCGTGGTTTAACCAGTGTGACAGAGTTCACCACCAGAGCAACCACCACACGCTGAGTCTGTATATTGCGGATGGTTATGACACCTGGCATAAAACGCCCCACGGATGGCGTAACGGGGGCGGGCCGGATCGTTTTTGTCTGATGCCTGCCGGCAGTGGTTCGGTCTGGGATGTCCGTGCCCGCCTCTCATTTGTGCATCTCTATTGTACGGAGGAGCATTTATCCGTACTGGCAGAAAAAATCTGGGATCGCAGCCCGTCTGATGTCGTACCCGATGAAAAAATCTTTGCGGATGATGGAAAAATCACTCAGCTTTACCGGCAGTTTCTGCTGAATTATGACTGGCAGCAACCGGCGAACCACCTGTTACTGAGCACGGCCAGTACGTTACTGCTGACCTGTCTGGTACAGCAGTACAGTCGGGTTAACTGGGCTTTGCCGGTGGTCCGGGGCGGCCTGGCACCGGCCACGCTCAGACGGGTGTGTGAATTTATTGAGCATCATCTCAGCGATTCGCTGACGTTGTCCACGCTGGCCGGGGAGGCTGCGTTAAGTGAATACCACTTTTCAAGGATGTTTCGCCAAAGCACCGGACGGCCGCCACATCAGTATGTGATGGAAAAACGCATGGCAAAGGCGGCTGAGTTGCTCAGATATCAGGGCATACCACTGACAGATATCGCGGTAAGCTGCGGGTTTAATTCACTGAGCCATTTCAGCCACCGTTTTCGCCGCTGGTCCGGAATGAGCCCTTCAGTATACCGTCAGGACCGGCACCGATAGCGGTGCCGGACTCAGGGCAGGGCGGTCAGTGACGGGCGTCGCTTTCACCCAGGAAGAAATACCAGAGAGGAACCGAAAAAATTCCTGTAAACACGGCAGTATAAATGACTATCATCATGCACTGGGTCAGGATAAGTTCCGCAGGCCATTCGTTCAGTGGCAGATGATACTCATCAAATACGCCCCCGATTATCGCTCTGCTCATTACACAGGCGGTGATCACCGCAACGGTAATAACCGCATATAAAAAATGACGCCTTTTTTTGTTTAACATCTCTCCGTTACCTCGTTCAGTCCGGCGACCCGGAATGCCCATGAATACTGACAGTATTCATCAAACGGTACCTGTTTATGTCACCGGAGTCCGTGATCTGCTGCGGATTGGCGGTTAACACTTGTCGCCAGCAGCTAACCGGCACTGAACTGTGCCGGAACCTCAGCCAGACCACTATCATAGCGCCTGTTTTTATTTAACAAAAGGTTAACTTTAATGCCTGGCGGCGATGGGGTAATTCCCTGCTCACGGTGAAAAATCACTAATGTATTTATAATAAGAATTATTATCAGGCTTAAATATGGCTACAGAATATAGCGTAATAAGCGCCGTGCAGTTCTCCCAGCGGTGAACCGGAATTCAACTCCGGGGGAGTTATTTAAAAATAATATTAATGATATTAATATTATTTTGTGTCTTTGCCGGTAGGCGATCAAACGAAGTGAATTTCTGACTGCGGCGAAAAAGTCCGTGAATCTGAGCGTGTTTAAACGCAGAAATACTTTTTGGTAAAACGAGCGGCTGGTCAGAAACGGATCCGCCGGACATTTCCGGAAGGGGATAAAGCCTCAGTCTGTCGCGCATAATTACGCGACAGTATTGCCGGCTGCCGCATCGTGCCCTCAGCAGGCAGCCTGTAGCGCAGACTATTTTTTCAGCTGCTTTTTCAGACGGGTGAGCACCCGTTGTTTTTTTAAAGGGGACAGATAACTGGCGGGAGAGCGTCCATGGAGATGGTCGAGGGTATGCTGCAGAAAAACGGCCAGATAACCTTTGGCTTCCAGTTGCTGATGCCGGCCCTGCGGATCCTGATATTTCACCTTCACCGCTACGGCACGGGTAGTCTCTATCGTTTCATCGGGCAACGAAGGACATTGTTCTTTGAAGAGGGCAGTATCCTCTGAGTATCCGACAATTACCGGATTGATCAGCACAAATTGCTGACGGCGAGTCTGTTCATCGGTGATATCAATCGCGACGATTTGTTTCGGTATACCCAATTGAATGGCTGCCAGTGCCGATTCCTGGTGGGTTTTCATGGCCTCATGCAGCGTTGCGATATCCCGGGCCAGCTGTTCATCAAACTGTGTCACCGGCTGGCAGGGTTGCTGCATTTCAGGCTGGACAATGGAAAAGATCGTGGTGTCCATAATGTGTCCGTTGTTGAGAATTCATCGTGTTTCAACAGCATAGCCGGATCACTGGCCAGGGAAAAGTCCGGATTTACTGCAGCAAACCGGGGGACGGGGCTGATGTATAAAAGATATTGTACAGAAACACCGCGCAACGGCTAAAATAACGTCACTCAAAGAGAGGTAATACTGACGTAATGAGAGCCAAAAGTTATCACTGGCAGCCTGAAAAAGTGCCGTTTATCTACCCGGTGGCACTGCGCGAGAATATAGAAAGTGTTCCTGCCGTCACCGGTGTCTATTTTTTTTATGGTGAAAGCGACACGATGCCACTTTACATTGGCAAGAGTGTCAATCTCCGTTCACGCCTGTTGTCACATTTACGTAACCCTGATGAGGCGAAACTGCTGCGTCAGACCCGCTATATCCGCTATCAGCAGACATCCGGAGAGATAGGGGCGCTCCTGCTCGAGGCACAATTGATTAAGCAGCTTAAGCCATTATTTAATAAAAGATTGAGGAAGCTCAGGCAGTTGCATACCTTGAAAATGGATGAGGCGGGGATCAGCGTGGTTTCCCTCACCCAGCAGGAGATTGGCTACAGTGAAAATATCTACGGATTATTCAGGAATCGTTATAGCGCTCAGGAAGCGCTGAAGGAGATCGCCGATCGCCATCAGCTTTGTTATGGACTGCTGGGGATTGAAAAAATTTCCGCCGGCCGCGCCTGTTTCCGCCATGCATTACGTAAATGTTCCGGTGCCTGCTGCGGCGTTATCACTACCGAAGCGCATAATGCTCAATTACTGGAAGCATTACAGACCCTTAAAGTCGTCTGCTGGCCGTGGCCTGGCCGGGTAGCGTTGCAGGAAGGCGATAGATATCATGTGATTGACCATTGGGCATGGCTCGGAGAAGCAGAGACCCTTGAGCAGGCGAGAGATCTGACGCAGGTCTCCGGCGGGTATGATATCGACAGTTATAAAATCCTGTGTAAGCCTCTGTTATCCGGTAATTACGGCATTATCCCGCTCTCCTGAGCAGGGGCACCGGCTTTACCCGGGAGCCGGAGGAGACAGAACTGCGGGATCTGCCACCGGGCACCAGTGATCCCGGGTCACGCCTCACCGGTGCGGTGGCGACCGGAGGCGATGTTCTGGCGGGCGGGCAAAGGGCGTCATCCTGCCAGTCACCGGCGGTTCCGGGAGCGGTTTTCAGGGTGCGGCTTATCCGGTAATAGTTATTCCGCTTTCCGCGAAATAAATGGTGAGGTCGTTTTCCGGCAGGATTTTTTTATTTTATCGTGTTTCTTGCTAAAAAAGAAAATACCGGCTACCCGGTTTTCCGGGTGGATATGGCGTTCAGAAAAACGGGAGATTATCTTTATTTCCGGCGGATAACGTGGCCGTTTTTTCATTTGTCGCACAGACATTATCGCGCGGGAACCGAAGCACGGACGCATCTGAATTGAGGGGCCAGGGGGCGGTGCCTGCCGATATGTTCGTCAGACCCCCCGGGAGAGGGAAGCCGGCCATTTCACGACAGAGAGGGCCAGGCGCTGTGACAGGCCCTTCGTCACCCGCAGGGCCAGGCGCTGTGACAGGCCCTTCGTCACCCGCAGGGCCTGGCGATGGTTGTGCCGCTGTCGGGAGGACTGGCGGTTTACCGGAGACCGGAGTTCCTGATTTCGCTCCGCGCTGCCGGTTGTCCTGCACTGCAGCCATGTGTCTGCAGTGCCCGTGAGTCTACGGCATCACCTTCCGCGGCAGGGCTATCATCGATGGCTAAGGGACACACTCCGTCTGTGCGGCTATATAACTCTGCTCACAGGCACAGGCACAGGCACAGGCACAGGCACAGGCACAGGCACAGGCACAGGCACAGGCACAGGCACAGGCACAGGCACAGGCACAGGCACAGGCACAGGCACAGGCACAGGCACAGGCACAGGCACAGGCACAGCGTGATAACCGGGCATAATCACTTTGCCTGCCCGGCATTGACGAATGACCTCGTGACCTCCACTCCGATCCCAATAGGGGAGGGGGCGAGCCCTTGCCGCAGACCACCAATCGACGGCTTCCGGTGGTTATTTTGCCGGGTGCCGTAATGACCCAAAGGCGGCGGACGGCATCCGCCGGTTCTGCGGGATCGTCAAACCAGAGTGTCTTTTGGCCTGCCAGTAAAGTTTGCTATCCCTGAAAACAAAATGTATGGTATTAAATAAGAAAGATTCTTATTCTCAATTACCATGTTGTTATAATTAGGTTATATTGGTTATAAAATATAGCCTCAGGTTTTATTTGTGTATATTTAAAAGTAAATTAAATGGCCTTTATTTACGTCGGGTGGCTATGACTATATTAACTAGACGTGATTATAAATATAGGCAATTAATATTTCTTTCAGGATAGCGTAATTTTATTTGCGGTAATTCTCTTCTGAGCCCTCTCGCAGCTTGTGTTTTTAAATTTATGATTTAAATGGGTAAAATCTTATTTCTGATATTTAAATTATATCTGAACCCGGCGGGGTGAGTTGTTTTCTCCTTCAGAGATCACGGGCTGATTTTCTTTTGGTTACAATTGGTTCATTGAATGGGGAATAATTTTTTTGGTTGTGAATGAATATAATACACTCCGCAACAAAAAGTCGTTTTTCCCACATTTTTCTTGACAACATCCGGGTGTGGAGGAATATACTGGGCCTCATTCGGACTACACAGAACCAGTTATTGTGCTCTTATGACAATATATGCGTCTCTAAAATCTGGGTACATCTCTTATAAGCAAATTCAGCGTCAGTCAGTTCAGTAATTTGTTTATAGTCGGGTACCGCATAGCGCTTATCCAATAAGCTTCGCCTGTAAACGCTTCGTTGCAAGAATTGTTTACGTCCCTGTTTGTCAAGATAAGGGCGGTCGGGCAAGTTTTATCCTGTGGTTTTTGTTTTTTGCAGGGGAATGTGCTATCGGAGTGCTCTGGCGTTTAGAGGAAAGGATGGTGCGACACCTGATTCTACTTCTCCCTGTCTCTGCTCTTATCATTTTACCTGCCTGGTAAGGGAATTGGCTCGTGGGTGTCGCGGGCTACTACGGTCACTTAATACAAAAGAAGATAGTCATGTTAAGTAATGATCTCACATCGCTGATTACGCGTATCGACTTCGCGTTAATCTCATCAATTCATATAATTTATCCACCGCTCACCATTGGTCTGGCTCTGCTTCTGTTCATTTCTGAACTGATTTGGGTCAGGAAAAAAGATGATAAGTGGTACCGCATAACACGTTTTTTTGAAAAGCTGTTCATTGTCAACTTCGGCGCGGGTGTTGCTACCGGGGTTACGATGGAGATGGCTTTCGGTATCCTTTATGGTCGCTTCTCTCAGGCCGCCGGTCCGTTCTTCGGCCAGGTCTTAGGGTATGAAACCATTACAGCCTTTATGTATGAAGCCGGATTCATCGGTCTGATGATCTTTGGCTGGGGCAAAATCAGTCGCGGTATGCACCTGTTTGCAACCTTTAACGTCGCGCTGTCTTCAACACTGTCGGCAATGTGGATCCTGGTCGCAAACTCCTGGATGCAGACGCCAACCGGTGTTGTCTACAAAAATGGTATCTTCGAGGTCACTGACTGGATTGCGGCACTGTTTAATACCAACGTCCGTTCTGCTTTCCCGCACATGCTGCTGGCGAGCTTTGAACTGTCGCTGACTTTCGTGGTCTCAGTCTGTGCCTTCTTCGTACTGAAGCGCCGTCATGTGGATATCTTCCTGAAACCGTTTAAATATGGTCTGGTCGCGCTGGCAGTTGTCGCGGCAGCACAGGTGTATATGGGGGATGTTCTGGGTGAAAATACCCTCGAGAACAAACCTGCAGCGCTGGCAGCGATGGAAGGTCAGTATGATGCTTATGATGCGCAAGGCAATGTTAACAATGCCTGGAACATCATCGGCTGGCCAAATAAAGAAGGTACAGGCCTGGCATGGTCGATTTCTATCCCTCATGCACTGAGCCTTATCGAAACTAAAACCTGGAATGGCCCGGTACGCGGACTGAACAGCTTCCCGAAAGATGAGCAGCCACCGGTTGTCATCCCGTTCTATACCTTCCGTATCATGGCAGCTGCGGGTGGTGCACTCCTGCTGGTTAGCCTGTGGGGCGTATGGCTGATGGCTCGTCGTCGTCTGACGGCGGAAAAAGCGTCAGATAATAAGCTGTTCCTGATGATTTCTGTGGCGATGGTGGTTCTGCCTTATCTTGCGGTTATCGCAGGCTGGTGGACACGTGAAATCGGTCGTCAGCCGTGGATTGTTTACGGACTGATGCGTACAGAAGACGGAATGAGTGCTATGACCACCGGTCTGGCTATCTTCTGGCTGATTGGCTTTGCCATCTTCGAATCAGCGGTCGTTGTCGGTACTATCTGGTTCCTCGCGAAAGTGGTTCGCCAGGGTCCTGATTTAACCAGCAACATCCCGGGTGAAGGTCATGAACACCTTGGGCAGCTTGACCTGCCTGAAGGCGAGCATGCTGACCATCCCGAATACATAAGACCGGTTTGATACGGAGAAGAAAATCATGGATATGCTTAATCATACTCAGCATTTTTTGATAATTGCCTGGTGGCTGGCCTTTGGCGTCAGCGTACTATTATACATCGCGCTTGATGGCGCAGACCTCGGTGCCGGGATCTTCTCTCTGTTTGTGAGAGATCACGATGAGCGCGGCGCTATCATGGCAGCGATGGCCGGAACCTGGGATGCTAACGAGACCTGGCTGATTGTCGCGGGCGGTATCATGTTTGGTACTTTCCCGTTCGTTTACGGCTCTGCGTTCAGTTACCTGATGGTACCTATGGCTCTGGTCCTGTGGGGCATTATGTCCCGTGCGGTGGCCCTGGAGTTCCGTCACCTGGCGTCCCCGTTCTGGCAGCGTTTCTCTGACGGTGTATTCGGTGTTGCCAGCCTGACAGTAACGTTCTTTGGTGGTATTTGTGTCGGTGCGGTACTGCAAGGTTTTGCACTGGATACGCCTGCTCAGGGTGTACCGCACTATGCGGGTGGGGCGTTCAGCTTTATTACCCCATTCTCTGTCTGGACCGGTATTGCTTCCTGTATCGCCATGACGTTCTCGGGTGTTCTGTTTGTCCGTGCACGTTTTGAGAAAACCGAACCCCTGCGTCAGATTGCTGCACGCTGGACGGCCGTGGTTTTCTGGTTAGCGATTATCGCCGTGGTTATTACCTGGATCTGGAGCGCAGCAAACTTCGACTGGGCACGTGCGAAATGGTTTGGTCCGCACTTCTGGATTTGGGGTATCTTTGCCCTGCTGGCACTGATCTGCATCGAAATGGTACGTCGTGATACCCTGAAAGATAAAGATTTTGCGGCAATCCTGTGGTTCAACGCCGCTGCACTGATCCTGGGTTTTGGTATGCTGATTACCATGTTCCCGTGGATTGTGCCAGGCACCTGGACTATCTGGAGTGGAGCCACCCCGCAGGTTTCCCTGATCACCTTCACCCTGACCATGGGTGGGTTCGTACCGGTCATGCTGATGTATAACTGGTATCAGATTTGGGTATTCCGCGGCCGTATCTCTAAACTGGTTGGCTACGGACACTAATCACACTATGTCGTCTCGCCCCCCCCTTAGCGGAGCGGCAGCTCGCCTGGCGGAACGTTGGCTCTCGGGTCAGCGCCGCCAGGCTGGTGCGCTCTTTGCCTTGTCTGTCACTATGGCCACGCTCAGTGCCATCATGATGATTGCCCAGTGCTGGCTGTTAGCATGGCTGATAGATAAGGTTGTCATTGGCGGCAAAGGATTAGCCGACCTGTTCCCGGCGATTTGGTTGTTACCTCTCGTCATGATCCTACGCGCAGGGCTGGACATGCTGCGTCAGGGCTTTGCTTTTGAAAGCGCCGCCCGTATCCGTCAGACATTACGCGCGACGTTACTTGAACGAATTTCAGCACTGGGTCCCTCATGGAGCCAGCAGCAGCGGACCGGCAGCATTGCCAGCACGCTGGGCGAAAGTGTTGAAGCTATCGAAACGTATTTTTCCGCCTTCCTCCCTCAGAAAATCATCATCGGTGTTGTCCCTCTGGCTATCCTGGTCGCCTTATTCCCGGCCGACTGGATTTCCGGGCTTATTATGCTGTTTACGGCGCCGCTGGTCCCCCTGTTTATGATTCTGGTGGGGAAAGGTGCAGAGAAAATGAACCTCAGACAATGGCGTAAGCTGAGTCTGATGAGTGCCCATTTCTTTGATGTGATTGCCGGCCTGACAACTTTACGCCAGGCTAATGCCGCCCGCAGACAAGCGAAGATCATTGAAGTGATCTCTGATAATTATCGTCAGACAACGATGAAAGTGCTGCGTGTCGCATTTCTGTCTTCTCTGGTGCTGGAGTTCTTTGCAACGATCAGTACGGCGATGGTAGCGGTGTATGTAGGCTTTCGTCTTTATTACGGTGATCTGGCGTTTCTGCCAGGCTTGTTTGCTCTGCTGCTGGCCCCGGAATTTTTCCGTCCGCTACGTGACCTCGGTGCGCATTATCATGCGCGTATGGATGCCATCGGTGCCACTGAAGGCCTGCTGGACATTCTTAATGCAGAGCAGCCTGAACAACCGCAGGGAAAACCATTACCTGAACAGTCTCCACAGGAAATCCATGTGGAGGGGCTAGGTTACCATCACCCGGAAGGCGGCGGAATAGACGATATCTCCTTTACGCTGCGCCGCGGTGAAACGCTGGCGATTGTCGGGTCCAGCGGTGCCGGTAAAACGACACTGGCGCGGTTACTGCTGAGATTTATCAGCCCGGCCTCCGGTAAAATCCTGCTGGACGGTCACGAGCTGTCTGAACTTGACCTCCGGGACTGGCAAAAGCAGATTGGCTGGTTACCTCAGCGACCGACACTGTTTGCCGGGACCATTGCGGACAATATCTGCCTGGCACATCCCGAGGCCAGCGTTGAGCAAATGCAGGCAGCTGCGGCTCTGGCCCAGGCGGCAGCCTTCATCGAGCGTCTGCCTGAAGGGTATATGACTCAGGTGGGTGACGGGGGGCAGGGGTTGTCCGGTGGACAGATCCAGCGTGTGGCCATGGCGCGTGCCGTACTGACGGCTCCGCCGGTATTGATTCTGGATGAGCCGACAGCGGCGCTGGACAGTAACACAGCGCAGCAGATGATGGCCTCATTGGTTACGGCATTACCGGAATCCGCCCGGCTGGTGATCACCCATGATACCTCGGTGGCGGCGATGGCAGACCGGGTATTGGTACTGGCTCAGGGCAGGGTCATTGAGTCCGGTCATCCGGATGACCTGTCGCGAAGCGGTGGTGTGTTTGCTGAACTGGAACGCTTGCAAAAGGGAGCGACAGAATGAACGACTTACGTCATTTGTTAAAGCTGGCGCGACCATGGCGATTGCGTATGGCTGTCGGGATTGCGCTGTCTGTTGTGGTTATCCTGTCTAATGTCACTCTGCTGTCAGTCTCTGGCTGGTTTATCGCCTCTATGGCACTGGCAGGCGTGGGTAAGCTGACGCTGGAGTTTTTCACACCGGCAGCGGCTATCCGTGGCCTGGCAGTACTGAGAACGTTTGCGCGTTACCTGGAACGTCTGGTGACCCATGATGCGACACTGCGCCTGCTGTCTGTACTGCGTGTCTGGTTCTATAAGCATCTGGAGCCACTGGCTCCGGCACGATTACAGGACTTCCGTGACGGTGACCTGCTTGCGCGTCTGCGGGCAGATATCGATAGCCTGGATAACTTCTATCTGCGTATCCTGGCACCAGCGATTGCAGGGTTAATCTCTTCGATCGCTATTCTGTGTGTTCTGTTCTGGTTCTCGCCAGGTGTTGCGGGTATTGATGTCGTTATGCTGCTGCTGGCCGGGGTAGTGATACCGGTGGCTGTGGCCGCAGGCACCAAAAAAAGCGGTAATGACGTGGCCGGTTTACGGGCATCGTTGCAGGTGGCCTCGACGGATCTTATCCGTGGTCTGGGGGAATTACAGGTTGCGGGGGCGGTTCGTCGTCAGACCCGTCATCTGTCTGATCTCTCACAGCAACTGATCTCGGCGCAGCGTCATCAGGCCTGGATCAGTGCGTTAGGCAGTGCGTTATCTGCGCTGGCAGGTCAGCTGGGCATGTTCTGCACCTTTCTGTTTCTGTTAAGTGCCGTGCAAGCCGGGAAGATTGCCGGTAATGACTTTGTCATGCTGGTGTTTGCTGTGCTCGCCAGTACCGAAGCGGTAGCTGCGTTGCCTGCAGCGTTTGCGGCGCTGGGAGTGACTCGTGAAGCGGCACGTCGTATTTTTTCGATGGCAGAACTCAAACCGGCCATTACGTTACCGGAGACCAGTGTTACTCCTGAGCACTTTGATCTGGCATTTTCCGGCGTTACGATGCGTTACGGGGCCGGCAAACCTGCGGTACTGGATTCACTGAGTTTTTCTGTGTCTGAAGGGCATTGCCTTGCTCTGCTCGGGCCGAGCGGCGCCGGTAAGACGACTATCCTTAACCTGATTCAGGGTTTCTGGGAGTGTGAAGGCAGTGTGACCATTGGCGGCCACGAGGTCAGAACGTTGTCTGATGAAGTGCTGCGCCAGGTAATTTCGGTCGTAGGGCAAAAAACGTATCTGTTTAATGCCTCGATCCGTGACAACCTGCGTCTGGTGGCTCCGGATGCCGATGACGATGCGTTATGGCAGGCACTGGCGAAAGCATCGCTGGAAGAGGAAATCAGGGCGTTTCCGCACGGCCTGGACACTCTGGTCGGTGAGCTGGGGGCAAGGCTGTCAGGTGGCCAGGCGCGCAGAATTGCTATCGCCCGGGCATTCCTGTCTCAGGCACCTGTCATCCTGTTAGATGAGCCGACAGAAGGACTGGATGCGACCAATACCGGACTGGTACTGAACTCTCTGAAAACGCTGGTGAAGGGGAAAACGACTTTACTGGTAACCCATCAGATTCAGCCACTGGTACTGGCGGACAGCCGACTGATACTGGAATAATCGCTGATAAGGCCTGCACGGATAACCGGTTATCCGTGCAGGCTTTTTTCTTCCTCTCGACGATACCGGCCTTCCTGTTTTATTTTCCTGGTCTCTGGTGTTATCCGCCAATCGGGCATAGCCTCCTCAGCGGGGCCCCCGGATCAGGTCTTTTCGCATCAGGTCTTCGTCATAAAATGCGTCATCAATACATAAGGCATCCTTGTCGATTGCCCATTCATTGAATCTGTCAGTACGGTAAAGTGAATAAGTGGCCGTATGGGTAGTCAGTACTGAGAGTTTTAAGACTTTCACTGCCGTGGTTGCCTGCGGCGCTGCTTCCGTCAGGCTGCCTGACCGCCCTGATCCTCTTGCCTGTTCACGGACATACCTTCCCCACAGCTTTGACTTTTCCGAAGGATTACGGCTGACCCCGATCATACCTTGCATCTGAGCCGCGGCATCGAACCCCCCAAAAAACGGGCTGCCCCCGGGAGCTGGATATCTGATTGAGTAAGGTATCGTTTTTTATGTGGAAGTATTCTCTCAGCTCCAAACCTGAGGTCGTACAGCACTATCTTTCCGGCTTCCGGCGCCACTCCTTATAAAATGCGCCAGAGGCTTAATGAAGATATTGCAGCGCTTCCAGCCTTATTTAATCTGAAATCATCCAGATCACTTTTGATCCACCGGCGTATCGTAAATCCTCGCGGATCACCCTGCCGCCGATGATGTTTACCAGGCAGGGTTTGCCGGCTATTTTCATCAATACGCCGTGGACACGCTGTCGTGATCGGGTGAGGCAAGCGTTTGCAGAGTCAGTTTTGCTTCAGCATAGTCATAACAGGTGAATTCGATACTGTTCTCACTGAGATCACACAGATAGAGCGAGACAGAGACATCATGGTCGCATAGGGTAAAAGGAATATCCTTCTGGCGAAGGGGGGGTATCAACTCCGTAAATACCGATGCTTCTACAGCGAAAGCAATCGTATGACCGGGAGACTGATGTTTTCGGGGAAAGAGGGAAAGAGATACATCGTTATTGCTGATCACCAATGGTCCTCCCTGCTCAAACCAGAAATAAAGCGATTCATCCCGGGTAAAATCGAGGACGTCTTTGTACCATTCTTCTGCCAGCGCGATATTTTCAACGTATACATGCACGTGGTCGATCTTCGTTATCTTCACCGCTTTACATCCCTGATGTCATCAGTAATGAGCTTCACTTAACGGTTGCTGAAAAACAATCCCTCCGGATCCCCGATCGCACTGACGTTCACATTAAGACTCCAGCCCCTGACGAAGCCTGCCACTCTTCTATCTCCGTACATTCCGGACAGATTCCGCTTCAGCGGCAGAAAGCGTTGAGATGCAATACCGTTACGCCGCTTAGCGGATCGATCACTGCGCTTGTTCTGTTCAGGAATTTCTCTGCGCTCAGAACGGTATGGCTGGCAGGGATACCGCCCAGTGTTAAAATCTGAGCCTGAACGCACCGCCGATAATAAACAGCATCGAGGCAGACATACAGAGAAAGGCGACCTGCAGGCTGGTCATATTGGCCATAAAACCGATAAGTGCCGGCCCCATCAGGATGCCGAGGTAACCGACAGTGGAAACAAAGGCAACCGACATATTGGAAGGCATAATGGTCTCTTTTCCCGCCAGCGTGGTCAATACAGGGGCAACGTTCGCCGCGCCGGTACCAATCAATGCAAAACCAAGCAACGAAAATACCCATCCGGGGATGAAAACGGCAATGGCAAAACCGGCCATCGCAAATACGCCGCTCAGTATCAGTACTTTTTGCCGGCCCAGAGCGTTGACGATGACGTCCCCGGATAAACGCATGATGGCCATGGCAGTGCCGAAGACGGCATAACCCCAGCCGGCATGTTCCAGTTGTACGTGCCGGTGAGCCGTCAGCCAGATCCCGCCCCAGTCGAGCATCGAGCCTTCAGCGAGAAAACAGATCATACACATCACCGCGATAACGATCAGGCGCAGATTAACCTTCAAACGTGAATTGTTTTGTTCTTCGTGAGAGGCGAAGGGCAACAGTTCTTTAGCGGTACTTATGATGATTACCAAAATCAGCAGGATAGAAATCAATGAAAACTGCAGTGGCGAAAACCCTGAACTTAAAATCAGACTCCCCCCTGCGGAACCGGCAATTCCCCCTACGCTGAATAATCCGTGGAACCCGGACATCAGGGGTTTATCGGATTTTTGCTCAACCAGCGCTCCCTGAATATTGACGGTGACATCGGTGAGGCCGACTCCGGCACCAAACAGCAACAAGGAAGGAACCATCAGGGATAACGTACTGACGGTTGCCAGCAAAGGAAGTGAAAGACAAATACTGGCGACACCGATAAGGATCATCGTTCTGCATCCGAACTTTCCGGCCAGTTTTCCTGAAAAAATCATGGTGATCAGTGAGCCACACCCCAGACAAAGCAGCAGCAACCCCAGTAAGGCAGAGTCAAGATCCAGCCGGTGCTGAGCATAAGGCACAAGCGGTGCCCAGGCACCCATGGCAAACCCTGCGATGAAAAATGCTGCGCGGGTCGAAATCCTTTTACCGATGGAATTAATATTATTGGCAACCAGAGTGTCAGCCATGACTTCTCCACAAAAAAGATAAGATTCACGAAGTAAAGCGCATAATATAGGCTGAACTTATCGATAACAATATTTTTGTCTCAAGTCTCATTATCCCGGAATTTTCAAAATCAGGACCAATAAAAAAACGCGACTTCATCCGGGAATGAGTCATTCATCCGAACCCCTGACGTTATTGGTTAATTTACTGCATTTAAAGAGGAAAAAACTCAACGATATCAGTAGCTAACGGTGTTTCATGACGAGTGTTGAAAATATAATTATCAGGAGATACATATCAGTATATTTTATGATGCCCGGTAATAATAAAATCATTTCAGGTTGAAAGATAGAATCCGATAATTTCTGAGTTAAGATTAAAATAAGAAATACCTTGTGTTATTTTAACGCTCACCTGAATTTAGCCTGGAGAAATTAATGACGCATTCCATGAGAACGATAAACAGCCATTAATTATAGATATGACCCGCTCTATCCACGATAAAATAGAATGTTATCTGAGATTATACCTGTCGGTAGCGGACGTACTGATTGAAGCAGATAGGGAACATCGGGAAATGCTACAGGTCTGTCAGGAAAAAGATGCGGAAAAAACGGCCGGGTTGATGAAAGCACCTGTTATGGATGTGTGCAGAGATTTCTATTCTCATCTGTTTCTAAAGATGGTCCTGACATCTCTGCCCGTCAGCTGGCAGGGATTACTCTGTTTCCCGGCAGGTGAGTCTACGAGTCTGGTTTCTCATTCTACAGTTCCGGTCTTCACGGGAGGGGGGATTTTGGTGCCGCCCATTTTGTCATTAGTTACTGGCAAGCTTCGTCACTGAATAAAAGTTCAGGAGCTTATCACTGCGAAAGATCAGCGTTTACGCCGGTAGGCATCCCATAAGGCGAGTCGGAAAGCGATCCTTTTTACAAATGCCGGATAACGGCCAGCCAGGATCCGGAAGTAGAATTTCTGCATTGTGCTGGTCTCATCAATCCTGTTCAGTCAGTTGCAGGACCCTAAAGAGTATACTTTTTTTTATCCGGCTAAAACCCGAATACAGAGATGTAGTTCAGTCGATATTGCGATTTCAACTGTGCTTCGGTCAGATCACCGCAGTGCATATCACTCGCGCCGTAGTCGTCCATCCATTTTTGGGTTTTGAATAGAGTGTCGGGAAACTGTAGTGCAGCCATTGGTATACATTCCTTGTGTAATAGTCCATTGAGGTATTCACAGGGAATAATACGCGGTGACTGGCGAGAGTGTAAATCCTGCATTATCTTCCCGTCATTTTTTTCAGATTCCGGGCTGGTGCATAGTGGATCCCTTACGCTTTCAGCCCATCGTCAAAAATATAATGTAGCCTCTTTCAGGCTTTCGGGAATATCACACCTGCGCATCACGACGGGTCCGGTTTAAAGTGTACGTCCGGATCCGCGACCTGTTTTGCCTTTTTCCAGGCCACTCGTTCACTGATGTGTTGAAGACAGGCTTTCAGAGGCGGATAGCCTGAAATATCGCGAGCTATAAAGGTCCGTAGAGTAGTTCATGGGAATAACATCATAATATCTGCGGCAGTGAACTTATTACCCGCAAAATAAGGGTGATGCTGTAACCTTTCCTAAATTGTGTCGAATGCGCGTACAGTCCGGTCGCTGAATACCGCCCACACAGGATAATTTTCGTTTCCCGGAACCGTCGAAAATGCCATTCCGGCCATGCAACCTGCGATGCACCGAAAAATGGAACCGGTAAAGGTAGTCTGTAAACTCCGCATCGGCGACCGGTGGGACACGCCGGTTTTCCTGTAGCGTGCGGGAATGTACTGAATAATCGCCCCGGACTCGCCCGGCGTGATTTTGCCATCGGTGAGCACGGGTACGGTATGATAGGGAGGTCATGCCTCAGGCTTCAGGCTTCAGGCTTCAGGTGCCCGCCCGGTCGCAGGATCACGGGGATATTTCACCAGCGTATAAGGAATATTGAGTTCCCCGCATCGCCATACGATACGTTCTGACGTGGAAACTCCCGGATGATGCACTGTTAACATGCAGAGACTCCTGTCAGAAAGGGGCTCTGTTTCAAATGACATCTGAAGACCCTGGCAAGATTAAAGATCAGCCGTTTTCCTGTCGTGAATTCAGTAAATTATCGCGTATCCGCGACATGGCCTTTTGCAGTACCCGGGTTTCTTCCGGTGTCAGGCCCAGGGAATAAAAAACATCCAGGCAGCGCTGACTGGCGTTACGCAACTCCCGCCCCTTATCAGTGAGTAAAATCTGCACCTTACGTTCATCTTTTGTCGAACGTTTTCGCTGAACGATGCCTTGTTTTTCAAGATTTTTTAACAGCGGCGTGAGTGTGCTTGAGGCCAGGAACAATTTTGTCCCCAGCTGATTCACAGTCTGTCCGTCCTCCTCACCCAATGCCAGCAGGGTAATCCATTGGGTATAGGTTAAGCCCAGTTCTGACAGGTAAGGACTATAAGCCTTACCAAAGGCGAGGTTAGCCGAATAGGTGGAAAAGCAGAGAAAATCTTCCAGTTTTGGAAATTCATCCTGCATCGGCAGGGCTGTATGGGTGTTATCCGTCATCGCATATTCCTGCAAAGGTTTCACCCATTATATCGCATGCGATTTATCTTTCAAAATGGATTGACCGGTAATGCCTTTGGGTTATTATTATCTTCATATTTAATCGTATGCGATTTAGTTTGATGCTCACGAAGGAGTCCTGATATGAAAATTTTTTACAAAACCCGCGCAACATCCGTCGGTGGGCGTGATGGTCACGTTGCTTTAGATGATGGTTCTTTTGGGCTGGACCTGGTCAGTTTTAACAATGACAACGGAAAAAAGGGGGCTAACCCGGAACAACTTTTTGCCATGGGGTATGCGGCCTGTTTTGATAATGCGCTGATCCACATTATCCAGCAGCAAAAGCTGCAAGGTGTAGCGACCAAAACCTCCTGTGCGGTAGGCATTGGCCAGAAAAATGACGGTGGTTTTGCTCTGGATATTGATCTGGATGTGGAAGTCCGTGGTCTGGATAAATCTGCCGCAATTGAGCTGGTGAAAAGGGGACATGACGTGTGCCCTTACTCTGATGCCACCCGGGGCAACATCAATGTTCGTCTGCACGTCAGTCTGGTGGATACCTTTGATATCTGACGACACGCCGGACATCACCTGATCAGGGTGCGGCTTACTGTATTTATCATGAATCAGGCCTGAAAGGCAGGCAGGAGAGTCCTGCCTGATATTGGCTGCATGGAGGCACCTTTACCGGAATCATCAAACCATGGCAATGGTAAAGACTTTTTGAAAAATAATGTGTAAGCCGGCAAGCTGCAATCAGGGGTTGCACTTGAACTTCCTTCCGCAGATGTTGCTGAAATACTGGCAACCAGTGAGTCTGACTGATTATTTATCGACAGTGGGCATGGCCCCCACTCAGCAGAAAGCATTGTGTCGCCAGTGCGTGCGATTGCGCCATTTGCTATCACCCCCGTGGTGCGTATCGGCGAACCGGGCACGGGACTATCCGGACATAACGTCCGGATTGATATCCACTACTCTGCTACAGATGTGGTTTTAATACTTTCACCAAAGTGCTCACGTACGTGCGCTTCGATCTCTTCCAGAGACTTACCGCGGGTTTCCGGTAACGCCAAAGCGACGAAGATAAACGATCCCACATTAATCGCCGCAAAAATGAAGAATGCACTGTTCCCGACCAGCGACAATAATGGGGGAAAGACGAACGCGACAATCGCATTACAGACCCATTGAAATGAAACGGCAGACCCTGTCAGAACGCCACGTAACTGCATCGGGAACAGTTCAGACATGAGTAACCAGTAGACCGGTGAAATACACATTTGCATAAAGAACAGGAAAACCAGAATACAGGCCAATGCCAGCAGGCTCTGGGTCAGGTTATGAGGCATAAACACCAGGACAGCACCGAGCATGAGCTGCATAGTGATCACAATAGTCAGTCCGGTCAGCAGAATCGGGCGACGACCAAAATGGCCGATAGCCTTAATACCGGCAAAGGTGGCAATCACCGATACAATACCATTACCAATGGTCGCGGCGATAGCCGCACTGGTTCCCAGCCCGGTACTCTTCAGTATAATCGGCGTATAGTACATAAAGGCATTCACCCCCGTAAACTGCAGCACGATCCCCATACCGAAACCCACCAGTAATAAGCGTATTACCCATTTCTCTTTAAGTAATTCACGGGGCGCGGGGCCTTGTCGGGCCTGCTGCGCATTCTGTCGCATCTCAGCCATTTCTTTTTTTATTTCGCGAGGGTTTTCACGCAATTTTCGCATAATACGCAGTGCTTCTTTGAAGCGACCTTCCGAAACCATCCAGTGAGGAGAGGCGGGCACAAAGAAAGTACCGATAAACAGCATTACGCCTGGGATCATCGCTAACGCCAGCATATACCGCCACATACTTCCGTCATGCAGCAGCAGGCTCATCGCAGCACTCACCACATATGCCAGCAACTGCCCTGACACAATCATCAGCTCATTGCGGCTGACCAACGGGGCCCGGCGCTTGGGGCCGGCGATTTCAGCGATAAATACCGGGACGGTAGAGGATCCCCCGCCTACAGCGATCCCAAGAATGAATCTCATGGCGACCATTATTTCAATATTCGGTGCCAGAGTCGTACCCAATGCTCCGGCAACAAACAACAGTGCCAGGCTTCGCAGAGTAATGCGGCGCCCGAATCGATCAGAAACATATCCGCTGATAAAGGCTCCGACAGCAGAACCGAAGGTCAGTGAAGAGGTGATTAATCCTTCGGTAAACGGGGTCAGATTGAGTCCGCCCCTGTCTGCCGGTAAGGTCATGTAAGGTAATGCGCCGGAAATAATGCCTGTATCATAGCCATAAGCCAGTGCGCCCATCGTCGCAACCAGTACTACAAAAAATAAGCGTTGCTGCACAGTAAACTTGTTGGAACCGCTTTCATCAGAAGCGGCTTGTGGAGAGTGTTTCATTTTATTCATCCCTGGTTCTGGAAACTGCCACGCCATGATGGCGACCGAATGGTTGATACATTTGCCGCTCAGACACAGGTATGAGACCTGGCTCACATTAATAATTACATACTAATAATTAGGCAGGTTAATAAATTTGTTTTATGGAAGCGCTTTCAGATATTTCTGCAGCGTAAAGATTCCCAAATGGCGCGGATCCCCACCTGAGGATGCCTTCGACACTGCGTACTGCAGTTTACTGTTACTAAGACAGTTTGCTCTGACTGGCGAATGACACGCTTTGCCAGCAGTTTCAGGTTCAGGAGGATATCCGCAGGAAGTCAGTCATTAAGGATGAATGGCAGGTGGAAAGACTTTCAGGGTCGGAAGAGAAGGGTTACGCGTTCAGCGACAGCCATGACACGGCAAGCACACGGAAGTAAAGACAGGGGTAACCTCAAAATGACTATTATACACCCCATAATCGGGTGGATATCACAACCTCATTTTTAAGGCGCGGTGCTTTCCACCGAATGATGCGCCTGATTAGGTGCGCTAACTTCAACGGTGCCGGTCCTGCTCACTGTTGCTCTCTGCTTTATGTTTCGTTTTGGATTTTCCCCCGGGGAAGACTGAATCGGTATGAGTTCGTTTAAGAGTTGCTCTTCACCCGGATTCACAGCTTTCAGCGGCGAAATGGATCTGAGTAAGAACGATAAACGGAAGGCAATTCAGTGACTGACAGAATACGGATAAGCACTGCGACAAGGTGGCACCCTTACGCAGTTTTGAAACCAGGATTAAGCGAAAAGTGGTGCAAACATTCGCAACTTGCACTTTTGCATCATGGTCACATTCTGCGGCAACGCCCGGGCCAGATGTAAAGACTGCCACGTGACAGGTCGCGTCTGTGTCCGGGAGAAGACAAAGGATAGCAGGGGATTTACTGAAAAGGAGTGTAACCGGTGTTCCGGGGTAGGTTAGGGGCCGATGACCAGAGTCTTCTCTTTTCCTGAGTGACGATACCGGAGTCGCCAGACCTTTTTGCCGGTCGGAGGCACGAACAGATACAAGCCGCCCGGGTCTGGAGCCGGTAATACTCCTCTTTTGGCTTGGCGGCATCGATCTGTTTGACGGTGAGCATGGGTAAAATTCCGGTGGGTAAAAATGTTTACCCGTTTTTTTCCCGCTTTAGATTGCTGCTGTCAACGAACTTTGACGAACTATAGCGAACAGTTGTTTTTGATGAGTACTGATTTATGAGGGGAGTGCGAACTATAACGGAGGGTGGCGAACTGATGACTGGTGTCCCCTGCAGGAATCGAACCTGCAACTAGCCCTTAGGAGGGGCTCGTTATATCCATTTAACTAAGGAGACTTTGCGCGTTAGTGTTTCAGGTTGTTCCTGAGTGTTCCGATACTACCGTAATTCCTCATGTTTCATCAAGCACTTCCGATGTCAATGTACTCACTTTGTTTCTGGTTGTTCCGCATTGGTTCCGTTTTGTTCATTTGCCATTGCGTACAGATTGAGTACATAATGAAAAAAATCCCTGTGTACATCTCATAATCATGGCCCTTAGCGATACCAAACTGCGAAACCTCAATGGCAAGCCTTATGACGGACCGGCAGAACTTACTGACGCCGAAGGTCTCAGCGCGCGCATTACACCCTCCGGGACCATTGCTTTTCAGTTCCGGTACCGCTGGGAAGGTAAGCCGGTGCGACTGACTATCGGGCGTTACCCTTCAATGTCTCTCAAGGACGCCCGGATCGCTGTCGGCGAGATGCGTGAATTGTACACTCGGGGCGTAAACCCGAAAACGTATTTTTCATCGCTTGGCGATGATATCACCCTGCAGGTGTGCCTTGATCAGTGGTGGGATAAATATGTAAGCGGCCTAAGAAAGAACACTCAGACGCTGTATCGTTCTGTCGTGTACAACACCATGTACACACATTTTCAGGGCGTGCCTGTACACAACATAACGGTGTCTCAGTGGGTCCGTTTCTTTGATATGCAGGAAAAGGACAATAAGAAAAAGGCCAGAGTATTACTGATCCAGTTGCGCTCCGTTATCAACTGGTGCATCAGCCGGCAAATAATCCCATCCTGTGAAGTGATGAAGCTCAGTGTGAAAACCATTGGCAAGCGGTCCGACGTGGGGACGAGGGTTCTGACGTATGGTGAGCTGGCAAAGGTATGGGTAGCACTGGAGAATTCAAAGATACATTCTTCAAACCGCATCCTTCACCAGCTGCTGCTGTTGTGGGGGAGCCGTCTCTCAGAGATGAGACTAGCAACAATGGCTGATTTCAACCTGGACGACATGATCTGGACCACGCCGTCTGATATCTCGAAAATGGGTAACGTTATCCGGCGTCCGATCTTCAGTCATGTTCAGCCATACATTGAGCGCCTGATGAATAACGGAAATCACATACTGTTTCCCGGGATGGAACTGGACAAGCCGATAGACCGGTCATCGTCAAACCTTTATATGGCGAAGCTAAGGGAATTAATTGATATACCAGAATGGCGGACGCACGATTTCAGACGATCCCTCGTCACGAACCTGTCCAGTGAAGGAGTTCCGCCCCATGTCACCGAAAAGATGCTGGGGCATGAACTTGGGGGAGTGATGGCCGTGTATAACAAACACGACTGGATAGCGGAGCAAAAAGAAGCGTATGAAATATATGCCGATAAGATATTCTGGCACGTTAAGAAGCTCGGTTAACTCCGCCGGTTAAAAGCCAGTTTTCAACGTCAGCACGAACGTAGCGCGATGGATATTGCAATACCGGCTCCGGAAATCCTTTTTCCTTGCGCAGCCGGTAAAGTGCAACGCGCTTTTTGCCGATCACGCTGAATACTTCTTCCTGTGTCATTAAATCTGATTGCTGCATAGCATTCTCCTTTACCCAACCCGCAGGCGCGGCGATGCCGCCGGTGACCGGTGCGGGAATAGGGTGGTTTGGTTTAGAGGGTGGGGTTAGTGGCGTTTAAATCTGGCGGCGCGTTCATGCTTCTCTGCATCTTCGCGGCATTCAGAGCAGCAGTAATTGGATTTTGGTAACGATGCTGTCCCGCAGTCACCGTTCAGGCAAATTGCTGAGAATGGCTTCGGCAATGGGCGATTTACCAGGGAAATCTGCAACTGCTGATGTTCCAGTTCTGATGCCTGGTCGAGTGGGTCGGCGTGGGTCATAGTGGTTTCCTTTGGGCAATAAAAAACCGCCTCAGTGGGCGGTTAATGAATTAGGGAAAAATTCTTTTTCTGACAAAATCTTCTTGGCTTGAAATAGCTTTCTTTATTGCGTCATTTTTGCCAAATATAAAGAGATTCACACATAAGTCACCTGATTTTATTTCCTGCAAGATACTTGTGTGAAAAAAAGTTAACATTACGGAGTATAATTTTTTTCTATCGTCTTTTGATTCAAACTCTCTCTCTATAAATTCTATACATTTATAAGAGACAGTTATGATTCTGCTCAAGGCCCCTTCGCCAGTCGGGATGGCACCATCAGAATCTATGACAGAGTTTGCATCTTTTGCAAGGTTAAAAACGATATCATTTGCCCATCTCAGCTTATCTTCCCGACTGTTTTTGTAAGAATAATAACCTGTAATTCCAGCACCTATGCAACCCGCAACTGCTGCAGTGATAGTCCCAGCAGCAATCCATATATTGATTATATCGGAATCATTCATAATCGCATCTCGATCACTAAATTGATAAGCAATATTACACATTCCTCTTAACTTCACCACACAATAAATCAGCCGTTGGCCGCCGAGTCAGTAGACGTATGATTGTCAGCTGGCATTGTGTTTCGATGGGGTAGATTGTTTCAGTGAGGGGAGTTGCCTGGTTACCGGAGAGAATGAGGATGACGTATCCGGCGAGTATCATCACTTCCTCCTGTACGCATCCCACAGAGCAATGCGGAACGCTATTCGTTTAATGAAAGCAGGGTAGTTACCTGCCAGTATGTGAGTGGTGATTCGGGTCATTTTCGTATCCATATCAGGCAGACAATCAGACCGATAATTAACCACGGGATTGCTTCAGCCGTGTTACTCATCACTCACCCAGGCCGTTGAGAAATTCGGAGATTTTTTCCTGTCTTGCTTTTCTTTCGTCCTCGGACAATTCTGCAAGCTCCTTCTCGTAATCATCACGTCTGATAAGAGCATCAAGCATTGTCTGTACTAAAACTCCCTTTCTAAAAATCATGCCAGGATCAAATCTGACATCACACGGCAGTTTCTCAGGCAGCTTAATCACCGGTACCGGCGGGGCGGTGTAGAGCGGGGAAGACATGCTTAGTTCAAGTTCTCTCGCCAGCTGGTAAAGGTGCTCTGTGTTAAAATATGAATTGCCACCCCCAGGCCTTTCATTTTCAGCAAGGTAACGGAGTGCTCTCGGCACCCATAGATTGCACCCATTTGACCACTGATGACGTACTGCAGTCAGTGAAGCCAGGGCGATTTTAAAAACATCCTCTTCATCACTATCCCCACCACGCTGGACGTGGGCAGCCAAAGCAGCCTTGATATACTCAATCAGCTCCTGCCGTCTCTGCTCAGTTATTGGTTTCATTATTCAGTCCAGTATGTTAGTTCTTCGGACACGTGCCACTTTGCGTCTTCCTGATCTTCAAATGGAGGGTCTGTTTTCAGGTGTTCCTCGACAGTCACAGCGGCGTTTTCACGGCAAAAAGCTTTCCATCCCTTACGACCATTTTTCCAACCACGATTCCAACCAAGCTCTTTGGTTTTCAGTCGCCATGCGCGATTAGCCAACTGCATTTGAGTTTTCATAATTCAACCTCCCCGGCGAGGATTTTTGCTGCAAAACCAATAGCTGTTGATCTGGCAAAAGACAGGCAGGCGTCATCTTCTCCATGCTCAATCCTG
Organism: Tatumella terrea; assembly: GCF_039523755.1. Classification (NCBI taxonomy): domain Bacteria; kingdom Pseudomonadati; phylum Pseudomonadota; class Gammaproteobacteria; order Enterobacterales; family Erwiniaceae; genus Tatumella; species Tatumella terrea. Next base: position 48,590 of record NZ_BAAAFX010000014.1, on the reverse strand, counting down.
TTTGCTAATTCCTGGCCCACCAGGCAAACACCCCGCGCCAGCCACTCCCTGCGTTCTGCATCTTTACCAGCTTCAAGTTCGGCAATGCGCTTCTCTGCACCTTTGCGCTTCCGGAATTGAGCTTTCCTGCTGGCCCTGAGATTGTGCTTAGCCAGTTCAGCCATGTAGAGTTGATGCTCAGCATTGGCAAGCCGCTGGCGCACTTCATCGTTTTCCAGTTCGGCGATGCGGGCCTGCGCTTTCTCCAGTGCCTCAACTATCCTCTGTAAGTAAACTGTTTTTACTTTTATCTCTGGGTTGAAATTCCCAACAGCGCGATGCAAATCAAGCTTCATAATAAGCACCAGTTCTGAGATATCAGTCATGCCGCTACTCCCTCACAAATTAGTTTTGCTCTATGACAGAGATCGACATCAAACCAACCGAAATGACACTCGCCAGCAGGGATGCTCAGTTTCTTTGCCAGCCATTGGTATGCCTCGGTTCTGGTCATCAATCCTGATTGCCATATGTGATTAAATGCCGGTTTGCATTCCTTTCTGGCATTTCGTAATTCCTGATTGGCGAGTGTCCCCAGAGGAATCGCCGTAAACGGATGCATGCCGATATAAGCCCGGCATAAGCTGCTTTCGCAGACGTATAGCCAAGGCCATTCGCCATACTCACGACCGTAGATAGCTGAGTTTTTAGCGATGCTGACCGGCGACTGGCAATAGCGGCAGTCAACAGGTGCTGGCAGTGGGTTCTTAACCCGGCCTGTGGCCTTTTTGCTCGGGTTATATGGAGTCTTTTCCACTTTTCCTCTCCAACAGATAACCCTCCCGGTGCCGTATGGCAGAGGATAGGCTGGGTGAATGGGGTTTAATTGACGTAGTGCTTTCGGCTGAAGACGATCCGTGTCTTTTCTTTCGCATTAACGCGCCGTGGTTTGGCTTCCAGCCAGTAGAGCCTATCCATGGCTCTGCCATCAGTGGCGAATGGCTCTCCTTTGCCGAGCTTCACGGTGTCGCCTTTAAAGCTGGAGCGCATAACCTCGTTTATCCTGCCGAGGCTAAGGCCGAACTTGTCGGCCAGTTGCTGACCTGTCATTGGCCCCTTGTTTAACTGCCAGGTTATCTTCTCCTTGATGCCTGAAAGCGGACCATCCTTTGTCCGGCGGTAGTGGGGCATTAGCTTCATGCGGAATTTCCTCCGCCCGCCTCCAGCTCTGATTTTCTGGTCTTATATACCTCAGTGGCCTTACTCACCCGATCGTCATCGCCAGCAAGAGCTGCCTTTGTTTTCTCAAATCTGCTTTCAAGTTGAGCCAGCGTTGAGTGCATTGCTGCTTCGGAAAACCACTCCAGCGGGTCTACCTTGGGTTTCGTTACCAATTTTTCGACCGTATGCTCTACGCGTTTCCCTCGCGATACCGTCAGCATCAGAGAAAAGCTGGATTCGACATCGCTCATGGCTTTAACTTTGATGCCGCCAACAGCCACACCTCCGTACTTCACAGAGGGGTCTCCGGCCAAGGTTAAAGATTTCCCCGCCCAGGCATGGCCGTCATTGCCCCAACCCTCAATCAAGACTCGGCGCATTGATTTTGATGGTTTGTAAGGCCTTCCGTCATATCCTTCCAAATCAATAAATACTGGCTGCTCTTTATTTCCGGCTCGGACAGATTTAATTACCGCAGTGATACTACTTATCTGAACATCGTCAAAATTAAGCTGATCAGAGCGTGGGATAATGGTTTGTGATAGGTCCATTAGATTATTACCTCGTCATCAAACTCTTCATCGAAGAGATAAGAAGGGATATTTATTTCAGACGAGGGGAGAACTATCCCCTCATATCTGGCTGATTCGCTTTCCATGCATTCGGCTAGTTTCTCCAGCGCCTCAAACATCTGCTTTCGTCCTTGTTCAAGCGACTCCTCGCCGATGTAATACATGCAGTTTCGATAAGGCGCTGTATTTTCTACGGCGAAAAAACAGAACTGATTAAGATCTCTGCCGGTTACCAGCCTTAGGACATGAAGGTAAAAGGCCGCCTGGATGTGGTAGTGATACTGGCCGAATGCACTGCTGAACCCTCGCTCCGATGCATCCCTGCAACTTTTCACATCCAGCGGGTAAGGATAGGACTCAGAAAGCCTGTCAAACCTGCATTTCAGGTTAAGGCCAGTGATGTCACACGTGGCAAACATGGAGATCTCAGATTTACCAGGTGACCGCATGTAATCAACAAAATCACTGTTCATTCTGGCTGACTCAACCATGCGGTTTACTGTTTCAACCTCGCTGCCCACCAGAACAAAGTCTGAACCGTATTCACTTACCGCTGCCTTGTAGTCAGCCGATCGCCGGTCAAGGCCATCAGGAAGCAAATAGAAGTCCCGCTTATACACATCAGGCTCAAGTATGGCTGCGTGGATGGCGCTACCAATATGAGCTGACTTACTGCCTTTGAATGGGTTGAAGTAGAGGTTTGCTGGACTAACACTGATTTGCTTAACTGAAGTAGACCCGATCGCCGGGTCCGCATGATAATCAGCATTTGATAAGTTGTGGTAGATGCCTGGTTCCATAGTCAACTCCATTCGGCTTGAGCTTTAGCCAGGCAAATGCGATCAACGAACGCGGCATAGGCGTCCTGTGCATCGTCGCTTGCCAGCAGAGAGAAGTACGCCGGGTTATCTGTTGCGAACATTTCAACGTCATCAGGGAATAGGGCAGACAATTCCTCGGCCCGTTCCCGCACCGCTTCGTCATAATTCAGTTCGGCATAGTGCCGATCCCAGCGTTGTGCCTCTGCGTTCTCAGCGACTGCAAATGAAGGTTCATGCAGCATGGTTCACCTCCATAAGCGAATTCACATACTCAACCAGGACGTCGAAATCCATCTGGCCGCACAGTTCTGTTTGCTGCTCAGTGGTCAGGCCGTCGATGGCGCAATCTTCAAGTGAAACGCTGACCTTTCCGGGCCGCATAGCCCCGCGTGTCTGCACATCTGAGCATTCAATAGTCAGGTTCAGGCTCATTTCGACCTCCTGGTAAGCTGTAACATCCGAAGCCGGTTAGCATCGTTATCCGGCAGTGAGTAGCGAATAAATCCGACGTTAAATTTCAGCCTCTTCACGCAAAAGCCTCCCCGCCCGGACGGGCCGCTTCATTAACAAATCGCTTGATACGGTCAAGCTGTGATTTAAACAGTGATTTAGCAGCGCCAATGACGCCGCCGATGACGTTGGTTGTCATTAGCGATACTCCGTTAGGGTTATGGGTCATATAACCGCCCACTCAGTGAATGGACGCTGATATGACAGGCATAAAAAAGCCCTCCACGAGTGAAGGGCAATCACTAAAGATTTAATCAGAACAGGTCTTCCACTCCTGTTCAGGGCTGTATTACCCCTATAGCCCACTGGTTAATGAGCTATAGGGGGTTACTGGCTTTGCCTGTTTTTACCGGGGCAGGCTCCCGCTTTCCCTGCTTTCCACAGACAAAGGAAACTGATACGTTGGTTATTCCACAGACAGATAAGGGAAGTTAATTAATGGCTCAGTTTACTATTAGGGTTGAATTGCATGGGGCAACACCTAAGGATTATGAAAAATTACACGACTCTATGAGCGCAAATGGGTTCCAAAAAACAATAGAATCCAGTGGGGGAATTAGATACAAACTCCCAGAAGCAGAGTATGTATTTTCAAGTCAGACACTGAATACTGAATCAGTACTGGACAAGGCTATAGCTGTAGCGGAAAAAATTAGCATTCTCCCTGCAGTCATTGTCACAAAATCAGTAGGGAGGATGTGGGTAGGACTCAAGAAATCAATCTGAGGAACCACTCCCGTATTCAGGCCTTTCAGACTCAAGTGCTGCGAAGGCCTCTCTAATCGAATGGGCAAAATACTCAATTCTTTGCCCGTCAATATCACCTCTGCTTTTGTGGCTTTCGATGATCACCTCTTTCAGGACTTCAACTGCCATGTACTGTGATTCTCTGGATAACTCTTCAAACTTTTTCATACTCACCTCACACTAAAGGAATCGAACGACCGCGCGACTTCTGGCGGCCGGTGCATGTAATACCGCGTTCGCCTGGCTTGCTATACCAGATGCGGTGATTCTGTTTTTCAATGCTGTCTGCGTGCTTCTGTATCTGATCCTGATACGCAAACAGGTCACTCAAATCTATTGGCTTAACTGCCCGCTCAACACTCGACCGCTTGCTGCCTGAAAGTGACAGAGTAGGGCGATGCATTTCCTCTGAGCTTTTGCTTGCCTCACTCTGGAGATCAGCGCGGCGCACACGGCGGCGGCCTGCTGCTGAACCATTGAATTGAGTTCTGCGTGTCATAGTTACCTCCTGAGTAAGTTTTGGTGATTGGATGGCCGGTGCTCCTCGCCGTTCACGTGCGCTGGTTTAGCCACCGTTCAAGACGGTTTTGTTATCCCGCGACTTCAGCCGACGCCGTGGTATTACTACTGCCCACAACCATGCGTTTGCATTCATCCAATCCCAAAACTCACGCTTTGGTACTAATTGGCCTTTCGGCCACGTAGGTGATCCATCACCGTTGTATAAAGAGCTAATCCGTTTCTGTGTTCGCCAGCGTCCTGCTGTTGAGGTAAAGATTACAGATAAAACTGTATTATAGTCAACAGGTAAAACTGTATAAATAACAGATTAACCTGTAAGTCATTGTTTGATTGAGGAAATGAATTTTGAAAAGGCGAAAAAAAACCGCCTTTCAGCGGTCTTTAGTATGGGTGGGTTATCTTTTTCGGCGGTAAATCCGGTGTTCTACCATGGTTCCGATTATCTGAATTGCGTGATCAGCGTTACTCATCGTCGGGTAGTCATTATTCAAAGGCACTAACTCAAACTGTTGTTTGCCATTGTGGGCAATCAGGGTGGGGCGATACTTTTTGAATGTCGCCTCGTGGTCACCGTTTTTTGCTACTACAAATTCACCTGGTGCTGGCTCGATCTCCGGGTCCACGATGATAACATCCCCAGCTCTGAAATCTGGCTCCATTGAGTCACCGACAATCTTCAAGGCAAATGTATACTGAGACCAGTCCATGTCTGTCATGACATATTCGAAGTTCCCATCCATAGCTTCTATGGTGCTCTTTGTTGCTAGGGCGCCAGCCTGAACATAGCTTATCAACGGAATTCTCCTTGTGTTCACTTCGCTAGCTGGCTGGAAATTACCACCATTCATAAGCCATGCAGGGTCACACTGCAAAGCCTCAGAGATGCCAACTATATTGCGGGGCTTAAGGGTCTTCCCGTCTTCAATGCTAGCCCAAGACTGCTGCTTTATTCCCGCTTTTTCTGCTGCTTCTGTTTGGGTTATTCCCAGCTCATTACGGCGTTTACGAACACGATCTGCAAGGCTCATAGTTACTCTCCTTTTGCCTTGATCCTCACAGTTAAAACTGTATTTGACAAACAGAACTAACTGTTAGAAAATACAGATAAAACTGTGGAGGTGAGTCAATGAATACAATTTCTCAACGCCTCAAACAGAAGCGCATCGAGTTAAACCTGACCCAAGCGCAGTTAGCTGAGAAAGCTGGGATGAAACAGCAATCTTTACAGCGAATTGAAGACGGAACAACCAAACGCCCGCGCTTCCTGTTTGAACTGGCCTTAGCGCTCAATTGTGAGCCGCACTGGCTAATGTATGGTACCAAAGGCAGCAATCGCGCAGCCTAAGCATCATCCGCTCTCTAACAATGGCCCCCGCCTACGTCGCTGAAAAGCGAACCTATCTAAAAACACTGATAAATCTAAGTGACAGCACCTGCTGATCACTCAACTAAACACACAAGGATTTAATCAAATGGAACATGCAAATAACAGCAAGCTATCTCAGCGAGCCATAGACCGGGCGGAGACTGATTTACTCATCAACCTTGCCACGCTGACACAGCGCAAGCTGGCGGCCCTCGTAGGGTGCCACGAATCGAAGATAAGCAGAACAGACTGGAGATTTATTGCTTCGGTGCTTTGTGCTTTCGGAATGGCATCAGACGTTAGTCCGATCAGCAGGGCGTTTCAGGAAATGTTTAACGTTCTGACAAAGAAAAAGGCCACTGCGGGAACAGTAGCCTCTACACAACTAACCATTGATTTCTAAACAACTCAACAGGGGTAATTATACATGAAAAACACGAAGAAAATCCAGGGTAAGGCACCAGAATTTCACCCGGAAAGACCGGTCAGTCTGGTCGATGTTGCAGTTAAAAATCGGGCCTTTGCTGCCCGGCTTATTGGTGAGTATCGACTGGCTAAAGCGGGGGTGAAGAATGGTCGCCGCTAGACATTTATCGCTGGTTCAAAATGAGCCGGTAAACGAAGAACTGGAGCGCAAAGTGGCCGACACCGATGATGGGTATACCCGCATCGCCAACGAGCTACTGGAAGCCGTTATGTCAGCCGATTTAACTGCCCGGCAGCTAAAAGTTGTGCTTGCGATCATCAGGAAAACATACGGATTTGGCAAGAAGCTGGACAGGATAACCAATACCCAGATCGCTGCGATGACAGGCATTCATCACACGCATGTCTGTAAAGCAAAAAACGAAATGATTGCGATGCGAATCCTTGTTTCTACAGGGATTGCAGTCGGGGTAAACAAGGTCGTTTCTGACTGGAATACCGGCATTAGCCAACATAGCGAAACATTAGCCAAACCAGCTAATGAAACATTAGCTAAGTCAGCTAATACCCATAAGCCAAGTCAGCTAAACACAAAAGAAACTATTCAAAAGAAAAAAGAAACTACCCCTAAATCCCCAGAGGGGAGTTTGTCGGTTCAGGAAGAATCAAACCCTGAAAAGCCAAAACGCAGTAGGAAGAAAAACTCTGAAATCCAACTCGACCACCAACGGTTCATAAACACTTGGAACGCCAAGGCCGAGAAATACGGACTACCAAGAATCACCGTGATCAGCAAAACCAATCTGGCTGGACTGACCCGCCTGTATACCTCGCATGTTGCGTACTGCAAGCAAACAGGCTGCGAACCGGCTGACGTGGACACGATGGTTAACGGGTATATCGAGTTTGGCTACACGCCTACGGATTATGCCTGCGGGAATAACCCGAGCGGCACGAAGTATGGCCTTCCCACTGCGCTGACACAGCGGATGATCGACTCCATCCTGACGACTGAGGCCTGACATGGAAAGTATTGAGTTTGAGGAATTACTGGTTGCCTCGATGATGGTCAAAGGCGATCACATCGACTGTCGGGACATCGCCGGTAAGCTACCGGTCGAATCGTTTGAGAATTTCCACTTGCGGGAAATGTACCGGGCCATTGTCCGATTGCTGGACCAGGCCGAACCGGTTGACGTATTCAGCGTGAAAAACGGCGTTCCGGAGGAAACATCCCATCGGGTGCTTGAGGTGGCAAAGGGAGCATCGGCGGCATCGAACATCAAGGCTTGGGCCAAACGTGTTCGCCAGTGCTGGATGATCCGCAAGGCTAAGGCGCAGCTATCAGAGGCGCTTAACTCGCTGGGAAGTATCAACACCAACAACATCAACGAAACCCTCTCAGAAGTAGCATCAGGCCTGTCAAAGATCCAGTTTGAAACCAACGACAAGTTACCACGCCGCATCGGGGATATGCTGGACGATTACATGGCTGTCCTTGAGGAGCGAATGACCGGTGCAGAATCTGGGCTGTACCTGAAAACCGGTATCGGGCCGATGGATGATGAGTACGGCGGCTTTGACCGGACAGACCTGATCATCATCGCCGGTCGCCCGGGCATGGGTAAGACCGAGATCGCAATTCACATCGCAAACAACATCGGCCGGCAGAAGGGCAGGGGTCTGTTTATCTCGATGGAAATGTCAGAAATGCAGGTTGTTGAGCGCCATCTGGCTGACCGCGGGAATATCGCAGTAGGCGCACTACGCAACCCGCTGGATATGATTGACGAACAGTACACCCGCCTGACCAATGCCGCGGCACAGATTCAGAACGAAGACAATTACGTCCTGGAAGGTACGTTGAGTGTCGATGAAATTATCGCTCATGCGGAGCGACTGAACGCCGACAACGGACTGAGCTTTGTGGCCATCGACTACCTAGGCCTGATGCGAAAGCCAAAGTCTGACCGTCACGACCTGGCAATCGCGGAGATCACCCGCAAGCTGAAGCAGTTCTCCCTGAAAAACAAAGTACCGGTCATCCTCCTGTCGCAGCTTAACCGCGGTGTGGAAGGGCGTGTCGATAAGCGGCCGACAATGGCAGACCTGAAAGACTCCGGGGCCATCGAGCAGGACGCAGACGTGATTATCTTCCCGTACCGGGACGAGGTGTACGACGAGCATAGCAACATGCGCGGCATCGCTGAAATCATTATCGGCAAATACCGGTCCGGTCAGCCGAAGACGTTTTACATGGGATGGCGCAATGGTCACTTTGTCACAATCGACCAGGAAGAAGCCGCGAAGCGATTTTCTCAGAACGAGCAGGAATCGAAGCCGGTCAGTAACTGGCGAGGCCAGAAAGCAAGCTAACCCCGCCGCCGCTTAATACGGTTTTTTTGTGCCTGAATTTGGAGAGGAATATGAACTACAGCAAGCTAACTGACGGCGAGATATCCGTTTTAGTTGGGCGAATTGAAAACCCAAAATGTCGAGTCGAACTGGGAGAACTAAACCCGAAATCTGCTTCAATTTTTAAAGGGTTTGGACGGGTCGTACACAAGCTGAGCTTTTGTCCATGCAGTCGTGCAGAGGATGGATTTCGGATTATTCTCCGAGAGCGTATATCGCTAACTCCCCACGGAAAGGCGTCCTGGATGGCAGCGCATGAGAGCGGAGTTTCAGCAAGCAACAGAAACCCACTCCGCGCCGCAATGATCGTGTTCCTGATGATGAAGGAGTCTGGCAATGGATGAATCCAAAGGCTGTGGTAAGCACATTAATCCCAATGGTAGTGATTTGAGATGCGGGCAAAAAGAATTTAGTCCGCTATCTGGATTTTCAGCTGTAATTCTTTGTCATAACTGCCAGATGATAAGGCGATTGGAAGCGTATCAAAGCGCGTTCTACAGGCTACAAAACAAGGGGCCAAAGAATGGATGAAGCCCGCAGGCAGTTCGAGGCGTTTATCCTCAGTATTTCTGGCATCGATTTATGCAAAAATTTTTTGTTAGATAAAGATGAGTCAGGGTTCTACACGCTACCCAGAACTAACGACAGATGGTTATTCTGGAAAGCATCCCGACAGGCACTACAGGATAGCCAGAAAGGAGAGTGACCTTTGCAATTCGACCTGGTGAAACATCCGGGCGGCGTATTCTCACTAGCAGACGATATAGACCTTCCTCGAATCAACCGCTTCAAATCCGGCGAAACCTACATCGCCGAAATCAAACTGACCCGTAATCCATCCTTTCACCGCAAGGTAATGGCCTTCTTTGGCTTTTGCTTCCAGCACTGGTGCGCCAACCGTGCCGGCCTGGAGCATATGGACGAACAAAGCCAGTTTGACCGTTTCCGTAAAGACCTGACGATACTGGCCGGTTTCTATGTCCAGACGGTCAGATTAAACGGTGACGTCCGGACAGAAGCGGAAAGCCTGGCCTTCGCCAGCATGGAGCAGGAACGTTTCGAGAGGGTGTATAGCGCACTGATTAACGCCGCCATTAAACACGTATTCGCGGGCACCAAAGACCCGAACACCTTAAACAGGCTGTATGCCTTTTTCTGAGGAAACAGAATGACTGATAAATCCAATACGCCAGCAGAGCACAAGGATAGCTGGCAAACCCCGCCGGAAATATTCCGCGCACTCAATGCTGAATTTCAGTTCCAGCTTGATGCCGCTGCCAGCCCGCACAACGCGCTTTGCCGGAAGTACATCACCGTTGAACAGGACACGCTTCAGACAGAGTGGGGTGATCATGTTGAGAATGGCTATGTCTGGCTAAACCCACCATACAGCGCACCGCTACCGTTTGTCGAAAAGGCAGCGAAGGAAAAAGAACTGAATCACGTCGGGTGCGTGATGCTTCTTCCGGCGGATATATCCGTGGGCTGGTTCAAAGAGGCGGTGAAAACAGCCAGCGAAGTCCGGCTGATAACCGGTGGCCGTCTGGCGTTTATCTCCTCGCAAGCCGGAAAGCCGGTAGGTGGCAATAACAAGGGGTCGCTGCTGATTATCTGGCACCCGTGGACGACGGGTTCGTGCCAGTTCAAAACGGTGGACCGGGATCAGCTTATTAACTTCGGCAAACGACTGATGGAGAGGGCAGCATGACACCATTCAGGCAAAAGATACTCGACCTTTTTGAAGACGGACGCTGGTTAACCAACGGCGAAATAATCGCAGCTACAGGGTTCCATGCCAGCAAAGTAAACCAGGACCTCCGGTGGCTGATTGATAACGACAAAATTCAGTGCAAAACCGATCCGGCGCGGGCATGGGCCAACGTTTACCGGAAAAGCACTATGCCATCGGTAGGGCGTATAAAACTGCTGGATAGTTACCTCAGGGGGTGCCATGCAAACTGACTGCACAGCCTGCGGATTTACGGCTACTGACGGGAAACTCTGTGACTCCTGCGATGAACTGTACAGCGCAAAGAGCCCGAACTTTTATGACCTGGAGGAAGGCGATGGCGAAGAATAAGCTGAGACTGGCGGCCCGCGGACGTGATTGCCAGGTAAGAATCCCCGGAGTATGCAGCCATAACCCGGAAACCACGGTGCTAGCCCATATACGCCTGGCCGGGTTATGCGGTACCGGAATTAAACCGCCTGATCTGATAGCAACTATCGCCTGCCAGCAGTGCCACGATGAAATCGACAGGCGCACCCACCTCGTTGATGCAGGATATGCCAAAGAGTGCGCGCTCGAAGGCATGGCCCGGACGCAGGTTATCTGGTTGAGGGAGGGCCTGGTATCGGTATGAATGACTATCACCTGATCCTGCCCTGGCCACCGTCCAATAATACGTACTACCGGCATGCCAGAGGGCGAAATTACATCAGCGAAAAGGGAAAGCAGTACGCCACATCAGTAAACGACATCATCCAGCAACAAAACCTCGCAGTAAAAACGCCTCACCGCCTCTCAGTAACGATTTACGCATCACCTCCTGATATCCGCACCCGTGATTTAGACAACCTATCTAAAGGCGTTTTAGACGCTTTGACGAAGGCTGGATTCTGGCTGGATGACGGTCAGATTGATGCGTTGCGCCTTGAGCGGCTGGAGAAGCGGAGGGGGGGCGGTTTGCTGGTCGTTGTTCGTGAGCTGGATGGGAAGCTAAAGCGATGGGAGGACGTTGCATGACCTGGTTAACCCGAATCCTCAATCGCTTCACCTCGATCACCCCGACAACCCCCTACAAAATATCACACAGCTACCCGGCACAGCCTGGCAGTAAGCGGAGAAAAAAGAATGCGAATTGAACACGATTACCGCTCAGTAGTGAAAATATCTGCTGTCCGGTCAGAAGCCGATATGCGCCGGTTATTCGGTAACGGCTGGAAAACCATTAACGAGTCACAGCGGGGATGGGTACGCCACATGCTGAATCTCTGGGGTCAGCACCTCGGCAACGAGGAATATGAGCGAGGGCAGATCAACGTCATTGGCCGGTTAATGATGCGCTCTGAATGGAGTGAACAGAAGGGTAAGCAGATAGAGAAAATCGTGTCTCAGCTTTACTGTGAAGGTCTGCGCGGCGATGAGCTTTACCGCAAGGCTCGTGACTTGCTGATACCTCAATCATCCGCAGCCAACATCATCTCTCTCGCCAAAGAATCCGATGATGCTGACTTTGTGGAACGCGTAATGACAAAGACATTCGGTCGTGACAACCCGATCCGGTCTGTAGCCAGATTACGGTACTGCAAGCGCAAAAGCTCGCAAGACATTCAGCGGTCACTGTCTTATCTGGCTGGCACCACACCAAAGGAGTCGCGCAACAGGTTAGAATGGGCTGAAAATATCCTTGAAGGAGAAATGTTTTATGCTGCGCAGCGTGAGATGAGGAAAGAATTTCCACAAATCGCAGCATAAAGCACGAATAGCTAAATAAATCGGGCAAGCAGTTAGGTATATTTACTGTAAGCTCGGAGCGTAAAAGCGAACAGAGCAAACCAACATTAAGCCTCGCCTAACCCGCGGGGCTTTTTTCGTTTCTAGCACTCCATAATTTCATCCAGGCTCTGCTACGGCAGGGCCTTTTTTATGCCTGAATTTCACCCTTTGCCAATCGACGACCCGTTAAAACATCCTCTCTGACTGTAGCGTTAACGGCACAGGGTGAATCCCTACACCTCAATCCCCGTTCGGGGGTGACTATGAAGAAACAGACTATGAGCGAAAGGCCGGACACCTGGGCTGCGATGCTCTCATGGCTAGCCACGCACAGGAACGAGGCAGGTTACTCTGTCCTGGCCTTTGTCATGTCGATCCTCGCAACGTCACGGAACAGAAAAGCACGATGGACAGACAGAATCGCCGGCGCACTGATGTGCGGCATTCTCTGCTTCTTCGCTAAACCGACATTAACCTCCATCTGCGCGATATTTCACTGGAATTTTCCGCCTGAACTCTGCTGGCCGGTATCTGCGGCAGTCGGGTACATCGGTGTTGATTCCCTGTTTGCATTTGCCCGCCAGAAGTTCGGCCTTAACGACAGCAAGGAGGAAGCAGATGCTGACGGCAGCTAATTTCCAATCCGCCACCGGTGTCGGTGATTATCTCCGCGATGTCTGGTTCCCGAATATTAACGCGGCGATGAATAAGTTCGGTATTACCAACCCGTACCGCCAGGCACACTTTCTCGCACAGACCGGACACGAATCGGGAGGGTTTGCGAAGATCGAAGAAGGTTTGAATTATCGCTATGGTGTGCTGCTGGCAATGTTTGGCAACCGAATAAGTCAGGCAGATGCACTGAAATACGGCAGAGTTGATGCCGGTACCAATGCTCACCCGGCTGACCAGCCGATGATAGCCAACATCATCTACGCCAACCGGAACGGGAATGGTGATATTTCATCGGGTGATGGTTACCGGTTTCGAGGCCGCGGGTTAATTCAGATTACCGGTCGCAGTAATTATCAGGCCCTGGTGAAGCGGCTGGGCGTTGATATCGTCGCAGACCCTGACCAGTTAACCACTTACGCACTGGCTGCTGAGTCGGCTGCTGCATGGTGGAGTAATCACGGCCTGAATGCTCTCGCTGACAAAGATGATTTACTGGCTATTACCCGAATCATTAACGGTGGCACTAACGGCCTGGACGACAGAACAGCACGACTACTGAAAGCCAAGGGGGTTTTATGCTCTGGCTGACACTGCTCGTAAAATCCAAAGCCATTTACACCAAACTCCGCAATAACGCCCACGTCATCATCCCATGCTTATTCATCCTTCTCGTATGCATTGCTCTGTGGGGGCTGAATACCAGCAATCACCAGTTAACCGCGACAAACGAGCGACTGGAAAGACTGAGCGACAGCAAAGACGCCCAGATTAACGAGCTTCAGGATAAAAACGATGACCTGGCTGACGGTGTGCAGAAGTTAACTGCTGCCATCAGTAAGCAAAACGTAATCATGTCTGATGTGCTCCAGCAGCGGGCAGACGCAGACCAGTACAATAAGGCGCTACAGAGTGAGATTAAAACCTACCTGCATTCGGACCAGTGCGCTAAGTCTGCCGTTAATCGCGATGCTGTTGACCGGCTGCGCCAGGCAGCAGAAGCAAACGGAGTACCGGGCAGTCACAGTACCGTGTCTGCCGATCCCGGCAGAGCTGACAGCGCCAATCACTAAACCAACCATTCCTGACAACTTCACCTACGGCGACAGCGTCACGCTGAATGCTGAGCTATTCGGCTTGCTGAATCAGGCCAACATCGACCGGCAGGCCATCAGGAAAATTGAGGCGCAATCACAATGAAATTCATCCAGTGGCTGAAAAGCCTTTTTACGAAAAAAGAGAGCGAAGAAATGTCAGATCAATCCGTAGCAGAACCAGCAGCAGCTACCCCAGCAGTGACCGAAACGCCAGTATCAACTGATACCGGAGCATCGGGCAGCGGTAGTGCAGTCCAGACAACAGCCGCAGAAACTCCTGTAACCAGTTCACCACTGGAACAGGCCAAAGCCAAGTTTGACGCGTTCGTCGAACTTGTTGAGCACGGTCTGGAAGTCCTCGGCAAAGACGCCGAGGCCGATCTGGTCGCTCTGAAAGATAAGTTCCTGTAATCAGAACAGAGGTTAGTTATGACTGATAGCGAAATCGAAAATGAGATCGTCGCCAAAGACAAAACAGCCCCTCGAGTAACGCCTGATCACATCCAAAGCGTCATCTCAGAGGAAACGTATTTCACGGCAGCAGATGGCGTCAAAGGTAAAGGCGGCCAAGTTGCACATAACTCACATCTTCAGGCCCTTACCTTCTGCGTTCTGACTCTGAAAAATGGTTTCACTGTCACCGGCGAATCCGCTTGTGCCAGCCTTGAAAATTTTGATGCAGAGATCGGGCGCAAAATTGCACGCGATAACGCTGTTAATAAAATCTGGATGCTTGAAGGGTATTTGCTAAGGCAGAGACTCAGCGAGCAGTAATCAGAACAGAGGCCATCACTGCGGTGGCCTCGATTGTGATTACCCGACAAGTAATTTCACTGCGTCGAAAACTAAAAGTATGGAGGTGACCATGCGGGATGAAGAGATAAATAAGCTCAATCCCATGAATCGCCTGTAATCCCGGGGTTACGCATCCGTTACCACGTACCAAGCCCACTTTGACCGGTGGGCTTTTTTATTGGCGCAACGCACGCGCTTAAATCCCAGAACCTTTTCAGGATGCACCTTGAGGAACCGGCTAGCTGTCGGAGCTTTCTGGGGGCCGTCTTCCTGTGCGACAGGGTTCATCACTAAAAGGAAATGCCGATATGAACAATTCTACAGTCTTACCTGCTTTCGATTTCCGTGAAATGGTCACAGTATCAGGCGGTGATCTGATGACTACATCAGTAAGGGTCGCAGAATACTTTGGCAAGAAGCACAAAAACGTATTACTCGCGATTAGAAATCTGAAATGCTCGGATGAATTTAAGCGGCTTAATTATGAGCCCACTGATTTTATTGATAAAAATGGCGACATTCAGCCAATGATGAATATCTCCCGTGATGGATGCATGTTCCTAATCATGGGGTTTACTGGTCATGCTGCATCAGCAATTAAAGAAAACTTCATCGCAGCATTTAACTGGATGTCGGAGCAACTGCGCCGCCGCGCCGCAATAGGTGAAGAGGCTCAGCATAAGTTCGTAATCAAAGAGACTCGCTCAAAGCTCAAAGGTACGATTGGAAGTCGCCTGATGAACGACAGGAAGAAAGAAAAGCGCGTATTAGCAGTTGAGTATGAGCACATCATGAAGCTGACCAACCCGGACATGGTGTTAATTATGGAAGGCGGAGATCATGACTAAAGACGAAAAGTCTCAACTGGTAACTGCTCAACGATACCTTAAAAGTGCAGTCGATTACTTCTCCAGCGGTCGAGTAGCCGAAGGTGTTGCATGCGTAGAGAACGTTGACGTGTTAATCGAGGTGTTAATGACACTGAAAGAAAGGAGAGAATCCTTGAGAGCTTCTAAATCCAAAAAATACCAACCAACGCAGCAATAACAGCCCAGTTAGTAAGCCAGAGAGATGTACGCAGATTTGCTCACATCAGACCTGCACAAATAGTGTAGGTTTTACACCTTTTAGGAAAACCCCGTTACGGTGATTCCCGTATCGCTCTCCTCAATTTTGAGGCGGGTTCTAAATGCGTGTTAAACACATGATTAAAAAGCAAAGCGTAAATCTGCGCTACCGTTACCCAGAATATGGGTATCACCTCTAAGCGATAGGTCCCTCCGATTTCGGAGCCGCACTAACCAACCCGAGAGTCACTTTCACAACGGCTCTCTGCATCACAGAGCATCCATCCGGGTGCTGTTTAATGCAAAGGAGAACATCATGACAAATCCCAACTACATCCCTCAGTGGCCGCTCTACAAAGATAGCGACGACATTTACGTGCGTGGACTGCCGATTAAATCCATTACTTACGCTAACGACGGCTCTGGTCTCGTATCGTTTGATGGCGCATATAACGAGCAGTATATCTCTGCTGCCTTTGCTGCAACATTCAACCCGCAGGTTGGTGGCTATCTGTTTAACAGTCAGTACGGTGAAATCCTGTACCTGAGTAAAACAGACTTTGAAGCGAAGTACACAGCAGATAATGATGATAAAGGGCCGAAAGGTGATAAGGGTGATACTGGCGCGACCGGGCCAGCAGGGCCAGCAGGTCCAGCGGGGCCAGCGTATACACTAACTTCCGCCACTTCTTCTGCGCTGGGCGGGGTTAAGCAAGGTGCGGCAGTAGCCAACATCGGCACACAAACAGCAACTGACTTCCCTACATCCCAAACGGCGATTAACAACGTAGCGGCTAAACTGAACGACACGCTGACCCAGCTTCGGGCAGCGGGTGTTATCGCACAATCCTGATTTATAAAATTCTGCAAAGGTCATCATGATAGTGGCCTTAACAGAGTTTTATATATTATTTCATCCAAGCCAGTCACCAAATTACCGGGGCCGGTATTTTTATATGTAGAGGAATGTTCTGTATGGCAGCACCAAAGGGTAACCGATTCTGGGAGGCCCGCAGTAGTCATGGGCGTAATCCTAAGTTCGAATCCCCCGAGGCGCTATGGACAGCCTGCTGTGAATACTTCGAATGGGTTGAGGCTAATCCGCTGTGGGAAATGAAAGCATTCGCATATCAGGGAGAAGTGACGCAGGAGCCTATCGCCAAGATGCGGGCAATGACACTGACAGGGTTAATTATTTTCCTTGATATAACTAAGCCGACATGGGCGCTTTATAAGGCTCGGGATGATTTTAATTACGTCACCACGCGAGCAGAGGAAATCATCTACGATCAGAAGTTTTCCGGTGCCGCTGCTGACCTGCTTAACGCAAACATCATCGCCCGGGACCTGGGCTTAAAAGAGCAATCGCAAGTCGAGGACGTGACACCTGATAAGGGAGATCGCGATAAGCGTCGCTCCCGAATACAGGAGTTACTGAGCCGTGGTAAACGAAACGATGCTTGATGAACTTTCAGAGGACGAGCAGATAGAGCTGCTTGAGCTTCTGGAAGAAGAGGAACAATACCGCAGGACCCACCAGTTATTTGAATACCACCCCTACGGAAAGCAGCGTGAATTTATTGATGCCGGCCACGACTTTACCGAACGATGTTTCATGGCCGGTAACCAGCTGGGTAAATCATATTCCGGTGGTGCTGAGGTAGCATTCCATCTGACCGGTCGATACCCGGGAACCAAAGGTTATCCCGCGGACGGTTCTTACGGTGGGGAGTGGGGCGGCAAGCGATTCTATGAGCCGGTGGTGTTCTGGGTTGGCGGTGAGACTAACGAAACAGTAACCAAAACCACTCAGCGTATTCTGTGTGGCCGTATCGAAGAAAATGACGAACCGGGTTATGGCTCAATCCCGAAAGAAGACATCATCAGCTGGAAGAAGTCGCCGTTTTATCCGAATCTGGTCGACCACCTGCTGATAAAGCATCGCACAGCTGAGGGTGTTGAAGACGGCATATCAATTTGCTACTTCAAGCCGTACTCGCAGGGCCGAGCCCGCTGGCAGGGTGACACTATTCACGGTGTCTGGTTCGATGAAGAGCCACCCTACAGTATTTATGGAGAAGGGCTGACCCGTACCAATAAATACGGCCAGTTCTCACTGCTGACATTCACCCCGCTGATGGGAATGTCTGATGTTGTCACGAAGTTCCTGAAGAATCCGAGCAAAATGCAGAAGGTGGTCAACATGACCATCTACGATGCAGATCACTACTCCGAAGAGCAGAAAGAGCAAATCATCGCTTCTTACCCTGAGCATGAGCGCGAAGCCCGTGCCCGAGGTATTCCGACGATGGGCAGCGGACGAATATTTCAGATACCCGAAGAAACCATCAAATGTCATCCGTTCGAATGCCCTGACCATTTCTATGTTATCGATGCAATGGACTTTGGCTGGGATCACCCGCAGGCACAGGTGCAATTGTGGTGGGATAAAGACGCCGACACGATTTATGTTTCACGCGTCTGGAAGGACAAGGAGAAAACCGCAGTACAGGCATGGGGCGCTGTTAAGTCATGGGCTAATAAAATCCCCACCGCGTGGCCACACGATGGCAATCAGCATGAAAAGGGCGGCGGTGAGCAGTTAAAGGCCCAATACGCTGATGCCGGTTTCCAGATGCTTCCTGAACACGCTACATGGCCGGATGGCGGCAATGCTGTTGAACCCGGCATTACTGAAATGCGAGACATGATGCTCGATGGACGGTTCAAGGTGTTCAACACATGTGAACCATTTTTTGATGAATTCCGACTCTACCACCGCGACGAAAACGGCAAGATCGTAAAACTGAATGATGACGTTCTGTCAGCAGTCCGTTACGGCTACATGATGCGCCGGTTCGCCAAAATGATGCGCGACATCAAAAAGCCGAAAGAGAAGAAAACACCGGCACCAATCAGACCAATTTCGCGAGGAAGATAATGGCCGACACCAACGACAGACTGGATGACATTCTCGGTAAGTTTGACCGGGACTGGACTGCCAGCGAAGAAGCCAGAACCGAAGCGAAGAACGATTTATTTTTCAGTCGCGTATCGCAATGGGATGACTGGCTAACCAAATACACCACCCTGCAATACCGTGGCCAGTTCGATATCGTGCGCCCGGTAGTGCGGAAACTGGTTGCTGAAATGCGTCAGAACCCGATTGATGTACTGTTTCGACCCAAGGATAACGCCGACCCGAACGCTGCTGAAATCCTGATGGGGATGTACCGCACCGACATGCGACACAACACTGCGAAGACTTCGGTTAATGTTGCGGTGAAGGAGCAGATTGAATGTGGTATCGGTGCCTGGCGTATCGTCACTGAGTACGAAGACGAGGACCCGACCAGCAATAACCAGATCATCCGGCGTGTACCGATTCATGAGGCATGTTCTCACGTTATCTGGGATGCCAATGCAAAGCAGCAGGATAAGTCAGACGCAAAGCACGTCACCGTGATTAGCGCACTGTCACAGGATGGCTGGGAATCATTTGCTGAAGAGTTTGGCCTTGATGCCACCGATATTCCGTCATTCCAGTCTCCGAATGACTGGCTGTTTCCCTGGATGACAAACAACGTCATTCATATTGCTGAGTATTACGAGGTCGTCGAGAAAAAAGAAATCGCGTTTATCTACGAAGACCCGCTGACCGGTGAGCCGGTGAGTTACTTCAAGCGTGATATTCAGAACGTCATCGACATGCTGGCCGACCGCGGTATGAAGAAAATCGGCGAGCGTAAAATCAAGCGTTCACGGGTGTACAAAACCATCCTGTCATCGTCTGCCATCCTGAAGGATAAGCAACTTATTGCCGGTGAGCATCTGCCGATTGTGCCAGTGTTCGGTGAGTGGGGATTTGTCGAGGACAAGGAGGTTTATGAGGGTATTGTCCGGCTGACGAAAGACGGCCAACGCCTGCGCAACATGATCATGAGCTTCAATGCCGACATTGTGGCCCGTAACCCTCGCAAGAAACCTATTTTTTACCCTGAGCAGATTGAAGGTTACGAGTACATGTATTCGGGTGACGCTGATTACCCGTACTACCTACAGAACCGAACCGACGAGAGCAGCAGTGATTTACCGCTCGGTGCCATTGGTTATCTGGATGACCCGGAGATACCACCTGCCAACCAGTACGCGCTCCAGGCTGCGTCTGATGCGGTGCAACAGGTTGCCGATCTGGGCGTTGATAACTCAGCAGCTAATGGTCAGGTGGCTTTCGACACTGTTAACCAGTTAAACATGCGCTCAGACCTGCAAACATTTGTGTTTCAGGACAATCTGGCTACCGCAATGCGTCGTGACGGTGAAATCTATGCATCAATGGTCAGTGATATCTACGACGTTCCGCGCACGGTCACTATGACACTGCCGGACGGCGAAGAGAAGACGGTCCAGACGATGACGAGCGTAGTTGATGTGGCGTCTGGGCAGACCGTAGTACTGAACGATATTAGCGGTCGTTTTGAGTGCTACACCGATGTTGGCCCCTCATTCCAGTCAATGAAAGAACAGCACCGCGCTGAACTAAAGGAATTGCTCGGGCAGATTGACCCGTCACAGCAGGTCTGGAACGTATTGCTGTTGCAGTATCTAACATTGCTGGATGGCAAGGGCATTGAGATTACCCGTGACTACGCCAACAAGCAGTTGGTTATTCAGGGGCTCAAACAACCTGAAACTGCCGAAGAGCAACAGTGGCTACAGGAAGCGCAACAGCAGCAACAGAATCAACCTGATCCGGCAATGGTTCAGGCTCAGGGTGTACTGGCACAAGGTCAGGCCGAACAAATGAAAGCGCAGAACCAGCAGCAGGACTTGCAGATTAAAGCCTACACCGCGCAGCAGCAGGCGCAGTTAACTCAAGCTCAGGCAGTTCAGGCGATGGCGAACGCTAAATCACTTAACGATAAGTCACTACGGGATGCGCTCAGCGTCCTGTCTGACTGGTACCAGAAACAGAACACCGCGGCACATAACGATGCTGACCAAATGCTGAGAGCTAACCAACAGCATCACGGTCAGCAACTCGATATTGCCAATCTCCTGCAAAAGCAGAGTCAGCAACAACAGGTTCCGCAGCAACAGAATCAGCAACCTTCCGCCATTCCCGGCGAGTAACTTTATCCCTTCCATGAGGTGAATCATGAGTAATACCGACGATATTCAGGCAACTGAAGAACAAACCCTGTCCGGCGATCAGCAAGCGGCACTTGATGATAGTCAGCTAACCGGTAATGCCAACGGTGGCGAAGGTCAGGAAGAAGGCTTCGAGATTGTTCTGGGTGACGACGAGAATAAACAGAAACAAGACCCGGCAACTAACGCAAAGTTTGCACAGGCGCGTATCGAACGTAAGCGCCAGCGTGAAATTGAGCAGCAGCTTGAAGCTGTTCGACGCGGTGAAGTGCCGGAGAATTTGCGTGTTAACCCTGACCTGCCGCCACAGCCTGACATCAATCAGTATCTGTCGGATGAAGGTCTGGAGAAATATGGATACGACCAGACGCGGGCACTTGCAGCATTCAGTCAGGCTAACAACGACTGGCTGATTAAGGCTCAGGATGCCCGCAGCAATGCAGTCGCAGAGCAGGGCCGCAAAACGCAGGAGTACACGCAAAGTTCAACGCAGACGGTCGAAGCAGTACGCAAACACTACGACGCGGCAGAGAAACTAAACCTTCCTGACTATCAAGAGAAAGAAGACAGCTTCCGGTCGTTGGTGCCTGAGGGTATCGACACCGAAATCATGCGTCTGTTTCCTGAAAAGTCAGCGGCAATTATGTACCACCTGGGTGCCAACCCGGAGAAGTTACGCCAGATCGTAGCAATGGACGGTCAGCAAGCCCTCATTGAACTGGCTCGACTCGATGCAAAACTCACGATTAAGCCTCGCGGTAAACCCGTCTCGAAAGCCCCGCCGGCTGATGAAGCTGTGTCCGGCGATGTTACAGCTGCAAACCGTGAATCTCTGCAAAAGCAGATGGATAAAGCGGCCAGCAGCGGTGACACGGAGACTTACCGCAAACTGAAAGCAAAACTTAAAGGAATCCGATAATGGCTCTTAATGAAGGTCAGCTAGTAACCTATGCTATCGACGAGGTGATCAACACCGTCGAAAACCTGACGCCAATGGCGCAGAAAGCAACCAAATACACCCCGCCAGCCGCGTCAATGCAGCGTTCCAGTAACACGGTCTGGATGCCGGTAGAGCAGGAGTCACCAAGTCAGGAAGGATGGGACCTGACAGGCAAAGAAACCGGCATTGAAGAGCTGAGCGTTGCCGTTAACCTAGGCGACCCGGATAACGATTACTTCGCTCTTCGTGCCGACGACCTGCGTGATGAAACCAGCTACCGCCGCCGCATTCAGGCATCAGCGCGTAAACTGGCGAACAATCTGGAACTGAAAATTGCCAACATGGCCGCTGATATGGGGTCACTGGTGGTAACCGACCCGGCTCAGATCAATGGTGATTCGTCAAAGGGCTGGGACTTTGTCGCTCATGCAGAATCGCTGATGTTCAGTCGAGAACTGAATCGCGATGCTGGCCTTTCATGGTTCTTTAACCCTGATGATTACCGAAAAGCCGGTTATAACCTGGTTGGTCGCGATATTTTCGGTAACGTACCGGAAGACGCGTATAAATCCGGAACCATTCAACGTCAGGTGGCCGGGTTTGATGACGTCATGCGCTCACCGAAGCTGCCAACACTGTCAGCATCAACCGCAACTGGCGTCACTGTTTCGGGCGCTCAGTCATTCGCGCCTCAGGCGTGGAAACTGGATAACGATGGTAACAAAACCAACGTTGATAACCGTTTCGCTACCGTCGCCGTGTCCAGCACTACCGGGTTCAAGCGCGGCGACAAAATATCCTTTGCTGGAGTGAAGTTCCTCGGACAGATGGCTAAGAACGTCCTGACCGATGACGCGACATTCTCAGTAGTTAATGTGGTTGACGGCACTCATCTGGAAATCACGCCGAAACCGGTAGCTCTGAATGACACTACCCTGTCACCGGAGCAGCGCGCTTATGCCAACGTTAACACCACGCTGGCAGATGCGACCGCTATCAATATCCTGAACGTGGCCACAGCCAAAACTAACGTTTTCTGGGCGGATGATTCTATTCGTATCGTGTCTCAGCCGATCCCTGCTAACAGCGACCTGTTTGCTGGCATGAAAACGACTGCCTTTGATATTCCTGGCGTAGGTGTGAGCGGAATCATGGCGACTCAGGGCGACATTGCCACGCTTACCGGGAAGTGCCGTATCGCGCTCTGGTATGGCGTGAACGCCACCCGTCCGGAAGCTATCGGTGTTGGGCTGGCTGGTCAAACCGCTTAATTGTCATCGTTATGGGGCTTCGGCCCCTTTTCGTGAGGCTGATATGGATACCGCAGTTTATAAGCCTGGCGGCCCGTGCAAGGTATGGGGTGTTATGGCGCACGTTAAAGTGGTTGACCACACCGAGGTGGAAAATCACGTAAAAGATGGCTGGCTTGACCATCCGTCAAAACTTCTTGATAAGCCAGTGCGCCGCAAGGCTAAGGCGGCTACCGATGCTGACGCAGACTAAAGGCGACATTGTTCGCGCAGCCCTGAGGAAGCTGGGTGTTGCTTCTGACGCCACGTTGACAGACGTTGAGCCGCAGTCAATGGAAGACGCCGTTGATGACCTCGAAATGATGATGTCTGAGTGGTATCAGGATGGTCAGGGGATCATCACTGGCTATGTTTTTGCTGATGATGATAACCCGCCGGCAGAAGGTGACGACCACGGTATGCGGTCCAGTTCAGTCAGTGCCGTGGTTCATAACCTGGCGCTTCGCATCGCACCTGATTACGTGGTTACGCCAGCTGACAAAGTGGTAATGACTGCCCGTTACGGAAAAGAACGGCTGATGAAGTCCACCGCCATCAGTCGTGCTGCCAGTATCGGATACTCATATCCTCAGCGGATGCCTGTTGGTTCCGGTAACCGCCTGGCGACTTACAACAACTGGAATTTCTACCCGGGGAAACAGAATGCCAATCCAACAGTTACCCCTGATGAAGGGGATAGCGAAGAGTCCGGCTAACGCTGATTATATTGATGCGCTGCCGGTCAATATGCTGGCGACACCGAAAGAGGTGTTGAACTCCAGTGGGTATCTCCGGTCTTTTCCGGGCATTGATAAGCGTGATGATGTGGCTGGCCTGTCCAGGGGCGTACAGTTTAATACTCATGAGTCGGTAGTGTATCGGGTCCTGGGAGGAAAGCTGTATCGCGGCCAGTCACAAGTGGGTGATGTGTCTGGGGCCGGGCGAATCAGCATGGCTCACTCAGCAACAAGTCAGGCAGTGGCAGCTAATGGCGTGCTGACTCTTTACCGTTATGACGGGACCACTAAGACGCTGCAAAACTGGCCGTCAACGGTAGGGGATGTGACCTATGCGCAGTACGATATCGGTTCAGTTCGTGATGTGTGCCGGTTGCGTGGGCGCTATCTGTGGGTAAAGGACGGTTCTCAGGACTTCGGCGTAACTGACCTTGAGGACGAATCACACCCTGACCAGTATCGGCCATTCTATACCGCAGAAAGTCAGCCTGATGGCATACTTGCCTGTGATACATGGCGTGACTTTGCTGTGATGTTCGGCTCTTCAACAATCGAATACTTCTCTCTGACCGGGTCGACAGATACCAGTGCCGCAATTTACGTATCGCAGCCGTCACTAATGGTGCAGAAGGGAATTGCCGGCACACGGTGCAAGTGTAAGTTCGGTGACTCACATGCATTTATCAGCAACCCGTCAGGCGGTGCGCCATCTGTTTATGCCATCAGCCAGGGCTCAGCGGCACCAATCGCCACGGCAAGTATTGAGAAAATACTTCGCAGTTATTCAGCTTCTGACCTTTCATCTGCTGTCATGGAAACGCTCAGGTTTGATGGCCATGAGTTAATGATTATCCATCTACCTGGCCATGTTCTCTGCTATGACGCATCAGCAAGCAGTAACGGTCCGCAGTGGAATATCATGAAAACTGGCCTATACGACTCTCCGCACCGTGGGATAGATTTCATGTTTGAGGGTAACCAAATCACCTGTGGAGATAAAACAGAAGCTGTGACCGGTCAGCTTAATTTTTCATCATCCGCACAATATGGAGCCCAGCAGGAACACCTGCTCTACACTCCGCTATTCAAAGCCGACAACATGCGGGTATTCGATTTCGAACTTGAAGCATCGACCGGCGTAGCTCAGATAGCTGACCGGCTGTTTTTGTCCGCAACGACTGACGGCATTAATTTCGGCCGTGAGCAGATGATTGAACAAAACTCATCTTTCGCATATGACAGGCGCGTTTTGTGGCGCAGGTTCGGACATATCCGCAAAAATGTGGGTGTTAAGGTGCGGATCATAACCTCTTCTCCTGTAACCCTGTCAGGGTGTCAGGTAAGGCTGGAATAATGGCTGATGCATCACTTCAAACACCGGTAACAGTTCAGGCTTCACGAATCGACGCAACGCTACTCCCGCATGGATTTAGCCAGCCGTATTCACTTTATGTAATACAGCAAGGGTCTGACCTCGGGAATGTAGCCGGAAAAGCGAATGAGGCGGGTAATGGCGCTTATGATGCTCAGGTGAAAAACGATGAGCAGGATATTGAATTAGCTGACCACGAAAAGCGCCTTACCGCAGCAGAAATGGAGCTGGCAGACCATGAAAAGCGGTTACAGGCTGCCGAAACTGAACTGGCAGACCATGAACAAAGAATATCGGCTGCCGAAAATGAGTTAACTAATCATGAACAGCGAATTTCTGCCAATGAAACTGAACTGCTGGACCATGAGTCTCGAATAACTCAGAACAGTGATGACATTTCATCGCTTAAAACCTCTCAGCAGGATGACAGGGGTGATATTGACAACATATCAGGTGATTACCTTTCAAAAAGTCACACATCATCACAGAGCCTTGCAGGACCGTTAAATGTCGCATCGTCATATTCGGTAAACGGGACTAAGGTTATCGGTCCCCGGCAAACCGGATGGACCCTATCAACTGGTACCGCCAGCAAATCAGCATTCAACGCCGACCAGAGTTATACGGTTGGCGCTGTTTACTCTCAGACTGAAATACAGGCCATTGTCCAGGCGCTAATTGAAACCCGCCAGCGAGTAAAAGCACTTGAAGACATGGCTGTAACGCACGGACTCATTTCCGATGAAATTAAAAGTAATTGATGATCCTGTTGGGCTTTCCGAATTTCTGAACAACAGAGAAATAACGGGGAACATCGTTGATGAGGGAGATTACTACCTAATCAAGCCCGATGCCCTGTATCTCGGGGTTTACGATGGAGATTCACTCGCCGGAGTTCATGAGATTCGAACCTTCTGGCATAGCACAGTGGAGTGCCACCCTATCTACGCCCCGAAATACCGTGGCAAATATGCAATCAAGGCTCATGCGGTATTCATTAACTGGCTGCTCAGAAACTCATCATTCACCAATATGGTAACTATGGTCCCAGACACCACCAGATATGGGGCTATTGCTGCCCTTGCTGTGGGTGCTGAAAGGATAGGGCATATGAAAGATGCATACCTGAATGAAGGTGTTCCGGTCGGAATAACTCTTTATCAAATGACACGCAAAATGTGCGAGGAGAAATACAATGTTATTTAACGGCATGCAACCAGAAAAAAAGGAAATGCTCTTATCTGGCTACCAAGTGGGATTGCACAAAGGTGGGGCTGGTGCGGCCTCTTCGGCTCAGGCTGATGCTACTAACCGTGGCATAGATTTACAGCGTGACCAGTGGCAAACGGTTATGAATAACCTGAAGCCGTATATGGCGGTTGGTCAGCCAGCATTACAGCAGCTTCAGGGGCTATCAACACTGTCTGGCCAAAATGACGCACTCAATAGTTATTACAACTCGGACCAGTATAAACAGCTGGCTAATCAAGCCCGCTATCAGCAACTGGCATCATCTGAGGCTACCGGCGGACTTGGATCTACTGCGACAAGCAACAGCCTAGCGTCAATTGCTCCGACTTTAGGGCAAAACTGGCTGTCGAATCAGATGCAGAATCAGAGCAATCTCTTGGGTATTGGCATGAACGCCGCGGCTGGCCAGGCATCAGCCGGGCAGAGTTATGCAAATAACACCAGTCAACTTCTGCAGCAGCAGGCAAATGCGATAGCTGCTAATGCTAATCGCCCGTCGTCATTACAATCAGGAATTGGTGGTGCGGCAAGCGGTGCAATATCGGGCGCCGCAATCGGGAACGTAGTACCGGGGATTGGTACTGGATTAGGTGCGGCAATTGGCGGCGGCATCGGCTTGCTTGGTGGTCTTTTTTGAGGTGAAAAATGGCAACTTTCCAGTTATCAGGAATACCACAATTTGGCGGCGTCATTGCTTCATCTAACAGCAACGCCCCTCAATCCAGCGATGCTAATTATGCTGTCAATGCTATTAGTCAGGCAAACCAGGCTGACAGGTCGGGGGCGAACAATGTTGGAGTTCAGGCATTGCAGGGTGGGGCGAGTGTGTTGCAGGGTATTAAGCAAATTAATGATCAGCAGGCACTGAACACATACCAGCAAAAAGTAGGCGACGCCCTTGCAAATAATGATACAGCAGCACTGCAAAAGCTTTATGCCAGCTATCCGACGCAAGCAGCTACAACGCAACAGGCAATAGGACTGGCGAATGATAGCCTAAAACAAGGCGCGGGCAATGCTGCTATGGACTTAAAGTTAGCTCTCACGCAAGGTCCTCAGGCAGTGGCGACGGCCATCCAAAAGCATCAGCAAACTCTGCAAGGGATGGGAATTGACCCCAACCAGGCATTTCAGATTGCTCAAACCGACCCTCAACGATTTAATCAGATTACTGATTTGGTCGGGATGCATGCTATCGGTCCAGATAAATACTTTGACCTTCAGAGCAAAAATGCCCAGATAACTCAGGCTGGCACCATCGCTAATGCCAAATATCAGTTGGATAACCAGAAATTTCAGCACCAGATCCAGCAGGATAATGTCAATAACGGCTTTGAAGGTCAGAAAATTGACATTCAGCGTGGTGATCAGGCTATCAGGCAGCAAGTTGCTAATCAGTCAGGGCAGCAAGTATCGGCTAATATCCAAAATCAGCAGTCTCAGCAGATCCAGAAAAAGCAGGCATTCGTAAGTGGTTACGATCAACAGCAAAACCTTACGTCTAACATGCTAGATACGGTAAATAGTATTAAAAAAATCGACCCTGATACCTGGGGGGGGCTGTTCGGAGTTACGGGGAAGATAAACAACCTTTTGCCAGGCACAAGATTTGCTGATGCTTGGTCCCAAATTCAGCAATTACAGTCTCAAGCCAGGCAGATGGGCGTTGTTGGTATGAAGGGTACGGGTCCAGTGTCGGATGCTGAAGGGCAGGCCGCAGCTCAGGCTTTTCTTAGTCTGGACAGAAGCGTATCGCCTGCAAGGGCCAAAGTTGCAGTTAATAACTTTCTGACAGTATTGCAAAGACAGACAAAGTACCTGCAGACTCAGCGCCCTTTAGTCGATAAATACCGCTCTGATATTCAGTCTTACTCTACCCCCTCTGGCGCAGGTGCTGTTGACTGGCACTCTATGAATTAAGGATTTTTTATGGATGTAAGGCTTCCAAATGGCCGGGTGATATCGAATGTTCCCGAAGGAACGACAAAGCAACAGGTTATGGATAAAGCAATCCAGAATGGCCTGGCAAGCAAATCAGACTTCGATATAGGTCAGTCACCAAATAACATTCAGCAGTCGGCACCTCAGCAGGGTGCCGATGTTGTTTCTGCTACTGAGCAAAAGTATGGCATTCCGTCTGGATTGCTCAGAGCGGTGATCAGCAAAGAATCCAGTGGCAACCCGAACGCATTAAGCCCGAAAGGGGCAATCGGGCTTGGCCAGGTGATGCCGGAAACGGCAAAGGGCATGGGCTATAACCCTGAGCGACTGAAATCAGACCCGGATATGCAGGTTGACGCGGCTGGAAAATACCTGGGTCAGATGTTAAGACAGAATGGCGGTGATGTTACTTCCGCACTCGCTTCGTATAACTGGGGTCCCGGCAACGTTCAGAAATATCAGTCCGGCCAGAACCAGGCTATGCCTCAGGAAACGCAGGAATACATCAATGACCCTCGCTTTGCTCAGTGGACGCAACAGCAAAAGGCTCAGCCAGGTAGCGATGCAGAATTAGACCAGTTGTCACAGGAAGCTAATCAGCCATGGGTTCAAGAGCAGCCATCACCAACCATGATGCAGAATGTTGAACAGGCAGGAAAAGGCCTGTTACAGGCTGGCGTGAATGTGGCGAATATTCCCGGGAGCGTGGTTAACACAGCTCTGGATGCCGTGGGTGTGCCAAAGCAGGACCAGGTATACCAGTTCCAGTTACCTCAAAGTGCCAGACCAACAGACCCATATGCACAGCTCGGTGCGGAAATTGGTCCGTATCTTGTGCCTGGATTTGGTGCAGAGAAGGCCGCGGCGGCCACCGCCTCCGCAATCGGTGCATCCAGGACAGAACGCGCAGCAAACCAGGTCGCCAGCATGCTATCTGAAAACCTCGTTGGCACACTGGCGGGTTCTCAGCAGAATGGACAAATTGATCCGACTCAGTTGCTGGAAAATACCGGTATGGGGATGGCTGGTTCAGTAGTGGCCAGGGCTGTTCCTGCTGTATTTAATGGCGTTCGTGGGGCTGCTCAAGACTCAAAGGTAATGAGAGCGGCGGGTAATGCATCGCCCACAGCTGATGCCGGAGCTATCAATACAGCTAATGATGTTGTTAACCTGGCAAAAAGCCAAAACGGCCGTAATGTTATTTCAGGTCAGGCAGCAAATGTATCGAGCGATATTTCAGATGCTGCAAATACAGCGGGAGTGGACGTAAACAAATTAACTCCTGGGATGGCTTCTGGTAGTCGCGGGATTGCTCACGCTGAGGGTGCTTTGGCCTCTGTACCTGGTGTTGTTCAGGATGCCCATCATGCGGCATTTAATGAAATAGCGACCAACTTGAATAGAAACCTGGACGAATTCGGAGCGGAGGCAGGCACGGCATCAGAGAAAAGCTCGGCTATCAAGCAGCGCATCCAAAACAATCTGGATGATATGAGGAATGCTGAAAAGTCTGCTTGGGATGATGTTAGATCAACGATGCCTAACCAAAGAATGCCGATGAGCAATGCCAATGCAGTTATTCAGTCAGAGCGATCAGCAGGCGTCCCATTGAGTCCCGAGATGAAGCAGTTACTTTCGTCAAATAATGGCGGAGTTACTTTTGATGGTATGAAGGCCTGGAGGGCAAAATTTGCAGACGCCGAGCAAAAGTATATTCGTGGCGGGGAGTCGAATGCTGCACGTAGAGCAGGGGAAGTAAGAAGAGCTATAACTGATGATATGCAGTCTCTAGCGCAACGAGGAGGGTTTCTTGATAGTTGGAGTAATGCAAACGAGTTGTCAAAAGCTCGTATCACAGCACAAAATAATGCTGAATCTTTATTCGGGCGTGGGCTTGTAAACGACACGTTGATTACTAAAGGATCAGCTTCATTGCGCTCCTCCGCTGCAAATGGGTTGAATGGACAAAATGGCTTTCACAGCATCATTTCCTCACTCCCTGAAAGCGAGAGAGTTCCTGCAATTTCATCAATTATTCAAGACGCACTATCGCATGGTGTTCGTGGAGGAAAGGCTGACTCCGCTGGCATAAATCACATAGCCTCAGTTCTCACTCCGCAAAACATACAGGCCATAAGCAGATATTCTCGCGATCTTGGCAGGATAGCTGATGCTTACGGCACATTGGCCAGGTCAGCAGTAAAGCCGCAGCAATACATTGAACAAACAGGCAGAACGTCAGAAGTATTGAAGGCGCTCGATTCTGGAATTCATCCTATAGCAAAAACTGTCTTAGATGCAGTAGGTAACTCTGTATCTGGCGCAGTAGTCGGCGGAGCGGGCGGGGGAATGGCTGGTGCCGCAATTGGGGCTACCGCTGGAGCAGCACTAAAGAGTACCATTGCTAAAATATCAGCCACGAGAAGCGGCAGGTATGCTATTGAAAAAGCAGTCAGAGAGGGCGTTAAGGTTGCCAAATCTGGCGGCTCTCCAGCCCAACTAAAAGTAGCAGAAAGGAGGTTCCTTGCTGACAAGGTTGCAGTCAAAGCCATAAAGGATGCAGTGGGAATAGACGGGCTGAAGCAACTACTCAGAGTTGGTATTGTTTCAACTCTGAGTGGTATGAGTGGCGATAACAATCAATAACTATGGCATGTGGTTTGATTACCGTATGAATCGCATGTAGTGGTTAGATTGTTATTCTGCAATCTTACAGGTGGAACATATGTCGGCCTATTCGCTTGCTGCTGTATAGATTGCATTGTACTAATGGCTTGAGCATTCAGTAATCCCTGTTGAATTGCAGCGGATCTCGATTGCTCATCCATTGATTCCTGCCTCTGCATGTTAACGTATAGGTTTTGAAGTTCCATTCTTGCCTGAGCATCGCTAATATTGCCGTTATCCACTCCTTGCCCCAAATACTTAGCAGCTAAGACATACAGCTTTGGCTGTGATGCCGATGACATTCTTGAATCATTTTTTATGCTTCTATCAAGACAGTTAGCCATATCTGTGAGTCTAGGGTAGATCTGCTCACATTTATTCTGATAGTCACTTACTTTGGCGCATCCAACTAGGATTAATGGGGCAATCAAGAGCAGTTTTCTCACAACCAACCTCCTTATTTTTCTGCCAGCATATCACTGGCAGGGTGCAATAGGGTGCAAATCAGCCTTTTTTACATGGAAAAGTTTGATGAATAGCCACGGCTGATAAAAAAGCAGCAGCTTGATTCCTTGTTGCTGGGTTTTTCTCAAGATATTCTTCTATAACATCAGTAAGCTGATTTACATCGACTCCATCAGGCTCACATGCAGCACCTGTCAGCATCTGCATGTCTGATACCCCTCGGACAAAACCAAGTATGAATAACTTAGAGCCTCCATCTCCAGCCTTACCTTGCTGAATGTCATAAAGCAGATCATTTCCCGTGGTAAGCACTTGCAAGTTTGCGTTTGCATAGATTGGAGAAAAAAGAGCAATTATCAAAAAGGCCTTACGAATCATTTTTCCTTCCCGTACATGGATTTAAGGGTTTCCAGAAGAGCCTCTTTGAACCTCTCAGCCTCTTTGTCTGCTAGGCCATTAATAGACTCAGGGTTATCTATTTGCTCGATGTAAGATTGGAGAATCATGACTATCTCTGAATTTAATGACCGGCCATTTTTTTTAGATTCTTGTTGCAATCTGGCCTTCAATGAATCAGGAAGCCTGACCCCTAGTGGGCTAATATCCCTTGCACCTTTCATCAAACCTCCTACGCAGTGTATTAACTACACAGTGTAGACAAAAAAAATTTGACTTAAAATAATCACCGTGTACTATTTATTTATCACGGTGTAGCCATTTGAGGTGTGTATGAAAGTTAAAGATATAGCTCCACTTGGAGTAAGAATTCCAGCAGAAGTAAAGGAGCTACTCAAAGATAGAGCAAGAGAGGAGGGAAGGTCACTTAATTCAGAGATAATACAGAGATTAATCCGCAGCCTAAGGAATGAAGGATTGCTGAAATGATAGTAAAAGTTGAAGCCCCAACTGCGTGAACAGTCAGGGCTTCGTTATCGAAACATCTACTAGGAATAATCGACATGAAAATTGTAGCAAAAGAAAACCCAGAGTTCACCATCTTCCGCTTTGGCGATAGCGAAATTCGCGTTGTAGATAAGCAAGGGGAGCCGTGGTTTGTTGCGGTTGATATCTGTAAGGCGCTAGGTTTAACGCAAACAACTAACGCTCTTAGGAATTTGGACGAGGAAGAAGTAGCCCTTACTTCAATTAAGGGCTTGAGCAAAGGTAATGAGCAAGCCAACATCGTCAGCGAATCTGGCATGTACACCCTCGTTCTGCGTTGTCGTGATGCAGTTAATAAAGGCTCTGTACCCCATAAATTTCGCAAATGGGTTACGGCCGAAGTTCTGCCATCAATTCGCAAAAATGGCAGTTATGAAAAACCACTGACGCGGAAAAGTACTACTGAGGAAAGAACGCCACTTCGTGATGCCGTAAACATGCTGGTCAGCAAAAGGCATATGATGTACCCAGAAGCATACGCGCTTATTCATCAGAAGTTCCAGATAACCAGTTTTGAGCAGTTGACCCCGGAGCAGATTGAACCGGCTATCGAATATGTTCACTCCGTTATCCTGGAGGGAGAATTGCTGTCACGACACGATAAGCAAATATCTTTGCCACTGTCTTACCCGATGGCATATTTCGAGAACTACCGCCATGTAGTAAAGCCAGAAGAGTTACGGAGCCCCTGGCATTATTCGGCAGGTCACTTGGCGCCTAATGGTGATAATCCTAATCCACTTGGTCGCCTGTTAATTCAACTCAAGGAGCTTGGTTACGAAATAGACGCCGCGCAGTTTCAAATGCTCTCCCTGCAACATCACCTTGAAATGGTTAGGCACAAGCTGGCGAATATAGAACGCGCCATCCGCTGATAAGTTACTTTCATTGATTACGACCCGCTTAGCTGCGGGTTTTTTTATACCTGAAATTTATAAATTATCGTTTAACCGCGAGGCCATCACTCGCCCGGAGAAAATAATGGCTGATAATAGCTATAACATCATGGTGTCAAACCCAGTAACTCCGTTCACCATGTCACGCTCATTCAAAGCATGCTCAAACGGTAAAATCTTTATCGGCCTTCCTGATACTGACCCGACATTTCCGCAGAATCAGATACCGGTTTATGTGGAAAATGAGTGTGGTAATACCGTTCAGGTTCCTCAGCCAATCGTGATTAATGCTGCTGGTTATCCTGTATATCACGGACAGGTGGCTAAGTTTGTCACAACTCAGAATTACTCTATGGCTGTCTATGATAGCTATATGGTGCAGCAGTTTTACTGGCCTGACTTATCAATGATTGATCCTAATGTCTTTCACTCATCATCTGGGTTTGGATACATAGGCCAGGTAGCTTCCTTCGCTGATCTCCGCCTTCTGGTACCTACTTATGAAGGACAGCGAGTACTATTGGCAGCTTGGAATAAGGATATTACACCTTATGGTCAGTCCTCATTTGGCGGTGATGAGTTCGTTGCTGTGTCCGGTAGTTACGCTGATGACGGTGGTTTTACTGCAAAGGTTTCTGACTCCTGGGCGTGGCAGCGGTGCCGTAACACGAATGAGGCTACGGTGCTGCATTTTGGCGGCGTACCGGGAGGAATTTTCGATAACCATGATGCAATCATTAATATGCACCTATGGTCACAGGGGTTGGGTGGGGCAGCTGCGCCCGGAATTATTTTTCCGGCAGGAATTTTCTATACCTCTCCTGTTGATTTTACAACAGCCTCAATTCCGGGAAACAACCATACATTTAACCTTCATGGCCCGGAAGTTACCCATGGTAAACATTGTCAGTTAACTATTCTCAGTGACAAATCATCTTCGCCGGTTTTCAAAATTGAAGCGTATGATGGTGATATTGCCTTTTTTAATTTCAATGGACAGGCAACTATTTCCGGAACAACTCCTAGTAATGTTCAGCCTTTTTTAGAGAACATACAATCAGGACCCCAGAATGTTCATATTCGCTTTTGGTATTTGAAGAATGTAGGCGGACTTGGATTTAATCTGTCAGACACACTCGATACTCGCTTCGACGAAACATATTGTGATGGTGTTTACGGAGGTCTGTACGAGATTGGCTATGATAATCAGGCGTCAGGTAACTGGGACCACCCGACGGCCGTTGAATGGTCGAATTTTAACTATCAAAATGTTTATCCGTCACCGGTATTTAAGTCTCCACGGCTACGCCAGGCGATTATTAAAAATGGCTGGATTGAGAAATCAAATCCTGGAGACCTGACAGATTCCCAGATAGCTATGATTACCTTCTGTATCGAGGACTGCTATACAGATACGTCAGGAAATGTGTCATATCTTGACCTGCGCAATTCAAATTTCACGCTGATTACTTCCGACATACAGCCTCAATATATGAAGACCGGGTATAACGTTGATACGGCATGGAACACGTCATATCTTCCCGGTCAGTCTTTTCTTGAGCCACACGGGATTTTCACTTCTCATGGTACGGTTGCATCGCGCATGGCAGCTGGGCCACTGCTGATTAATACTTATTCCAATACGGTTGAAACCTGGTATTACGTCGGTAAATTCTGGTTCCAGGATATAGGCAGTTCACTGCAGATTAAGGTTACCGGCGATGCCGGGGCCGTGTGGGACACTACTGCAATTTACCCATGGTCTACTCAGCACGGCGGCCATTCCCTGATAAATATTCAGCGAAAATCTGATAGCTCAGCTCAGCATGTTAACTGGTCAAATCATGGTGGTCCGGTTACTGATGTTCGTTTCACTGGTGGCGGGGGGAATAACCTTGAGCTCTGGATAAAGGTCGGAATCAATGCAATGTGCTCACTGCGGGCAGATGTCAGTTCGCCCGGGGATGTGGTAGCTCAGTACAACAACACAAACTTAAGTGCAACATTGTGGTTCGGTGATGTGACCAAGGAAGACCCCCCATCTGATGCAAGAACCCCTATGACCTCATGGTTAAATCGGGCCGGTTGGCAGCAAGATTCATCCGGGAACGTCCGACGAGGAGGGTTGGGTATCGCGAGTGACGGGCGTTTAGTCGCAGGCGCGGCCACCCTTGACCTTATTTCCGGTGAATCATCATCCGGCGTGACCCGAAACCTTGTTCTGTACATTGATGGCGTACCTTATGCCATCACGGCAACTCAGATCACAACATCCTAAACAAAGGAAAGCATATGTCATTCACCGCATCGACCACGTTAGATAAAACCTCTCTCTATAACCAGCTTGGCATCAGCATCTCCTCTGGGTCAGACAAAGTAGACGTGACATACGAAGCCGTCAGTCTGTCTTATTTTGACGGTAAGACGGGGATAGCTCAGTTTAAGACCTCCGTGGGAGATACGCCGGGGGCCAGTTTGTACCCTTTTAAATTTGATTACCCGGGCACCGGAAACCCTCTTGATGTCGCTGAGTCAGCACTTAAAAGCTATCTGGCCGCCTGATTATGACCTAACCTCCGATAAAACATCGGAGAACTCACATGGCCTTCCCATCCCCCGCAGCAGATTACGTCGAAACACGGTTAACCCCTGAGTCAGTGATGGGGATCACCGCATCCTCAATCATCATCCCGACGGATGAAGGTTACGCTGTGGCTGAACCTGGATTACGGGTGAAGATGGGGAAGGTCGTCTTGCTGGAGGTGTCCGGTCAGAAGGTATTCGCCACGGTGGGTGCCGGCCGGTTTATTACTGACGGTGGAATTATCGAAGGTGACGCACTGGACGATGCCAGGGTGATCGGAGTGGTGACGTACTTCGTGAAGAGTTTGTGACTCAAAGATGCCGAAAAAATAAATTCGTTTTTTTTGCTTCAGTCGGGAGTAAGCGCATCGAAATTGACGGGTGAGTACATATCTGTGTACATCAGGAGATGATTTAGTCTTGTTTTATTTAATTAAATCATGAGGTTAACGATTTCGCTAACTATATCCATTTAACTAAGGAGACGCAAAGTTTCCGGCGGAGCGGAATGATGATATGGTTGTATGTTACCGTAAACTATGAGGTTTTTACAAGCAGATACTTTCAATAATCTGCCGGTGATATTGTCTGTTCCGGAGGGCATATGTGTTGCGCTCTCTGTGGAAGGGTCTTGCGTGTCAAGCGGTCCGGGAATGACGAAGGCCGGTTTACAGGCTCATTTCACCGGATGAGTCAAAATTAAGCTGATTACCTTAAAAAATTATTCATAATAATTATTGATGGTTTGGAGGGGTGAAGTGAGGATCCGGTATCAGAGGGTGAGCGTGCCCTTTATACAGTAATTATCTTAGTGCAAAGAACCCTCGATAGCAGAGAGTGATAAAATCATAGGGTGGGTGAACATTCCCGTGAGTCATGGACTGTGTAACCAAAATGAAGTCAGGCGCCCTGAAATAGCGGACAGACTATGGAATTTACTAATATATTCCAGCGGGATGGGCGGGAGTTTTTATTCCCGGGACTGAACGTTAACAATCAGACAAGCCGTGTTCCGGGGAGTATTTCCGGTGATAACTGTTAGTATATTAGTTTGTGGGAGGGACCCCGGCACGCTGATTAAATGTATTACATAGTTAAAATCGGTTTTATCTTTTTTAGCGGTTTTTTATTCTTTACTTCCCTGGTGTCGTCTTGTGCTTAGCTGATGGATTATTTATTAATACGTAACTGATACAGATCTTGCTTTCTTATTTTTCTTATATCTGAGCACATCGTATCCAGATCATCGGCTTCTGTCATATAAAGGCCACTCAGACAGTCATATTTTCCGCTACATAACTTTTCAATATTGGGAATACCTGCCTCAACGCTGACGGTATTTCCGCGTTCTTTCTCCTTAATAATCCACTCCATAGCGTTTCTGGTCGCACCTTGCTCTTCCGGAGGATGACTGAATAAGTCGATGACCATCCCCGTTGAGTGAACCAGGCCCGGATGGAATGAATAGACAGAGATATTATTTTTCTTTAATTCGATGGCTATATTCTCGGTAAATTTAATGACCGCTGCCTTGGATACTGAGTAAGAGGAACAGGTAGGCCAACGGTAAGCGCCGGCGTTACTGACCATATTAATGATAACGCTGTGCCGGTCTGGTTCCATAATGTTTATTGCGGCATGTGCACATCTCACCACGCCGGAAAGATTAATCGTTAATGCATCGACCCATTCATCGATAGCATTGGTATTGAACTTTCCGACCGGCCCCCATACCCCCGCGTTATTTAGTAATACATCAGGATGGCCGAAATCTTTTTTTATATTGAGAAAGAAGGGGATGATTTCCTGTTCGTTCGCCACATCCAGACAACGATAATGGAATGCAGGTCCCAGCAGAGGCTCTATTTCTGCGGGAGGAGTCTTGCTTCTTCCGGTAATAATGATCCGGTACTCAGGTATTTTGGAAAGATGTGTCGCATAAACATAGCCCAGACCCTTTGTCCCGCCAGTGATGACAATATTTCTCATCTCATGCATGGTAATACCTCCTGAATTAATGATTACGAAAATTACACTATCACAGAGTAAATATTTTAGTATAGGTATTTTTATTTTTCATTCGATGACAGGGAGTGTTAATCGCAGACTGTTGTCTTTATTGAAGAAAATATTATTACTCTCAGGCAATGAGCGATTATTCTCGGGTATTGGCCGGATTTTTACAGGGTGTGACAATTCTTATTATGTGTCATGATGCTTCCTTACTCCTGGCTGATACGGATAGCGGTTAAGGTAAAAATAAGTTTCAGTTATTAAAAATACAGTGTTTTCCCGCCAGAACTTATCAATTTATCGTGCGGGAGATAAGTATATCCGGATGATTATTAAAGGAATTAACTTTTAGTTTCATGTCCGGAAGGAATATATTGATCAGGATCAAGAAAACATAATTTATTGATGTTAATTTTATTAATGTTTTAGGGTCAGAAGAGTCATTCTATGGAAACAGGTTTTTACAGGGTAAAGAGATCAGGTGAGGAACCTAAGATATTACTTTTCCTTAAGGGGCATGGCTTTTTTCTTCCCGTGAGCAGAGAACCTATCTCTCTGGACGAGTTGAAGAGTCACGGCTTTCTGGTCCTGGAGGGGAAATACGATATCCGCGGGCGCTAATCAGAGCGAATACACCCATCAGGCTGCATCATACGCGCTGCCTCACAGGTTAATGTTCCGGCGGTGGCTATCACTCTTACCCCCGGTTTACGACCCATCATCTTTGTCTATGATTCATCATTAACGCCACAGACCTTGTCAGATCATTTTCATCCCGGTTCCGAACCGGTCTCTTAACTTAAGGGGGCAGGTCAGGCTTAGTCATTCAACGCATCGTAAGCCAGTATTCATGACATTGAGGGGGTGATACCTGACTGTATCAGATGAATTTTTTATATTTAATAACTGAGGGATAGCTTTAATTTACCATCGGACAGTTAAGCACGGGCTGAAGGTTCTCCTGTACGATCCCGTCTGTGACTTCCCTGAACCGTCCGGCGGCCTGCAGCAGACATTATCTCCGCGTCTGCAGTGGGCAGGAACAATGGGTTCCGGGTTGGAAGGCCGGCGCGGTATTGTAACGGGGAAACTACGGTAGCCCGAAGGGCGGGGGGATGCCGTTACATAAAGAAAGGCCGGGGCCGTAAGCCGGCCCCGGCAGGACAATCATTTATGCTGCTTATTCAGTTCACTCATGTCATTGCGGATTTGCACATGGCTGAGCAGGGCGAAAATAAACGTTCCGCCGGTAATGTTACCGAGCAGAGTAGGAAGGGCAAACGGCCAGAAAAATTCAGCCCAGCTCATATGGCCATTGAAGACCAGGTAAAAAGCTTCTACCGAACCGACGACGATATGCGACAACCCGGCCAGCGACATAATCCAGGTGATCATTATGATCACAAAGACTTTTGCGGATCCGGCGTGCGGAAACATCCATACCATGGTCGCAATCAGCCAGCCCGAGATCAGCGCACCACAGAACATCTGCAGAGCATCGTGTCTGACAGCCGTTTCGCTCAAATGGACAAAGGTCTGTTGCAGTGTGTCGTCAAAAACCGGCATATGATTAAAGGCGAGTGCAATCAGCGCAGTACCGATAAAATTCCCCACTAATACGATCCCCCAAAGCCGCAGCAGTAGCAGAATATTTCCTTTTACCGGCTTATGCATCACCGGCAATACGGCCGTGATGGTGTTCTCAGTGAAGAGTTGCTGATGCGCGAGGATGACGATAATAAAGCCAACACAATACCCAAAGTTCTCGAGCAGAAAACTGCCAGGCATACCTTCCGTGTGCACCTGTAATAACCCTTTTACCAACAGGGATGTCCCCATCGATAATCCGGCAGTAACCGCAGAAAGCAGTAATGCCATACTGTCTCTTTCCAGCTCTTTTTCACCGCTCTGGCGGATCGTTTCATGAATAGCGACAGCGGAGGAGGGTAGTTCTTCTTCGGCGGTGGTGATTTCATCTTCATTACTTTTTTCATCACTGTCGACTTCTTTGGCTCGCATACGCTGTGTTTCAGGACTCTGCATTCTGCCCTCCGGCGGTCAATTAACGGATCTGTACCCGCTAAGTTTAGTCTTTTTTCTCAATAAATCAGGGGAGTCTTTGCGGTAATTTACAGGTTGCCACTGTTGTTATTTCAATGTTGATTTTATGCGGGGTGGATGTGATTTATTAGTACGGTTAACGGTCGGGAGGGAAAGAGAATCAGGCCATGCAGGTGTCAAATTATCTTAAAAATAGCGGGTTTTCCGGCGTTGTGACGGTCACCGGAGGAGGAACTCAGCTGTTACAGAAATCGGTGTTTTTCCCGTTACACCGCCGGGGTTTTAAAAATAAACGTAACAAAATTTTATCATTGTCTGTTTTTTGGGCGGAAAAGTGTCCGTCAGAGCTTTTTTATGGAACCGTGACCATTTTCACCATTCGGCAGCCGATTTCCTTATGCTATAGTTCGGCTTTCTTAATGTTAAAGCGAATAGATTCTGCATGCTGGAAGCCAAAAAACTGACCTGCGTTCGTGATGAACGGGTGCTTTTTGAGCAGCTCTCGTTCAACGTGGAACGTGGCGATATTGTTCAGATTGAGGGGCCGAATGGTGCGGGTAAAACCTCGTTACTACGCCTGCTGTCGGGCCTGAGCCATGCTGAATCCGGAGACATTCTCTGGGAAGGCACTCCGATAGCCGCCCAGCGTGATATCTGGCACCGGCAAATGATTTATCTGGGCCATCTGCCGGGAATTAAAGGGGTTCTC
Organism: Tatumella terrea; assembly: GCF_039523755.1. Taxonomy (NCBI): domain Bacteria; kingdom Pseudomonadati; phylum Pseudomonadota; class Gammaproteobacteria; order Enterobacterales; family Erwiniaceae; genus Tatumella; species Tatumella terrea. Next base: position 7,864 of record NZ_BAAAFX010000014.1, on the reverse strand, counting down.
TCGGCACTGGAAAATCTGCGCTTTTTTCACCCAGCCTGCAGTCATCAGCAAATATTTCATGCATTAGAAGAAGTAGAACTTACGGGTTATGAGGATGCGCCGGTCTCGCAGCTCTCCGCCGGGCAACAGCGCAGGGTAGCGCTGGCCAGGCTATGGTTGACAGAGGCTCCGCTTTGGATCCTTGATGAGCCGCTGACGGCTATCGATAAAGCAGGGGTTGAAAAAATAATGTCACAATTCTCAGTGCATGCCCGGCAGGGGGGATCCGTTATTCTGACTACGCATCAGGATTTACCTTCCCGGGAGATACCGGTCAGGAAAATACGCTTGCTGGCGGAAGGGAACGCGCCATGCTGGTGAGTATGATTCGTCGGGAATTAAAAGTAGCGTTTCGCAACAGTTCGGAACTTATTAATCCGCTATGGTTTTTTCTGATCGTGATCACACTGTTTCCGTTGGGGATCGGTCCGGAGTCTGCGTTACTGGCCAGGATAGCCCCGGGAGTTGTCTGGGTGGCCGCCTTACTTTCGTCATTACTGGCGCTGGAACGGTTGTTCCGTGATGACTTCCTGGACGGCTCACTGGAACAGCTGGTGTTATTACCTGCGCCGTTACCTCTGACTGTGTTGGGGAAAGTGATCGCACATTGGCTGGTGACCGGTGTACCGCTAATTATTTTATCGCCACTGGCCTCTTTGCTGCTGTCACTGAGTTTTTCCGGCTGGTGTGGACTGGCACTGACGTTGCTACTGGGAACGCCGATTTTAAGTTTTCTGGGGGCCATCGGGGTCGGGCTGACCGTCGGATTAAGACGGGGCGGGGTACTGCTAAGTTTACTGGTTCTGCCGCTGGCCGTCCCGGTACTGATTTTTTCAAGTGCAGCCATTGATGCTGCCAGCCAGGGTGTCTCCATCGGGGGCTATCTGGCCATATTAGGCGCAATGCTAATCGCCAGTATTACGCTGGCACCTTTTGCCACAGCCGCAGCATTACGGATCAGTCTGCAATAAGCTGCGTGTTGTGCCGCTTTTAGTAAATATTAGTGAGCAATACGAAAATGTGGAAATGGTTACATCAGCTGGCAAGGCCGGAAAGGCTTTATCATCTGTGCGGCAGGTTTATTCCCTGGTTTGCACTGGTGGCGACAATCACTCTGTTACTGGGCTGGATCTGGGGCTTTGGCTATGCGCCTGCAGATTATCAGCAGGGCGACAGTTACCGGATTATGTATCTTCATGTACCGGCAGCAATGTGGTCGATGGGGGTATATGCCTCCATGGCGATTGCCGCTTTTATCGGTCTGGTCTGGCAGATGAAGATGTCTGATCTGGTTGCCGCGGCGATGGCGCCGGTGGGGGCTGTTTTCACCTTTATTGCGCTGGTCACCGGTTCTGCGTGGGGTAAACCGATGTGGGGCACCTGGTGGATATGGGATGCCCGTCTGACGTCTGAGCTGGTGCTGCTCTTCATCTATATGGGTGTTATTACCCTGTATAATGCATTCGATGATCGTCGTGTAGCCGGACGGGCCGCCGGAATTCTCATTCTGGTCGGGGTCGTTAACCTGCCTGTCATTCATTATTCTGTTCAGTGGTGGAATACCTTACATCAGGGGTCGTCCGGCTTCCTGCAGCAGGATATTGCACAACCGATGCGCACACCTCTGCGCTGGTCTATCCTCGGGTATCTGCTGGTCTTTATCACGCTGACATTAATCCGCCTGCGCACCTTAATCCTGTATACCGAGCGTAACCGTCCCTGGGTTTCCGTCATTGCTAATAAGGGGCGTAAATCATGACTCCTGCCTTTTCTTCGTGGGCTGATTTCTTCCGGATGGGCGGATATGCCTTTTACGTCTGGCTGTCAGTGTTCTTCACCTTGCTGGCTTTCACTGCGCTTATCGTCCACACACGGGTACAACGAACACTGTTACTAAAACAGATAAGACAGCGTGAGGCCCGCGAACGACGGGTCAATGCTGCCCGACAAAAGAAAACCGCTGCTAAAGCCGGAGGCTCCCTGTGAACATTCGTCGCCGCCGCCGCCTGATGGTCGTCGTGGCAATTCTGGTGGGGCTTGGGATGGCCACCGGGTTAGTCATGTATGCGCTGCGTTCTAACATTGATCTGTTCTATACCCCCGGGGAAATTCTTTACGGACGGGGGGCCGACCATACGGATAAACCCCACCCGGGTCAGCAATTACGTATCGGGGGCATCGTGCTGCCGGGCAGTGTTAAACGTGACCCGAACACTCTGGCGGTACAGTTCAAACTCTATGACGCCAATGGGGTCGTTGAGGTTACCTATGTGGGTATTCTTCCGGATCTCTTCCGGGAAGGGCAGGGCATTGTGGCCGAGGGGGTGCTGGAGGATGGCAACGTGATTAAAGCCCGGCAGGTACTCGCAAAACACGATGCGAAGTATACGCCGCCGGAAATTACCCATGCGATGAAAAAGAATCCTGACGATCCGGCGTTAAATATCCAGACCATGCAAGGTGAGCAACAATGATCCCTGAAATAGGCAGTTTTTTGTTATGTCTGGCGCTGGGTCTGGCATTACTGTTGAGTATCTATCCGCTATGGGGTGCCGCCCGGCTCGATAGTCGTCTGATGGGGATGGCCCGTCCGCTGAGCTACGGTATGTTTGCCTGTATTGCCGGGGCCTTCCTGATCCTGGTGCACGCGTTCATTGTGAATGATTTCTCTGTGGCTTATGTGGCAGAAAACTCAAACACCCTGCTACCGGTCTGGTATCGCATTGCGGCCACCTGGGGCGCTCACGAAGGCTCATTACTGTTGTGGCTGCTGATGCTCAGTGGCTGGACACTGGCCGTGGCCTTACTGAGCCGGGGGATGCCGCAGGACGCGATTGCCAGGGTGCTCGCTGTGATGGGCATGATTAATCTGGGCTTCCTGCTGTTTATTACTCTGACGTCCAACCCGTTCATTCGCACTCTGCCTGACTTCCCGGTCGATGGCAGTGACCTTAACCCGATGCTTCAGGATATCGGCCTGATTTTCCATCCGCCGTTACTCTATATGGGGTATGTCGGTTTCTCCGTTGCCTTTGCTTTTGCGATTGCCTCACTGATGACCGGGCGTCTGGATACCGCATGGGCGCGCTGGTCGCGTCCCTGGACGACTGCCGCCTGGGTCTTCCTGACCATTGGTATTGTGCTGGGATCCGCCTGGTCCTACTACGTTCTTGGCTGGGGGGGCTGGTGGTTCTGGGATCCGGTAGAAAATGCCTCGCTGATGCCCTGGCTGGCAGGTACGGCATTGATTCACTCCCTGGCCGTCACTGAAAAACGCGGAACCTTTAAATCCTGGACCGTGCTGCTGGCGATCACAGCCTTTTCACTGAGCCTGCTCGGGACGTTCCTGGTACGTTCAGGGGTACTGGTTTCTGTGCACTCTTTTGCGTCCGACCCCTCCCGCGGTATTTTTATTCTGATTTTCCTGGTGATTGTCATCGGCAGTTCACTGTTGCTCTACGCCGTGCGTGGCGGACAGGTGCGCAGCCGGGTGCAGAACGAGGCCTGGTCACGGGAATCCTTTCTGCTGGGGAATAACGTATTGCTGATTGCCGCCATGCTGGTGGTGTTACTGGGTACACTGCTACCTCTGGTTCATAAAGAACTTGGTCTGGGCAGCATTTCTATTGGTGAGCCATTCTTTAATACCCTGTTTACCTGGATCATGGCGCCTTTTGCACTGATGCTGGGGATAGGGCCGCTGGTGCGCTGGCGTCGGGATGAGCCGAAAAAACTGGTTAAACGCCTGCTCGTTGCCGTGGTGGTCACCCTGATCTGCTCAATAGCATTACCGCTGATCCTGCAGGACCGCATTGAAGCGATGGCCGTGGTGGGGCTGCTGATGTCTGTCTGGGTGATTTTACTGACGCTGATGGAGTTGCATGAACGTGCTACCCACCGGCACCGCTTTTTCCGTGGCCTGTTACATCTGTCACGCAGTCACTGGGGCATGGTGCTGGGACACCTGGGCGTGGCGGTCACGGTTATCGGTATCGCCTTTAGCACCCAATACAGTGTGGAGCGTGATGTCCGGATGAAACCCGGCGATAACATCGATATTCATAACTATCATTTTATTTTCCGTGATGTACAGCGTCTGACCGGTCCGAACTATTCGGGCGGCCAGGCGATCATTGATGTTACGCATAAAGGTAAGCCGGTTGCTGTGCTGCATGCGGAAAAACGCTATTATCCGGTGGCGCATACCATGATGACCGAAGCCGCTATCAGCGGTGGTTTTGCCTGCGATCTCTATGCTGCGCTGGGTGAAGAGATTGGTGATGGTTCCTGGGCAGTACGCATTTACTACAAACCTTTTGTTCGCTGGATCTGGTTTGGCGGTGTCTTTATGGCTGTCGGAGGGGTGCTGTGCCTGCTGGATCCCCGTTACCGTTCCCGTAAAAAACATCAGTCCCGGGAGGAGCAGCACTGATGAATAAGAAAATACTGTTTATCCCGCTGGTATTGTTTTTATTGCTGGCCGCCGCCTTACTCTGGCAACTCAACCGTAATGCCCACGGGGATGATCCTACCCTGCTGGAATCGGCGTTGGTGGGTAAACCGATGCCGGTGTTTAAACTGGAATCCCTGCAAAATCCCGGCAAATACTATGACCAGACCGCGTTACTGAACGGCAAACCTCTGTTATTAAACGTGTGGGCAACCTGGTGCCCGACCTGTCGCGCAGAGCATCAGTATCTGAATACGCTGGCCGAAAAAGGTATCCGCATCGTCGGCCTGAACTATAAAGATGATCGGGTTAAGGCGGTTAACTGGCTGAATACCCTGGGTAACCCCTATTCGCTCAGTCTGTACGATGGCGACGGCATGCTGGGACTGGATCTGGGTGTGTACGGCGCGCCGGAAACTTTCCTGATCGACGGTAAAGGCATTATCCGTTACCGCCATGCAGGGAATGTGGATGCTCAGGTCTGGCAGCAGCAGATCCAACCGCTGTGGAATAAGTACAGCCAGTCAGCGGAGAAATAATCGATGAAAAAACTGATACTTTTCATGGCGGCTATGATGACCAGCTTTAGTCTCTGGGCTGCCATTGATACTTATCAATTTAAGTCACAGGCCCAGGAAGAACAGTATCGCTCTCTGACCGAGTCTTTGCGTTGTCCGAAATGTCAGAACAACAGCATTGCGGATTCCGGCGCGATGATTGCGGCAGACATGCGGCAGAAGGTTTATGAGATGTTGCAACAGGGGCAGAGCCGCCAGCAGATTATCGGTTACATGGTGGCCCGCTACGGTAACTTTGTCACCTATGAGCCGCCGGTCACCCCGTCAACCATTATTCTTTGGGTCGGTCCGGCGTGTTTTATTATTGCAGGTGCTGCGTTGATCATCCTACGTAGCAGAAGAAAAAATACGCGCAGCGAGCTTGATGAAGCTGAACAGCAAAGACTGGCTGCGTTACTGGACGATGACAGGAAGCCGTTATGAGCGCGTTATGGTTAAGCATTTTTATACTTTTGCTGGCGGCATGTGCGCTGGTTCTGACCAGTGGCTGGCGTTCCGGGAAAGACACCAGCACTCAGCGCGATCAGCTCAATAAAACGTTTTACCGTCAGCGTCTGAATGAACTGGATGAAGATGAGCAGCAGGGTGTTGTTGCCGAAAAGCAGGAAATGATTATCGAGTTACAGCAAACGCTGCTGACGGATATTCCACAACAACAGACGGTTACCCGCCGTCATTCCGGCCGCTGGGTGCTCTGGCCGGGGCTGATTATTCTGGTACTGGTGACCCTGGGCATGTATCTGAAAACCGGAGGACTGGCTCAGGTACTGGCATGGGATCAGATCAACGCACAGTATCCGAAGTTACGTGCTCAGTTAATGAATCCGCAGGATAAAGCGCTGAATGTTCAGGAACTGGAAGAGTTTGAGGTCGGGCTGAGAACGTCCCTGCAGTCGCACCCTGATAATATTAATGACTGGGCGATGCTGGGCCGGTTGGGGATGGTGCTGAATAATACACCGCTTTCCAGTCAGGCTTTCCAGCGGGCACTGAAACTGGCACCGGATAACAATGAACTGAAACTGGATTATGCCAGCGTATTGGTGCGTTCTCAGGATCCTCAGGATAACCGCCAGGCTCAGGTGATGCTCAGTACTATGCTGACCGCCGAGCCAAATAATTTACGCATTTTAAGTTTGCTGGCGGCGGTAAACTATACCCAGCAAAATTACGATACGGCGATCGGTTATTGGCAAAAAATGCTGCCATTACTGCCGGCAAACTCCAAAGAAGCTAATGCGGTAGAGCAGGGAATCGAGCTTGCTCGCACCAATGCCGGACAACAGAGCAGTAAACTGACGCTTAATGTGGCGATTGCACCGACTGCAGAAAAAATGTTAACCCCGAACGGAATATTGTATATTTCAGTGACCGATGGTGTATCTCCGGTCCCGGTGGCAGTGAAACGTATCCCGCTGAGCCATTTTCCGTTGACTGTGACTCTGGATGACAGTAACGCAATGGTTCAGGAACGTTTACTATCAGCACAGCACAATATTCAGGTGAGAGTGCGGATTTCCCGTGACGGAAGTGCGGATCCGCAATCGGGCGACTGGTATGGCCAGACTGGTAAATTACCGTATAACGGTCATCAGACGGTCGCTGTTGAGATTAACCAGCAGCAACCCTGATGGTCTTTCAGATCATTGCACAGGGAGATCAGCATGCATTACCGCCTGACCATTCTGGGGGTGGCCAGTTTACTGCTGGTAGGGTGTGCCGGGAGTCATCCGGACACTGAAAAAAATAAGCAGGTGATAAAGCCTGAAGCACAGCAGGTTTCGCAGCCGGTTGCACAAGCCTCCGCTCCGCAGGCGACAGGGGGCGGTTCAGCACATCACAGTGATCCGCTGGAAAGTTTTAACCGTACAATGTTCAATCTGAACTATAACGTGCTGGACCCGTATATCGTACGTCCGGTGGCGGTTGCATGGCGGAACTATGTACCGGTACCTGCGCGAAACGGGATCAGTAATGCATTAAGCAATCTGGATGAGCCTTCCAGCATGGTGAACTATTTGCTTGAAGGGGATGTGCATCGTGCGGCTATCCACTTTACCCGCTTCTTCCTGAACTCAACACTGGGGCTGGGCGGACTTATCGATGTGGCCGGTAAAGCAAACCCTGCGCTGGCGCGTGAGCACGAGCAAGGCTTTGGTACTACGCTGGGTCACTACGGGGTAGGTTATGGCCCGTATGTCGAGTTACCGGGTTATGGCAGCTTTACGTTGCGTCAGGACGGCGGGGATATGGTCGATGCGCTGTATCCGCCTCTCAGCTTTCTGACTATCTGGATGTCGGCAGGCAAATGGGTGCTGGAAGGCATTGAAACCCGTGCCGAATTGCTGGATTCCGATGGCATGCTGAAACAACAGAGCGATCCTTATGCCTTTATCCGCAATGCTTACTTCCAGCGGTATGACTTCCTGGCCAATGGCGGTAAGTTGAAACCGGAAGTTAACCCGAACGCTCAGGCAATTCAGGGCGATCTGAGCGAGATTGATTCTGATTAATCTGCAATAAACCTTGTTACAGACAGACGGGCCTGGGATTTCAGGCCCGTTTTTTTTTAGCATTACAGTAAAGGGCGGCCCCGGCGGTTGCCCCCGAATATCCCGCTGTACTATCTGACACCGTCACCTGACGTGAATAATGTTCCCTGTGGTATATGAAAATGGCGATCATCCCCAGCCCAGCCCAGCCCAGCCCAGCCCAGCCCAGCCCAGCCCAGCCCAGCCCAGCCCAGCCCAGCCCAGCCCAGCCCAGCCCAGCCCAGCCCAGCCCAGCCCAGCCCAGC